>NZ_JAKEDU010000001.1:0-300000 GCF_021462405.1 Thermus tengchongensis | reverse complement strand
GGGCTGGGCACGGGCAGCTCCTTCCCCGGCAGGCGGCCCTAAGGGCGGGCATCCCCAAGGAGGTGGACGGGTACCAGGTGGACATGGTCTGCGCCTCGGGGATGATGGCCGTCATGAACGCCGTGCAGTTCCTGCGCACGGGGGAGGCGCACCTGGTGCTGGCCGGGGGGATGGAGTCCATGAGCCAGGCGGGCTTCTACCTCTCCCACCGGGCAAGGTGGGGGTACAGGTTCCTTATGGGGGCCCCGGAAAACCTCCAGGATATTCTCCTCCGGGACGGGCTTTCCGACCCCTTTTCGGGCGAGGCCATGGGGGAGCAGGCGGAAAGGCTCGCCCAGGACTATGGGGTGGGCCGGGAGGAGGTGGACGAGGCCGCCTTCCTCTCCCATAAGAGGGCGGCGGAGGCCACGGAGAAGGGGTTCTTCGCCCAGGAGATCGCCCCCATGGAGCTTCCCGGGAAGAAGGGGCCGGTGGTGGTGGACCGGGACGAGGGGATAAGGCCCGAGACCACCTTGGAGTCCCTGGCCGCCCTTAGGCCCGCCTTCCGGAAGGACGGCATCCTCACCGCGGGGAACGCCAGCCAGATCTCCGACGGGGCGGCGGCGCTTCTTTTGGCCTCGGAGGAGGCGGTGAAGGCCCACGGCCTGAAGCCCCTGGCCCGGGTGCTGGGCGGGGCCTGGGCGGCGGGGGAGCCCTGGCGCTTCCCCGAGGCCCCCATCCCCGCGGTGAAGCGCCTGCTGGACCGGCTTGGCATGCGGATTGAAGACTTCGGCCTTTTTGAGAACAACGAGGCCTTCGCCCTCAACAACGTCCTCTTCCGCCGCCTTCTGGGGGTGCCCTACGAGCGCCTCAACGTCTTCGGGGGGGCGGTGGCCCTGGGCCACCCCATCGGGGCCAGCGGGGCCAGGATCCTGGTCACCCTCCTGAACGCCCTGAGGCAGAAGGGGGAAGAAAGGGGCCTGGCGGCCATCTGCCACGGCACCGGGGGGTCCACGGCCTTTGGGGTGGAACTGGTTTAGGCGCCCAGCTCCTCTAGAATCTGCTCCAAGCGGGTGAGGAGGTGGGGGAGGCGCACCACGGCGAGGGCGGTGGTGTCCTCTGGGGGGAGGGAGGCCAGGTTCTTCCCTTGCCCCAGCTCCAGGGCCCTGCGGGCGGCGTCCCGCATGTGCAGGAGCCGGATTCTATCCGAAACCCTAGGCGGCCTCATAAAGGGGATGGGCCTCCCTTAGGGCCTCCTCGCGGAAGTAGCGGCTGAGGCTCTTCGCGGTGTGGAGGTCCACCTGCCTCCCGAACAGGCGGGAGAGCTCCTCTTGCAGGCGCACGAAGCCCAGGCCCGGGACTTGGCCGGGGAAGAACTCCACCAACAGATCCAGGTCGCTTGCCTCCGAGGCTTCTCCCCGGGCGAAGGAGCCGAAGAGAAGGAGCCGGCGCACGCCGTAGCGCTGGCAAAGCTCCTGGAGGCGCTCCCGATCGGGGGTAGGCAGGGAGCTAAGGTCCACCTCTTCCATCTTAGCCCGAGGGCCTGGTTGCCGGGGGCAGGCCCCTAGACCAACCCATCCAGCTCGAAGGCCTCGAGGCGGAAGGCCTCGAGGGCCACCCTAAAATCCCCCTCGCGGGCCAGGAAGCGGGCGGCCTCGCGCAAGGTGGCCTCCACCCAGGCGGGGTCGTTGCCCAGGAGGGAGAGGCCCACCACCTCAAAGCCCCAAGCGTCCAGGCCGTGGAGCCGGGCGGCGGAGACGGGGAAGCGGGCTTTTACCCTTTCCAGGGCGGGCTTGATGAGGGCGCGCTTCTCCTTGAGGCTTCTGGCCGGGGTTTCCAGCCTGGCGGTGTAGAGGCCGAGGTAGGCTTTCATGGCAGAAACGCCGGGCGGCGTCAAGAACAGTTTGCGTTAGCCCGCGCCTTGGCGCAACCAAGGGCCCGTGCGCGGGGGTTGCCGCAATGGGCAGGGAAAGGGCCGATGCCCAAAGGCCTTTGGGGCCCCCGTGGGGGCGCAAGCCCCCACGGGGTGCTTAGAACATGGGCCCGATGCGGAAGTGGAGCCTTCCCGTGGGGCTTTCCGGGCTGAAGGCGTAGTCCAGCCGCAAGGAGGGGAGGAGGACCCCCAGCACGTCCAGGTCCAGCTGCAGCCCCACCCCGGCCCCCCACTTCACCCCGCCGGTGTTGTCGGCGATGCCCAGGTCGGTGAAGAGGATGCCGTAGAGGTTGGTCCCCCCCTGGGGGGAGAGGTTGAAGTTGTAGCGGTACTCCACGCTCCCCGTGGCGAAGGAAAGCCCCCCGTACTTGCGGTCCTCGTAGCCCCTGAGGAGGAAGGCCTCGGCCCCGCTCCCCGAGAGGAAGAAGCGCTCGCTTTCCGGGGGGAAACCCAAGAGGGTGCCCGCGGAGAGGCGGAAGGCCAGGGCCTGGCGCCGTTCCTCATCCAGGGGCATATAGGTCTTCCCTGTGGTCACCAGGGGCACGAAGAAGCTCCGCCCCCCCGTGTCGGGGAGGGAGAGACCCAGGCCGGTGCTGAGGCTTGCCTCATAGCCCTGGGTGCGGAAGCGGGGGTTGTCTACCTCCAGGTAGCTCACCCCGGTGTCCAGCCTGAGGGTCCAGCCGGGGGTGGGGAGGAGGCTTTGCGCCAGGGAGAGGTTCTTGTAGCCGGTGCCGTCGCAGTACTTGGGGTCGGCGGGGTTTGTGACCGCGGAGTCGCAGGGGGCGTTGGGGTCATAGACCTCGAGGGCATACGTCGACCGCCGGGCGGAAAGCCCCAGGGAGAGGCGCAGGTTCTCCAGGTTCTGGGAGAAGGGGCGGGAGAGGGAGAACCCGCCCCCGGTGCGCCGTTCCGTGTACTCCCAGCCGGTGTCCGTGCTTCCTTGGAGGAGCTTGTTGTTGCCGATTGGGGTGGAGAAGAGGCTGAAGGAAAGGCTGGTGCGCACCTCCTTCAGGTCCAGGTAGTCCAGGTAGAGCCAAGGGATGGCGTAGCTCACCGAGAGGGAGAGGTTGTCCCTGGCCTCGTTTTGCACGAAGGCCAGGTCCACCCCCACTTGGTGGGCCAGGCCGAAGAGGTTGGTCTCCTTAAAGGAGACGCTACCCGACCAGCCTTCCAGGGAGCTCCAGCCCAAAGCGGGCTGGAAGAGGCCGGTGCGGGCCTCCTTCAGGGAAAGGACCACCACCACCTGGTCCTCCTTCTCCCCGGGGGCCAGGCGCACCCCGGGGGGCTCGGCCAGGAGCCCGGTGGCCATGAGGCGGGCGATCCCCTGGCGAAGGGCCTGGACGCTGAAGAGGCTACCCGGCTTGGGAAGTTCCCGCAGGATGACCTCCTCCTGGGTGCGGTGCTGCCCCTGCCACTCCAGGCGGTAGCCCCCGATCTTGAGCTCCAAGACCTGGAGGCGGAAGGTCCCGTCCTGGAAGCCGAAGCGCACGTCGGCCACCTCGAGGCCCTTCTCCTGGTAGAAGCTGGCGATGCGCCTCGCGTCCTCCTGGGCCAGGGCTGGGGTGTAGACGTCGCCGGGCTTCAGGCGGAGGAGGGCGAGGAGGGTTTCCGTGGGGAAGGCGGTGTTGCCCCTCAGATCCACCCGCTCGATCACCCCGCCTTCTGGGCCCAGCTGGAGCTGGACCACCACCCCCTCCCCCTCGGGGGTGAGGTTGAAGTTCACCACCCGGGAGAGCTTTTTGGAAAGCGCCTGCACCCCTTCCAGAAGGAGGTCGTAGCGCAGGTAGTCCCCGGGCTTCAGGGGAAAGCCCGCGAGGTCCAAGCCTTCCCCCTCCAGGCGCACCACCTTAAGTTCCCGCACCGCCACGGTGAGGAGGCCGTCCTCGAGGCGGCTTTCCTGGGCATCGGGGCCGCTATAGCGGTAACCGGCCCTCTCGTAGCGGGCGGCGATGGCCTTCAGGGCTTCCTGGTACTTGGCGAAGTCGAAGGGGCCCTTTAGGGGTTCCAAGAGTTTCAGGAGCTCGGCCTCGGGGAGGAGGCTTGCCCCTTGCAGGCGAACCTCCTTCACCTCCGGGCTTTCCTCCACCCGGAAGGTGAGGAGCATTTTGCCCCCCTGCTCCTTGGCCTCCACTTCCACCTTGGGGGTGAAGGGGAAGCCGTTTTGCCGGTAGGCCTGGGCCAGGGCCTGGGCGGCCTCCCCGGCCCGGATGGGGTTATAGGTGGCCTCCGGGCCGATGGCGAAGTTCTGCTCCAGAAAGCGCAGGAGGGCTTCCTGGGGAAAGGCCTTGGCCTCCACCTTCACCTCGGCGATGGGGGGGTAGGGAGTAAGGATGACCCTAAGGACATTCCCTTCCAGGCGCACCTCCACCTGCTGGAAGTAGCCCGTGGCCAGGAGGGCTTTCCGGGCTTCTTCCAGGTTCCCAGGTTCGTCCCCCACCCCGAAAGGTAAGGCGGCCCGGGCCAGGGCCTGAAGGACGGGGTCGCTCCCTTCCACCACCACCTCGCGGATGGGGGCCGCCAGGGCCAGAAGGCCCAGGAACACCAGGGCAAAAAGCCGCTTCATGGCGGAAAGCTTACCAGAGGCGGGTGAAGGGGGCGTGAGAGTAGAATGGCGGGCATGGAGGTCTACGAGAAGATCCAGGAGGCCGTGGCCTACATCCGCTCCAAGACCGGGTTTGTGCCGGAGGTGGGGATCGTCCTTGGCTCGGGGCTTGGTCCCCTGGCGGAGGAGGTGGCCCTGGAGGCGGAGATCCCTTACGGGGAGATCCCCCACTTTCCCCTTTCCACCGCCCCCGGGCATGCGGGGAGGCTAATCCTGGGGGAGCTTGAAGGCAAGCGGGTTCTGGTGTACCAAGGCCGGGTCCACTACTACGAGGGCTACAGCCCCGAGGAGGTGGTCTTCCCCGTACGGGTGGGGTATTTCCTGGGGGCCAAGACCTTTATCCTCACCTCGGCGGCGGGGGGGCTTAACCCCAGGTTCCAGGCGGGGGGGATCATGCTCCACCTGGACTACCTCAACGTGGCTGGGGTCAACCCTTTGCGGGGGAAGAACGACGAGCGGCTCGGCCCCCGCTTCCCGGTGATGTTCGAGGCTTACGACCCGGAGCTCATCGAGCTGGCCCGCAAGGTGGCGCGGAAGCAGGACCTGCACCTCCTCGAGGGGGTCTACGCCTGGTTCCTGGGGCCCAGCTTCGCCAGCCGGGCCGAGCTGAAGATGCTTAGGGATCTCGGGGCCGATGCCATCGGCATGTCCACGGTTCCCGAAGTCATCGCCTTAAGGCACCTAGGGGCCAGGGTCTTGGGTCTTTCCACCATCACGGACATGGCGGTGCCGGAAAGGGAGCACCACGCCACGGAGCAGGAGGTGCTGGCGGTGGCGGCCAAGACGGGGCCCATCTTCCGCCGCTTTGTGCGGGGCATCCTGGCCGAGCTTTAGGCCATGGGGCTTCCCCAGGTCCTCGAAGCCATGGAGGCCGCCTGCCGCCGCGCGGGGCGGGATCCCAAGGGGGTGCGCCTGGTGGCGGTGACCAAGGGGAGGAGCGTGGAGGAGATCCAGGAGAAGGTCCTCCGCTACGGCCCCTTCCCCTTGGGGGAAAGCCGGGTGCAGGAGGCCTTGAAGAAGATGGAGCTTCTAGAGGCGGAGTGGCACTTTATCGGTCCCCTGCAGCGCAACAAGGCCAAGTTCGCCCCCCGGTTCGCCCTTATCCACTCCCTGGACTCCCTGCGCCTGGCGGAGGCCCTGGACCGGGTGGGGGAGAAGGTGGGGGTGAGGCTTAGGGTCCTGGTGGAGGTGAACCTGGGCCGGGAGCCCCAGAAGCACGGGTTTTTGGAGGAGGAACTGCCCGAGGCCCTGGCCCGGGTGCGGGAGATGGCGCACTTGGAGGTCCTGGGCCTCATGACCGTGCCCCCGGTGGGTCCTGAGGCTGTGGTCCGCCCCATCTTCCGGAGGCTTTCGGAGCTCGCCGACCGCTATGGCCTTCCCGAGCGCTCCATGGGCATGTCCGACGATTTCCCCATCGCCATCGAGGAGGGGGCCACCCTGGTGCGGGTGGGCCGGGCCCTTTTTGTAGACTGAGGTGCACATGGACCTAACGCCCTTGGACGTGCGCTACCAGGAGTTCCCCACGGGGCTTCGCGGCTACCAAAAAGAGGCGGTGAGGAGCTATTTGGCCCGGGTGGCCGAGGTCATGGAGGGCCTCATCCAGGAGAACGAGGGGCTCAAGGAGAGGCTTAGGGCCCTGGAGGAGGAGGTGGCCCGCCTGAAGGAGGCGGAAGGGGAGCTGAAGCGGGCGGTGGTGGCCGCGGAGCGCATCGCCCGCGAGCTCAAGGCCCAGGCGGAACGGGAGGCGGAGCTGATCAAGAAGGAAGCCCTGGCGGCCAAGGACCAGGTGCTAAGGGAGGCGGCGGAGGAGCTGAAGCGCTTGAAGGGGGAGGTGGAGCGGATTAGGCAGGAGAAAGCCCTTTTCGCAGCGCAGTTCAAGGCCCTTTTGCAGGGGTACCTGGATTCCTTGAGGCATCTGGAGGGGGGCTCCTGAGGCCGTGCCCTCCGGGGAGGGGTTTTAAGCCCAGATAGAGCCACAGGCGGTAAAGGGCCTCCTTCAGCCAGTACCCCAGGGGGTAGGATCCCTCCACCGGGTGGCCCTCCGCCTTTAGGCCCAGAAGCCGGGCCAGAAAAAGGGCCCGGGGCAGGTGGGGGGCGTCGGTGACCAGGAGGATGCGCCCGGAAAGGTGGGGCTTGAGGAAGAGGAGGTTCTCGTAGGTGGTCTGGCTTTGGGTTTCGCAGAGGAGGGCCTCCCGGGGTATGCCTTTGCTCCCCAAGTAGCGGCAACCCACCTCCCCCTCGCTGTACCGGTCCCCGGGGAGCCTGCCCCCTGCCACCGCCACCCTGGGGGCCAGGCCCTGGCGGTAGAGGACGAGGGCGGCCTCGAGGCGCCTTTCCAGGGCGGGGGAAGGCCTGCCCCCGTACTGGGCCGCCCCCAGGACCACGATCCAGCTGTAGCCGGGCTGGGCCACGGCTGGGGCCAGGAGGAGGGCCAGGGCAAGCCAGCGCACCTTTTTCAATCTAGGGCCAGGGGCGGTTTTTTGGTATACTGGGGGGGCATTGGAGAAGATCTTCGGCAAGACCGAGGGGCTCAAGAAGAGCGAGCTGAAGAGGCTTTCCAACCTGTACCGCAGGCGGGTTCCCGCAGACCGGGTTCTCACCCCCGAGCTGGCCCAGGCCCTGGCCGGGCTTTCCCAGGAGATCGGGAGGCCCGTAAGCCTCCTCCTGGACCGGGAGGGCCGGGTGGTGCGGGTGGGGGTGGGCGACGCCAAGGACCTGCCCATCCCCGAGGGGGCCAGGGGGGAGAGGCGGCTATCGGGCTTCCGGCTCCTCCACACCCACCTGGCCAAGGGAGGGCTTTCCCGCCCCGACCTCTCGGTGCTTTTCCTGAACCGGCTGGACAGTTTGGCGGCCTTGGAGGTGGAGGACGGGAGGCCTACCACCCTGCACCTGGCCTTTCTCTCCCCGCCCAAGGCCCTGGCTGCTTCCAGATGGGAACACGTTACGGAGGACTGGCGCATCCTTCCTCCCAAGCCCTACTTCCAGTACCTGGATTTTGACCATAAGGCGGAGGTGGAGGCCCTGGAGGAGGAGCTGGCCCGCCAGGCCCGGGTGCGGGAGCTTCTGGACGGGAGCGGGGAGCGGGCCATTCTGGTGGGGGTGGACCGGGGTGAAGGGCCAGAGGCGGAGGCCTATCTGTCGGAGCTTGCCGAGCTCACCCGCACCGCCGGCGGGGTTCCCGTGAAAAAGGTCCTGGTCTTCCGCCCCCACCTGGACCCCCGGTATCTGGTGGGCCTGGGCAAGCTGGAGGAGCTCAAGAGCCTCGCCTACCACGAAAACGCCTCCACCCTCATCTTCGGCCTGGAGCTCACCCCCACCCAGGCCCGGGAGATCGAGCGGGCCACGGGCCTCAAGGTCCTGGACCGCACCCAGCTCATCCTGGACATCTTCGCCCTGCACGCCAAAACCCCCGAGGCCCAGGCCCAGGTGGAGCTGGCCCAGCTCCGCTACCTCCTCCCCCGCCTGGTGGGGAAGGGGAAGGAGATGAGCCGCCTGGGGGGTGGGATCGGCACCCGGGGGCCGGGGGAAACCAAGCTGGAGGTGGACCGGAGAAGGCTCCAGGAGCGCATCGTCCACCTGAGCCACAAGCTGGAGGCCTTCACCCGGCGCCGGGAGGAGGCGAGGAGGCAAAGGAAGCGCCGGGGGGTGCCCCTCATCGCGGTGGTGGGCTACACCAACGCCGGCAAGACCACCCTCCTCTCCGCCCTCGCCCGGGGTGGGGAGCCGGGGGAGGACAAGCTCTTCGCCACCCTAAGGCCCCTCACCCGCCGGGGCTTCCTGCCGGGGGTGGGGGAGGTGCTCTTCACGGACACCGTGGGCTTCATCCGCCAGATGCCCAAGGAACTCCTCACCGCCTTCCGGGCCACCCTCGAGGAGGTGCGGGAGGCTGATCTTCTCATCCACGTCCTGGATGCCTCAGAGGAAGGGGCCATGGGGCGGTACCGGGTGGTGGAGGAGCTTCTGGCGAAGCTGGGGGTGGAAGCACCCCGGGTCCTGGCCCTCTCCAAGGCGGACCGGGCGGCCCCCTATGACCTCTTCTACCTGCGGGAGAAGCTGGGCGGGGTACCGGTTTCCGCCTTGAAGGGCACGGGGGTTTCGGAGCTCAGGGAGGCCCTGGCGGAGGCCCTCCTAAGGGTGGGGGTTCGGCCCCAGCCCTGGGCCCAGGCCCCTCAGTACACGTAAAACCCCTTTAGGCCGGTTTCCTCGGCCCACTGGACCTCCACCCCCTCCACCCGGGCCAGGCGGGGGCCCTCTTGGAGGTGCCGGAGGAAGACGAGGAGGTCCTCTTTGGGCCCCTCCGCCACCACCTCCACCCGGCCGTCCGGCAGGTTCTCCGCATAGCCGGAAAGCCCCAGCTCTAAGGCTTTCTTCTGGGCGAAGGCCCGGTACCCCACCCCCTGCACCCTTCCCTTGACCAAGGCCACCAGGCGCGGCATGGTGGCATTTTAGCCTCCTTGCCACGCGGTTTTCATCTCCGCTGCCTATGCTAGTTGGGGATGCGGCGGGCGCTTCTCCTCCTGCTGGGCCTGGTCCTGGCCCTTCTCCTTTTGGCTTGGCCGCCCCTTTTGCGGCTTGCCGTGGAGCGGTGGCTTGCCCTTTCGGGCTTCCAGGGGCAGGTGGGGGAGGTGCGGGGCCACCTCCTCTTCGGCCTCCGCCTGAGAGGGGTGGCCTTGAGGGGGGAGGGCGTGGCCCTCGAGGCCCAGGAGGTGCGCCTGGGCTACGACCTTCTGGGGCTTCTTCGCAGGGAACTCCCCGTGTCCTTGGTCCTTAGGGGTGCGAGGCTTAAGCCCACCTGGGAAGCCTTGATCCCGGAACGGCCTGGGCCGCCCCCCGCCATCCGGGTGGTCTTCCGGCAGCTCCGCCTGGAGGATACCCAGGTGGAGCTTCCCAAAGGGCGGAGGCTTTTCCTGCCCCCCGTGCGACTCACCTTGGCCGGGGAAGACCCCTATACCTTTATCGCCCGGCTTCCCGGGGGGAGCTTCCAAGGGGAGGCGCATGCTTTGGCCCGGGATCTTTCCGCCTGGGAGGTGCGCTATCGGGGCGAGGTGGCAGGGCTTTCCTTCTTCTACCCGGGGCTTAAGGGGGGAAGGCTTTCCGGGGTCTTCCGCCTCCTATCCTCCGGCGTGGAAGGGGAAGCCCAAGTGGAAGGAGGGGTGGTGGAGCTGGTGGGCTTCACCCTCACCCAGGTGGCGGGGCCCATCCGCCTAAGGGAGGATCGGGTGGAGGCGGAGCTAAGGGGGGTGGGCCTGGAGGGGCCTCTTTCCGCAAGGGCCGAGGTGGATCTGAAGGCGGAGCGTTACCGCTTCTCCCTCACGGGCCGGCCCCGGCTTCCCGCCCTGGCCCGGCACTACCGCCTTTCACTGCCGGTGGAGGGGGATGGGGAACTGCAGCTTGAGGGGGAGGGCTGGGACCAGGTTCGGGTGAAGGGGAGGTTTTTGGGGGAGGGGCGGTTTCTCTCCGAGCCCTTCCGCCACCGGGGAACCCTTGCCTTCGACCGGGTCTTCTCCCTGAAGGCGGAGGTGGAGGGAAGGCTTTGGGACCGCACCTACCGGCTGGGCTTTGGCCTGGAGGGGCAGGGCTACCGGGCAAGCCTCGAGGACGCTTTGGGAAGCAGGGTCTTCCTGAAGGGGGAGGGGAACCGCACGGAGGCCCAAGGCCGGCTGGCCTGGCCTAGGCCCCTGGAGGGATGGGCCCAGGTGGCCTTCCAAAGCCAGGGTAGCCGCTGGCAGGCCCGGGTGCAAAGCCCTGGGGTGCGCCTGCCCCTCTTTCCGCCTCTGGATCTCTCGGGGCAGGTGGCGGGGGAGGGGGAGCGGGTCTGGGGGCGGCTTGGCCCCCTGACCCTTTCGGGCACCTGGGGCAGCCTGGGCTGGGAGCTGGGCGCCACGCCCTTGGTGGTGGGAAGCCTCCAGGGGGGAGGCAGGCTCATCTCGGGGAGGCTGGAGGCCTCCTTGCGCTACGCCTCTCCCTACACGGCCTTCCCCTTGCGGGTGCGGCAGGAAGGGCAGGCCTTCCGCTTCCTGAGCCCCTATGGGGAAGGGGAGTACCGGGATGGGGCCTTGGCCCTGCGCCTGCGGGACCTACCCATCCGCGCCCTGGACGAGTTCCGCCTTTCCGGGCAGGCCCTTTACCGGGATGGCGGACTTTCGGGAAGGCTTGCCCTAAGGGGCCGCTACCTGCAGGCGGAGGGGGATCTGCGCCGCCTGGGGGCAGAGATCAAGGGGAGGCTTCGGACCCCACTGGGGGAGCTCCCCTTTGCCGGGGCCTATGATCCGGAGCCGGGCCTGAGGCTTAAGGCCCAGGATCTTCTCCTGCGCTACCAAAAGGGCTTAAGCCTGAAGGGACAAGCCCACCTGGGGCCCTTCTCCCTTTGGGCCGACCTGGCCTGGGACGGGGGGTTCTGGGGCCAGGCCCGGGTGGAAAGCCCGTGGGTGGCGGGGGTGCTTAAAGGGGAGGGGAGCAGGCTTTTCCTGGCGGATCTTCAGGGGTATGCCCGGGGAAGCGGGGAGGTGTACCCGGAGCTTAGCGTGGCGGGCCGGCTCACCCCTCCCTTGCCGGAGGGCCTCGAGGTGCCCCCCTTGGCCTTCCGCCTGGACCGGAAAGGCCTAGAGGTGCCCGGCGTGGGGAGGTTGGCCTTCGCCGAGGGGTACCCCTTCCGCCTGGACCTCCCCTGGAGCTACCGGGGCCTGAGGGGGAGGTTCCAGGCGGAGGGCACCCTGGAGGGGGGCCGGCTTAGCCTGTCTACCCCCTACGGCCGCCTCGAGGCCCAGGGGGCCTGGCGGGCCTTGACCGTGGAGGGGCAGGGGGAGGTACCCCTCTTGGGGAGCCTTCGGTTTTTGGGGGGAGTGGATCTTCCAGGGCTTTCCTATCGGGTCCAGGCCCGTGCGGAAAGGGTCGGATTGGGGGTGCGCCTGGAGGGAAAGGGGGCCAACCTTCGCCTGCAGGGCCAGGCTCCGGGCCTAAGGATCCTGGGGGGGTATGAGGGGGGTCTAACCCTCCTGCTCCAGGCAGAGGGTTTTGACCTTTCCCCCTGGGGGCTTGCCGCCAAGGTCAGCGGCACCTGGGGTACCCGGGGAGGGAGGCTACGGCTGGTAAGCCCCTACGGGGAGGCCCTGTTGAGCGGGGAGGGACTCCTGGCCGCCCGGGCCGAGCTTTTGGGGCCCTACCTCTGGGGGGAGGGCCAGGTCTCCCCGGAAGGGCTTTCCTTGGCGGCGTGGGGGAGTTACGAGGCCCATGGGCTGGGGGTGCGCCTGCAGGTGGAGGGAGGAGGGCCCTGGGAGGCCTTAAACCTTGGGCTTTCCGGCGAGGCTTGGCTTCCCTACCTGGGGACCTTGCCCCTTTCGGGCCGGGTGTGGACCGGGGAGGGGGGGCTTCGCTACCGGTTGCAGGGCCCTTTGTCCCTCGAGGGGGAGGGGCTTCGCTACCGGGGTAGCCTGGCCTTGCCCTTCACGGCCTGGGGCAGGGAGGGGAGGATTGCGGGGAGCTTCCAGGGCCAGGGGCTTCGGGTGGCAGGGGAAGGGGAGGGGAACCTTGCCGGCCTGCCCTTCGCCTTCCAGGGGGGATACCAGGGTAGGCCCTTCCTGGCCCTAAGGTGGGAGGGGGGGAGGGCGGAGCTAAAGGGGGAGGAGGTGCGGTTTGCCCTGGAGGAGGTGGCTCCCTTGGCCAAGGTTTTTGGCCTTCCCCTTTCGGGAAGAGCAGAGGGCAGGCTGACCCTTTCCGGCGAGGGGGAGGCTTGGGTGCGGGTGAGCTACGGAGCGGAGCCCTTGGCCCTGGACTACCGGGAAGGGATCCTCCGCCTGTTCCTGCCCCAGAGGGATGCGGGCCTGGCCTGGAATCCCCGGGAAGGGAGGCTCTGGGGCCTAGGGGGGCTTGCCGGGGAGGGCAGGCTCCGCCTGGGGCCTGGGCTCCAGGGGGTGGTGGAGGGGGGCTTCCGCTACGGCTCCCTGGAGCTTGGGCTGAAGGGCCCGTTGGAGGGCGCCGCCTTGGAGGCCCGCTACCGGCAGGAGGGGTTTGGGGAAACGGAGCTCTTGGGCCAAGTGGACCTCTTGGCCCTCAAGGGGCGGGGTAGCCTGCGCCACGCCTCGCCCTACGGGGAAGGGGAGATGGCGTGGTCCTTTGAGGGGAGCCGCTACCGTGGGGAGGGAAGGTTTAGGAGCCTCCGCTACCTGGAGCAGGAGGGCCCCTTGCGCCTCGAGGGGGAAGGAACCCGGGCGGAGCTCTCCTGGGAGGCGCCCCTGGCCTTGGGGGCCCGGTACGACGGGGCCTGGCACCTTTGGGCGCAGGGCGGGGGCGAGGTGGAGGGAGTGGCCCTTCGGGTGGATCTTTCCTGGGGCCCGGAGGGGTACCGGGGAAGGCTTTGGGCGGAGGGGCATGGGCTTCTCCTAAAGGGGGAGGGGGAAGGGCCTTTGCACCTTACCCTGGAGGGCAAGGGCCTTCCGGGGGAGGTGGTGGCGGAAGCGACCCTGGAGGACCTCTTCCTTTCCGGAAAGGCCCAATACCGCCTGGAGCTGGGCCAGGCCCAGCTGGAAGCCCAGGGCAGTTTTCAAGCGGGGTGGTCTGGGCTTCCCCGGGGTCAGCCCTTGGGCCAGTTGGAGGGCCAGGGAAGCCTCTTGGGGAAGGGGGAAGCCTTGCCCTTCCGCTTCGCCTACCGCTACCGGGGTGGGCCGCCTGGGGTGGAAGCCCTTTTCCTGGCGGGGGAGGCCGAGGGCTACCGCCTTAGGTTAGCGGAGGGGCACCTTCTTCTAGAGCTGGACCGGGACCTTACCCCCTTTGGCCTCCCCGTGCGCCTTAAGGCCCAGGCGGATGGGCCCTGGCAGGAGGCCCTTAGGGTAAGCCTGGAGCGCCCC
Source organism: Thermus tengchongensis (assembly GCF_021462405.1). Taxonomy (NCBI): domain Bacteria; kingdom Thermotogati; phylum Deinococcota; class Deinococci; order Thermales; family Thermaceae; genus Thermus; species Thermus tengchongensis. The sequence continues at coordinate 286,643 of NZ_JAKEDU010000001.1, read as the reverse complement.
GAGGGAAGGCTTTCCGGAAAGGCGTGGCTATGGCCCCTGCGGGCGGAGCTGGCGGGGGAGGTATTGGGGGAAAGGGTGGCGGTGGGGTACCGGGATGGGGAGGTTTTGGGGGATTTCCAGGGGCCCAGGCTCCTGGGGGAGGCCCGCTACCGGAAGGGGCTTTCCGGCCTCCTCACCCTCCGCTACCCCTTGCCTCAGGGGGGGCTCGCCGGAAGGGTGGACCTCGGGGCGGGTCTCTTCCAGCTCCAGGGGGAGGGGGCCTGGCAGGGGCGTTTGGAGGGAGGGTTCTGCCTGCCGGGGCCCTTGGGGAGGTGCCCGGGCCTCGAGGTCTGGGTTTCAGGAAGCCTGGCGTACCAGGATGTGGCCTTCCAGGGCCAGTACCGTTACCTGGCGGAAGAGGGGTACCGGGGAAGGGTCACGGGGGAGGGTAGGCTTTCCAGCCCGTATGGGGGGGTCCTGGCCCGGGGAGCGGGGCTGGGCCTGGACCTAGTGGGGGAGGGGCTTCCCCTCTCGGGGCGGTTGGACCTCGCTCCCTTCCGCCTGGCCTACCGCTACGCCGGGCCCCTGCCCCAGGGCTTGGGGGAGCTTCGGGCCGAAGGGGTGTATCCCGGGGAGTGGCTTCAGGGCCGGTACCGCTCCGGGGAGGTGGAGCTTGCCTTGGTGGGCCTTCCCGGATTCCAGGTGGAGGTTTCCGGAAAGGGGGTGTCGGGGAGGCTGGGCTCTGAGGGACTGGATCTGGTGCTTCAGGGATTTGCCTACGGTCCCCTGAGCCTTTCGGGTAAGGTAGCAGGCCCCTGGCGGGAGGTGGGGCTGGACCTTTTCCTCCAGGCCTTTGGCCGCCAGGCCCAGGCCCGGGGGCGTTACGGGGAGGAAGGGCTTTCCCTAGCCTTCCGCGGGGACCTCGAGGGGGAGGTGGCCTGGAAGGAAACCTGGCGGGGGAGGGTGGCCTTTAAGGAGGGAAGCCTGCAGCTTTCCGGAAGGGGCTTTCCCGAGCTTTCCGGAGAGGTCTTGGGGGAGAGGGTGCGTCTGGCCTGGCCCCTTCTTCAGGTGGGGGAGGTGCGCCTGGACCTGGCGGCCCGCCAGGCGGAAGGGGAGGGAAGGATCCTTAAGGCCTTGCTTCCCGGGGGGCTTGCCCTACGGGGTGAAGGGGAAAGCCTCCAGCTGGGTTACCAGGTACCTGGCCTAGGCCTGCCCCTGGAGGGAAGCCTGGACCTCAAGGAGCTTGCCTTGACCCTGACCAGCCCCCAAGGGGAGGGCGCCCTGCGCTACGCCGGGGCGAAGGTGGAGGGGACCCTGACCCTGGACCTCTTGGGGGTGACGGTGCGCTTCCAGGGCGAGGGGGACCGGGTGCGCCTATCGGGGGCGCACCCCGCCTTCCCCTGGTGGGTGGCGGGAGCGGGGAGGCTGGAGGGGGAGGTGGACCTTTTGGGAACCTACCGGCTTCTCTATCGGGCAGGGGAGCAGGTGGTGGAGCTTTCCGGGAAGCTACCCCAGGCCCACCTGGAGGCCCAGGGCCCCTACCTTTCCGGTAGCCTCTCCTATCCTCCCGCCGGGGAACTCCGGGTGGACCTTCCCCTTCCTCCCCTGGAAAGCCGCTTTCGGGGCCGGGTCTTTGGGGAGGGGTACCGGGTGGAGGGCGTTCTGGAGGGAGCGGTGGGCCGTATCCTTGCCGAGGGAAGGCTTCTTCCCCTGGAGGGTGGGCTTCGCTTGGAGCGGGCCAGCTTGGAGGACTTCTTGGGCCGTTATGCCCCCTATCTGAAGGGGGAGGTCTCCGGGGAGCTGGCCCTGAAGGGGGGGCAGGCCAAAGCCCAGCTGGAGGGGAAGGCGGAGGTGGCCGGGGTCCAGGTGCCCTTCCTCTTTGCTGGCACCGTGGGGCCAGGGCTGGTCCGAGGGGAGGGGCGGTTTGGGCAAAGCCCCTTTCGGGTGGACCTGGGGGGGGATCGCCTGGACCTTTCCGCCTCCCTCCGGGGTTTTCCCCTCCATCTCCTCCTCATGGCGGTGGCGGGGCCCTTGGAAGGGGAGGCCTACTGGACGGGGGCGGTGCGCCTAAGGCTTCCCCTTTCCCAGCCCTTGCGGGGGGAGGGGGTGCTGGTGGGGGAGGCCCTGCGCTTCGTGGGGGGGGGGGATGAGCTTAAGGGCCAGGCGGTCTTCCGCCTGGAGGGAGGCCGGATCCTGGTGGACCGGCTCCGCCTTGTGGGCCGGGGAAGCTGGGAGGGCGGAGGGTACTGGAGCCCGGAGGGCAGCGACCTTTACCTGAGCCTCAAGGACACGGTCTTCACCCCGGTGCTCCAGGTGGTGCCTCCCTTGAAGCCCTACCGGCCCGAGGGTTCGGGGAGCCTCCTCCTGAGGCTTAGGGGGGAGGGCTTCCAAGTGGAGTTCAAGGACTTCCGCTTCCGCTTGGGGCCGGTGGCGGGGTACCTGCCCCAGGGCCTCCTCTCCCTGAACGGGGGGGCCAAGGCGGAGGGGGAGCTCCTCCTTTCCGCCCCCTTCCCGGGACGGGCCCGGCTGGGCCTCGAGGGCCAGCTGGAGGACTTCCGGGTCACCGCCAAGGGGGAGGTTTCCCTTCCCGGCCTCAAGGAGGCTACCCCGGCGGAGGTGGCCTTCCGCTACCCCGGTTACGGGGTGGAGATCCACCTGGGGGAGGCCCAGGCCCAAGGAACCCTCTTCCCCTTGCGCCTTGCCGGCTACGGCCGGCTTCCCCTTTACTACCCCCAGTACTACCTCCAAGAGGGTCTTCTGGACGTGAAGAGCTTCTTCCTCTACGAGGACAAGGGCACCTACCACCTCACGGGCAACGCCGAGGTCCTGAGGGCAAGGCTGGCCCTGCCGGAGGCCCAGACGCGGCAGCTTTCCCGGGAGGGGGTGGCCTTGCAGGCCCCGGGGGAGAAGCCTGCCCCGGTGCCCCTGGTTTTCGAGGGGGTGCGGGTGTATGCGGAAAGGGGGGTTTTGGTGCAGGAAAGCCTGGCCCAGGGGGAGCTTAAGGGGGAGGTGTTCCTGGGAGGGAGCTACGCCGACCCCTACCTGTCCGGACAGGTGGAGGCCTTATGGGGTAACTTCCGCCTGTGGGATTCCCTCTTCGCCCTGGATCCCGCGGGGAGCTTCCTGCGCTTTTCCCCGGACCGGGGCATCCTGCCTCAGTTCCAACTCAAGGCCCAGGCGGAAACCCGGGGCCACAAGGTTTTCCTGGAGGCCGCGGGGGAGTTTTTGCGGGAAAACGGCCGGGTTAAGGTGCGCCTCGAGCCCCACTTCACCTCGGACCCACCCCTCACCGAACCCGAGATCTACGCCCTCCTCACCCTGGGTACCCCCGATGTTACCCGGCTAGCGGAAACCTTGCCCCAGGCGGCCCTGGGGGCCGCTTTGGAGAACCTGGTGCTGGGCCAGCTGGAGAGGGAGTTGGCCCGTTCCCTGGGTTTGGATCGATTCCAGGTGCAGCTTCCCGTGCTCCAGGGAGGGGACCTGCAGGAAACCCGTTTTTCCGTGGGCAAGTACCTGAGCCCTGAGCTCTTCTTGGGCTATGAGCTGGACCTAAGAGGGGAGCAGACCCTCAGCGCCCAGTACCGCCGGGATGGCCTGACCTTTTCCCTGGGCTCCACCTTCCTGCCAGGGGATGGCAGGCTTGCCCGCTTCACCTTCACCCTGGGGTACGACCTCACCCCGGCTTTGGGCTTGAGCTTCAGCCTCGAGGCCGCCGACACCACCCGCTTCAGCGTGGGCGCCCTTTACCGGTGGTAGCATGGCCCAGGTATGCGCGCGCTGGCCAAGCTGGCCCCGGAAGAGGGCCTGACCCTGGTGGAACGCCCCGTGCCCGAGCCGGGCCCGGGGGAGATCCTGGTGCGGGTGGAGGCGGTGAGCATCTGCGGCACCGACCTGCACATCTGGAAGTGGGATACCTGGGCCCAGGGGCGGATCCGCCCCCCCCTCATCACCGGCCACGAGTTCAGCGGGGTGGTGGAGGCTGTGGGGCCTGGGGTCAAAAGGCCCCAGGTGGGGGACCACGTGAGCCTGGAGAGCCACATCGTCTGCCACACTTGCCCCGCCTGCCGCACGGGCAACTACCACGTGTGCCTGAACACCCAGATCCTGGGGGTGGACCGGGACGGGGGCTTCGCCGAGTACGTGGTGGTGCCCGCGGAGAACGCTTGGGTGAACCCGGTGGACCTGCCCTTCGAGGTGGGGGCCATCCTGGAGCCCTTCGGCAACGCAGTACACACGGTGTACGCGGGGAGCGGGGTCTCCGGCAAAAGCGTCCTCATCACCGGGGCCGGGCCCATCGGCCTCATGGCGGCCATGGTGGCCCGGGCCAGCGGCGCGGGCCCCATCCTCATCTCCGACCCCAACCCCTACCGCCTGGCCTTCGCCAAACCCTACGCCGACCGGCTCATCAACCCCCGGGAGGAGGACGTGCTCGCGGTGGTGCGGGAGGTCACGGGGAGCGGGGTAGAGGTGCTTTTGGAGTTTTCCGGTAACGAGACGGCCATCCACCAGGGCCTTCAGGCCCTCATCCCTGGGGGGGAGGCGAGGATTTTGGGCATTCCCTCGGACCCCATTCGCTTTGACCTGGCGGGGGAGCTGGTCATGCGGGGGATCACCGCCTACGGCATCGCGGGCCGGAGGCTTTGGCAGACCTGGATGCAGGGCACCGCCCTGGTCTACTCGGGCCGGGTGGACCTGAGGCCCCTCATTACCCACCGCTTCCCCATGAGCCGCTACCAGGAGGCTTTCGCCCTCCTTGCCTCCGGCCAGGGGGTGAAGGTGATCCTGGACCCCAGGGCCTAACGCCGCTTGGGCACCCTCGGGCCCCGCCAGGGGCCCGAATGTGCTTTCCATTCCGGGAAGAAGCCTGGAGCTGGGGTAGCCTGGGGGGCAAGGGGGAAAGGATGCTCACGCGGAGGCGGGTGCTGGCGGGGCTCTTGGGCTTGGGGCTTGCCCAGGGGCAGGGCCTTAGGGCGGAGGAGGTGGTGGGGGGCCTCGAGGTGCCCTGGGCCCTGGCCTTCCTGCCCGATGGCGGCTTTTTGGTTTCCGAGCGGCCTGGGCGCATCCGCCTGGTGCGGGGGGGAAGGGCTTCCCTTTATGCGGAGCTTTCCGTCTACGCCCGGGGGGAGTCGGGGCTTCTGGGCATTGCCCTCCATCCCCGCTTCCCCCAGGAGCCCTACCTCTACGCCTACCGCACCGTGGAGGAAGGGGGCCTCCGGAACCAGGTGGTGCGCCTAAGGCACCAGGGGGAAAGGGGCGTTCTGGACCGGGTGGTCCTGGACGGCATCCCCGCCCGCGCCCACGGCCTGCACTCCGGGGGGCGCATCGCCTTCGGCCCCGACGGCATGCTCTACGTGACCACGGGGGAGGTGTACGAGCGGGAGCTGGCCCAAGACCTCGCCTCCTTAGGGGGGAAGATCCTCCGGATCACCCCCGAAGGGGCCCCAGCCCCCGGGAACCCCTTCCTGGGGCGGTCCGGCGCCCGGCCCGAGATCTACAGCTACGGCCACCGCAACCCCCAGGGCCTGGCTTGGCACCCGGAAACGGGGGAGCTATTTTCCAGCGAGCACGGGCCGAGCGGGGAGCAGGGCTTCGGCCACGACGAGGTGAACCTCATCCTGCCTGGGGGGAACTACGGCTGGCCCAGGGTGGTGGGCCGGGGGAACGACCCCCGCTACCAAGACCCCCTCTACCTCTGGCCCCAGGGCTTCCCCCCGGGAAACCTGGCCTTTTGGCGGGGGGCGCTTTATGTGGCGGGCCTGAGGGGCGAGGCTCTTTTGCGCCTGGTCCTCGAGGGGGGAAAGGGCCGCTGGCGGGTGGTGCGGGTGGAAACCGCCCTTTCGGGCTATGGCCGCCTGAGGGAGGTGCAGCTGGGCCCGGACGGGGCCCTTTGGGTCACCACCTCCAACCGGGACGGGCGCGGCCTGGTGCGCCCCAATGACGACAAGGTCCTCCGCCTCCGGTAAGCTTGTGGCCGTGGAGCGCGTCCTGCCCTTCCGCTTTGACGAAAAGGAGGGAGTGTTCTGGCTCCTGGACCAGAGAAAGCTCCCTTTGGAGGAAGTTTGGGTGCCGGTGCGCACCGCAAGGGAGATGGCCGAGGCCATAAGGGCCATGGTGGTGCGGGGGGCCCCGGCCATTGGGGTCTCCGCTGCCTATGGCATGGTGCTGGCCCATCTGAGCGGGGAGGACCCTGAGGAGTCGGACCGCCTTCTAAGGCAGAGCCGGCCCACGGCGGTGAACCTCTTCCATGCCCTGGACCGCATGCGGGCCCACTGGGGGAACCTGGAGGGGAGCCTGGAGGAGGCCTGGGCCCTTTGGCGGGAGGTGGAGGCCACGGAAAGGGCCATCAGCCTCCATGGGGCCAAGGTGCTAAGGGGCCAGGTCCTCACCCACTGCAACACCGGCCCCCTGGCCACCGGGGGGTACGGCACCGCCTTGGGGGCCATCGTGGAGGCCCACCGCCAGGGGCGGGTGGCCCACGTCTGGGTGGACGAGACCAGGCCCTACCTGCAGGGGGCCCGCCTCACCGCCTACGAGCTAAAGAAGGCGGGGGTTCCCGCCACCCTCATCACCGACAACATGGCGGGCTTCCTCATGGCCCAGGGCCGGGTGGATGCGGTCATCGTGGGGGTGGACCGCATGGCCTTAAACGGGGACTTTGCCAACAAGATCGGCACCTATACCCTGGCGGTTCTCGCCCACCACCACGGGATTCCCTTCTATGCCGCCCTACCCCTTTCCTCCGTGGACCCAAGCCTGGAAAGCGGGCAAGGGATCCCCATAGAGGAACGTTCCCCCGAGGAGGTCTTGGAGCTAAGGGGGGTGCGCATCGCCCCCATGGGGGTAGCCGCCTACCACCCCGCCTTTGACCTCACCCCCCACCGTTACCTGACGGGCATCATCACGGAGAAGGGGGTCCTCTATCCCCCGTTTGCCGAGGCCTTACGGGATGCTTTGGGGATTGCTTGAGGGCCTATTGGGGCACACCTGTCCCGGGTGTGGGAATCGGTTGGACGCACCCCTTCTCTGCCGGGGGTGCCGCCAAGGCCTAAGGGCCTTTGCCGCCGGGGAGATGGTGTACCTGGGCCTTTACGGCCGGGTGGGGGGAGTGGTACGGGCTTTGAAGTACGGCAAGCGGTTCGGCCTTGCCCCCCTTCTGGCCGAGCCCTTGGCGGAGGCGGTCTCAGCTCAGGGTTGGCGGCTTGCCGGGGTTACCGCCGTCCCCACCCTGCTTCCCCGGTTGGCGGTTAGGGGCTACAATCCCCCTGAGCTTTTGGGCCGGGCCGTGGCGGCCCGCCTGGGGGTTCCTTACCTCAGGGTCCTGCGCCGAGAGCGCTACACGCCGAGCCAGCCCAGCCGGGGCCGGGCCCGGCGGCACCTGCCCCAGGACCTTTTTGCTCCCGTGCTGCGGGTGGAGGGAGGCTGGCTTCTCGTGGACGATGTGCTCACCAGCGGGGCCACCTTCTTGAGGGCCAAGGAAGCCCTCCTTAGGGCGGGGGCGGGCCGGGTGTACGGGGCCTTCCTGGCGGTGCGGGACCCTGGGGCCCTGGGTCCTTACCGCTAAAGCCCACACTTCTCCCTGCCCTTGGTCCTAGACTGGGGCAAAGGGGGGTGGGTATGCGTGAGGAAGCTGCGTAGGTTAGCCGACCTTCTCCCCCACCTCCGGGAAGGCCGCTACCGCCTGGGGCCCCACGTGGCCAAGCACATGCTTCAGGAGGGCTTTACCGAGTTGGATGTCCTCAGGGCGCTGGAGTGGGGTCGGGAGCTGGCCATCTACCCTGAGGACCAACGGATGTTGGTCCTGGGCTACATGGTCTTTCCTCCCCGGTTGAAGCTCCCCCTGCACGTGGTCCTGGAGTACGCCACACCGAGGCACGTGGACATCGTGACCGCCTTCATCCCCAAGGAGCCTTACCGGGTCTACTCCCGGGCCCGGCTGGCGGCCATCGTGCGCTTTGACGGGGCCCTCGAGGAGGTCCGCTGGAGCGCACCTTGGCATCTGTACCCCGCCTGGGAGCGGTAGGCCTTCGGTGGGGGTTCGCAAGAACCGAGTGCCGATGCACGGAGGTTGCCGCGATAGGCGGGGGAGGAGGGCGATGCCCAAGGACTTTCTGGCTGGAGTCCCCGGGGTGGCGCAGGCCACGGCGGGGTACTTATCCGGCCTGAGGGCGGTGCTCCTGGGGATGGGTCCCGTGGGGGGAGGGTCCTGCCCCACGGGGGGTTGGGGTTTGGGGACGCCCTCCCTAGGCGCATTCCGGGCAGCGGCCGAAGACCGTGACCTCGTGCCCCTCGGCCTGGAAGCCGGGGGGGAGGTGGCCTTCCAGGGCCAGGTCGCAACCGGAAAGCTCAAAGACCCTGCCGCAGAGGCGGCAGAGGAAGTGGTGGTGATGCTCCCGGCCCGCGGGCTCGTAGCGGGAGGGTTCGCCGGGAAGGGCCACCGGGGTGAGAAAGCCTTCCTCCACCAGGCCCTTCAGGGTGCGGTACACGGTGGCCAGGCCCAGGGAGGGCACCTTCTTCCGGGCGAGTTCCAGGACCTCCTGGGGGGAAAGGGGGCGGCCCGCCTCCAAAAAGGCCTCCCGGATGGCCCGCCGTTGCCTTGTGGAGCGCTCCATGCCCCCAGGATAGCAACTTGAGAAGAAGTTTTCATCCGGGATGTGTAGAGTAGCCATATGCGCCTTTGGATATGGTTCGGCCTCCTTCTCCTCCCCGCTCTGGCCCAGGGGGAGGGGAGGTACCTGGTGGGAAGGATCCTGGCCCTCGAGGCCAACCGGGGTGTGGCCTTGGTGGAGGTGGGGGATAGGAGGCTGGAGGCCCTTCTGCCCGTGGACGGGGGCCGGTACCGCGTGGGCCAACGGGTGGTCCTCTACCAAGAGGGCGGCAGGACCTATGTCACCGAGCCCGACCGCATCCCCTGGCTCCTAGGCCTTCTGGGCCTTTTCGCCCTATCAGCCGCCCTCCTGGGCCGGGGCAAGGGGGTAAGGGGCCTTTTGGGCACCTTCCTGAGCCTTCTGGTGGTGGTCTACTTCGTGGTTCCCCGGGTGGCCGCGGGGGGGAATCCCCTTCTCTTCGCCTTCTTGGGAAGCGTGGGGGTGCTTCTTCTCACCGTCTACCTGGTCCACGGGGTAAACCGCAAGACCACCGCGGCCCTCTTGGGCACCCTGGCCTCGGTGGCCTTCGTCCTGTTCCTGGCGCTCTTCTTCACCCGGGGCATGGGGTTTACGGGCCTGGCCTCGGAGGAGGCCCTGCTCCTCCGGCAGTGGGGGGGTGTGGACCTCCTCTCCCTCTTTCTGGCGGGGGTGGTGGTGGGCACCCTGGGGGCCTTGACCGATGTGAGCGTGACCCAGGCGGCGGTGGTCCAGGCCCTGGCCCACGCCAACCCCCGCTTTGGCCTTGGGGAGCTCTACCGCCGGGGGATGGAGGTGGGCTACGACCACATCGGCAGCCTGGTGAACACCCTGGTCCTGGCCTACGCCGCGGGCTCCTTGCCCCTTTTCCTCCTCCTCACCAAGGACCCCACCCCCTTGCGCTTCCTCCTCAACACCGAGCCCTTTGCCGCCGAGATCGCCTCCATGGTGCTGGGCTCCTTGGGGCTTTTATTGGCGGTACCCCTCACCACCCTGATGGCGGCCTGGTTCTTCCGGGGGGGAAGGGGCAGGCCTCCTGAGGGCCATGGCCATCCCCACTAGGTGGGGAGCTGGCGGCTGGCATAATGGGAGCCGTGCGCTTATTGCACACCGCGGACTGGCATCTGGGCAAGGTATTAAAGGGCGTGGACCGCACCCCCGAGATCGGGGAAGCGTTGAAAACCCTCCTGGAGATGGTGGCCAAGGAGGGGGTAGACCTGGTGGTGGTTTCCGGGGACCTCTTTGACCGCCCCCAGGTTTCCGCCGAGGCCGAGGCCATGGCGGTGGAGTTTTTCCTGCGCCTTAGGGAGCTTGGGGTTCCCGCCTTGGTCATCGCCGGCAACCACGACCCCAAGGAGCGCCTCGAGGCCCTTGCCCCCCTCTTCGCCCTGGCGGGGGCGGCGGTGCGGGGAAGGCCCCTTTTCCGGGAGGAGGGGGGGGTGGTGGAGGTGGGAGGGCTCAGGGCGGCCCTTCTCCCCTTTGTATCCGAGCGCATCCTGGTGAAAAAGGTTCTGCAGGAGGCCGAGGAGCGCCACCGCACCTACGCGGAGGCCATGCGGCGGATCCTCGCCAACCTGGAAAGCCCCCTTATGCTGGGGCACTTTGCCCTGGAGGGGGTCCGTCCCGGGGCGGGGGAGTTCGTCTTCCACCTCACGGGAAGCTACGCCGTACCCCCTTCCACCCTGCCCCTGGGGGCCCGCTACGTGGCCTTGGGCCACATCCACCGCCAGCAGCAGGTATCCGAGGCCCCCGTGGCCTGGTATGCGGGAAGCCTCATCCAGCTGGACTTCGGTGAGGGAGAGGAGGCGGAGCGGGGAGCCTTGCTGGTGGAGGTGCCGGAGAGGGGGCCCGTCCGGGTCCACCCCATAAGGGAGCGCTGGGGCAAGCCCCTTAAAACCCTCCGCCTGAAGCCCGAGGAGCTGGACGGCAGGCTTTCCGAGCTGGAGCACTTTCCCGGGTACCTCAGGGTGGTGGTGGAGGGCCGGCTTTCCCCGGCGGTGAAGGAGAGGCTCTTCCAGGGGCTCCCCCATCTCCTGGCGGTGGAAACCACGGGAGGGCCTGAGGACGGGGGGAATGGGACCTTGGCCCCAGAGCTGGGTCTGGTGGAGGCCTACGAACGCTACCTGAAGGAACGGGGGCGGGAGGAGGAAGGGCTTCTGGAGCGGTTTAACCAGGTGCTTAAGGAGGTGGAGCTTGAGGCCCTTGCGCCTGGAGCTTGAGGGGTTTGGCCCCTACCGGGAGCGGCAGGGGGTGGACTTCTCCGATGTGGAGCTTTTCGCCATCACCGGGCCCACGGGCAGTGGGAAGAGCACCCTCCTGGACGCCATGGCCTTTGCCCTCTATGGGGTGGTGCCCCGGGTGGGGCGGAATGTGGCCAGCCTGGTCCACCCGGGGGCCAGCGAGGCCCGGGTGCGCCTCACCTTCCAGGTGGGGGGAAGGGTCTACAGGGTGGAGCGGGTGCGGGGGAAGCGGAGCGAGGGGCGGCTTTTTGAGCTAAGCCCGGTGGGAGAGCGGCTTCTACCCTTGGAGACCCTGGACGCCTTGAACCGGGCCTTGGAGGAGCTTTTGGGCCTCACCTACGAGGCCTTCACCCGGGCCCTCCTCCTTCCCCAGGGGGAGTTTGACCGCTTCCTTAAGGGAGAGGCCAAGGAGAGGCGCAGGATTCTCCTGGACCTCTTTGAGCTTACCCGGCTGGAAAGGGCCCGGGAAAAGGCGGCTTCCCGCAGGGCGGCCCTCCTGGAGGAGAAGGGCCGGCTGGAGGGGGAACTTGCGGGGCTTCTCGGGGTGACCCTCGAGGCCAAGGAGGAGTTGGAAAGGGCCCTGGCGGGCCTGACCCGGGAGATCGCCCGCCTTCAGGGAGAGAAAAAGCGCCTGGAGGAGGGGATTGCGGAGCTCAAGGGCCTTCAGGCGCTTCTCCTTCGCAAGGGAGAGCTGGAAGGCCGTCTGGGCCGCCTGGAGGCCGAGGCTTCCCGCATGGCGGAGGTGGAGGAAAGGCTCAAGAAGGCCTTGGAGGCGGAGGTTGCCCTGCCTCTGTGGCAGGACTTGAGAAGGAAGGAGGAAGCCCTGGCGGCCACGGAGAGGGAGCTCCAAAGGGTGCGCGCCCGGCTTGTCCAGCTGGAAGGGGACCGCCGGGCCCTGGCCTTTGACCCCGAGGCCCTGAAGGAAGCGCAGAGGGCCCTTCTGCAGGCGGAGGGGCTAAGGGCCCTCGAGGCCCTTTGGCGGCGGGTGGGAGTGAAGGAGCACCTGGCTCCCAGGCTGGGCCTGGCTCCCGAGGCCTACGCGGAGGCCTTGGAATCCCTCCTCCAGGAGGAGGCCTATTTGGCGGAGAAGGAGCGAGAGCTATCCCGTACGGTGGAGGTGCAGGGGCGGTTAAGGGAAAAGGAAGAAGCCCTGAAGCGGGTTAGGGAGGCCCTGGCGGCCTTGGTGGAGGAGGGAGGGCGGGCCCGAGCCCAGGTGGAGGCCCTGGAGAGGGCGCTTAAGGGTGCGGAAGCCCACCGGCTTCAGCAGGAGCTGGAGGAGATCGGGAGGCAACGGGGGCTTTTGCAGGCGGAAAAGGAGCGCCTAGAGTCGGAACTCGCCCACCTGGCCCGGGAGGAGCGGCGGCTTGGGCTCCTGGCCTATCGCGACCTTTTGCGCCCGGGGGAGCCCTGCCCCCTTTGCGGCAGCGTGGTCCACGGCCTCCCCCTGGCGTTGGAGGGACACGGGGCTATCGCCCTTAGGGAAAGGCGGGAGGAGGCGGAGAAGGCCTTGCGGGAGGTCCTGACCCGGCTTGGGGCCGTGGCGGAGGAGGAAAGGGCCAAACGTGAGGCCCTGGAGACCCTGGGTGTGGAGCCCATCCCTGGGGATCCCAAGGAGCTGGAGGGGAAGCTGCAGGAGGCGCAGGCGAGGCTTCAGGAGCTTAGGGAAAAGTACCGGGAGAAACAGGGAGAGGCCAGGGCCCTCGAGGAGGAGGTGAAGCGGCTTTCCCAGGAGAAGGAGCGTTTGCACCAGGGGTTTTCCCGCCTGGAGGAGGAGGCGGAAATCGCCTGGGAAAAGACCCGGGAAGCCCTGGCCTCCCTGCGCCGGGAGAAGGAGGCCCTGGCGGCCGGGCTTTACCGCCTGCTTTGGGAGAGGACGGGAGGCAGGCCGGTGCCGGAGCACATCGCGGCCCTTTCCCGGAGGGTGGAGGAGCTGGAGAAAAAGGAAAAGCAGGACCGCGATCTCGCCCGGGCCTGGGAGGAGGCCTCCCGGATCCTGGCGGGGCTTTTGGCCCAGGAGGAGGAGCAGCGAAAGGCCTTGGAGGAGGCCAAGGGCCGGGTGGTGGACCTGATGCCCGAGGAGGAGGCCAAGGTTCTTTACCTTCCCCCCAAGGAGCGGGAGGCCCTGGCGGAGAGGATCCGGGCCCACCGGGAGGAGCTTGCCCAGGTGGAAGCCCTCCTGGAGGAGGTGGAACGGGAGGCCAGGGCTCGCTTTCCTGGTTCCCTTCCCCCTTTTGCGGAAGTGGAGGCCCGCTTGCGCCGGGAAGAGGAAAGGCTTTCTGAGGTGCAGGGGAGCCTCGAGGCCAGGATGGGAGAAAAGGCCGTTTTGGAGGAGCGGCTTAAGGAGATGGGGGAAAGGATAAAGCGCCGCCGGGAGATGGAAGCCCGCCTGGCGGAGGTGGTGCGGGAGATGGACCTCTGGGAGAAGCTGGCCTTTGACCTCCAGCAGAATAACTTCCCCGCCTACCTCCTGGGCCTTAGGCAGAGGAACCTGGTGGAGCGGGCGGATGAGCTCATGGCTACCCTTTCCGCCGGGCGCTACCGCCTGCGCTCCAAGGAGGACGAGTACCAGGTCCTGGACCTCTGGACCGAGGCGGTGCGCCCGGTTAAGACCCTTTCCGGGGGGGAAAGCTTCCTGGCTAGCCTCTCCTTAGCCCTGGCCCTCTCCGAGGAGCTTTCCCGGGGGCGGCTTGGGGCTTTGTTTTTGGACGAGGGCTTCGGCACCCTGGACCCGGAGACCCTGGAGGTGGTGGCGGGGGTGCTGGAGGCCCTTCCCACCCGGGGGCGGTTGGTGGGCATCGTCACCCACGTGGAGGCTTTGGCGGAAAGGCTTCCCGCCAAGCTCGTGGTGCGCAAGCATCCCTCGGGGAGCCGGGTGGAGTGGGCTTAGAGCTGCCGGTGATCACGGTAAACCCCGACCTGGGTGTGGAGTATGTGGCCCGGCTCTTCGCCAACACCGGCATCCGTCGGGCTCCCGTGATCCAGGGCGAGGTGATCGGGATCGTTTCCGTGACGGATATCCTACGCAAGGCGGTGTTCTAAGCACCCACACGCAAAGGTTGCCCCATCGGCTAAAGCTGAAGGGGCGTGCCTATGGTCTCTTTGGGGCCCCCGTCGTGGCGCAAGCCACGACGGGGTACTTAGAGGGGGTTTCGCCCCTGGGGCAGCCGGGAGGGCTGCCCTTTCTTGACCTGGTTTAAGATCCCTTATACACTGCAGGCGGAGGTGAACAATGCGGCGGTTGCTCGCCCTGCTTTTACTTCTGGGTTTGGCCCTGGCCCAGGGCCTCGAGGCCCTCTGGAAGGCGGTGGAGGTTCCAGGAGGCGTGTGTGCCGACGGCTCCCCCTACCGCTTCTACGTGGGCCCGGGGGACCCCAGGAAGGTGGTGATCGACTTCCAGGGGGGTGGGGCCTGCTGGGACGCCGCCACCTGCGGCCCGCAAAGCCAGACCTACCGCAAGCGGGTGGATGTTCAAGAGCTCCTCTTGGCCCAGGGCATCTACAACCGCCTGAGCGTGGCCAACCCCTTCCACGGTTGGACCCATGTCTTTGTGCCCTACTGCACGGGGGATCTCCACGTGGGCCGGGCCACGGTGGACTACGGGGGCTTCAAGGTCCACCACCAGGGGGCCAGGAACGCCCTGGCGGCCTTGGAGTACGTCTTCCGCAACCACACCAATCCCGAGCGGGTCTTCGTGACCGGGTGCTCCGCCGGGGCCTACGGGGCGGTCTTCTGGGCGGACAAGGTGCTCGCCACCTACAAAAACGCCCAGGTGGCCGTCTGCGGGGACGCCGGGGTGGGGGTGCGCACCCCGGACTTCCCTGGCTTCAGGGTTTGGAACCCGCGCCTGCCTGAGCTTCCTGGCCTTTCCCAAAACCCAGAGGTGGCCGAGATCTACCTGGTCCTGGCCAAAGCCTTCCCTAAGGCCCGTATCGCCCAGTACACCACCCTCCTGGACGGCACCCAGATCTTCTTCTACGGCCTCATGAAGGGGGAGCGGGCCCCCTCTGAGGCCACCGCCCGGGAGTGGGCCGAAGGGGCCATGAGGGCGGTCCTAGCCCCGGCCCAGGCGGAAAACTACGCCTTCTACCTGGCCCCAGGGGGCCAGCACTGCATCCTGCCCCGGCCGGAGCTCTACACCTTGAAGGTGGGGGAGGTGTCCTTCCTGGAGTGGCTTAGGGCCCTGGCGGAGGGGAGGGCAGCCCCTAGGGTGCGTCCTTGAGGCCGAAGGCGGCGAACCAGGCCCTGAGCTCAGGGAAGAGTTCCAGCAGGATCCTGTGCCCCTTTTTCCGGTCCAGGGGGGCGGCCTGAAGGAAGGCCAAGAGAAGGCCGTCCCCTTTCCTTTCCAGGATTTCCTGGGACTTCAGCGTGAACTGGGCCTGGAACCAGAGGGCGCTTTGCAGGTTCCCCCGCCTCCTCTCGTAGGCGGAAAGGCTTCGCCTTTCCGGTTCCAAGCGGCTTAGGTAGCGGCTAAAGGCCAGGAGGGGCTCCGCCAGGTCCGGCCTGGCCTTAGCCAGGCCCAGGAGGAAAAGGTAGTTGGCGAGGAACTCGTCCAGCCACCTCACCCCCGTCCTGAGGCGCCAGGCTACCTGGAGGGCGTGGGCGTACTCGTGGCCCAGGTTCAGGTCCAAGAAGGCGGGGATTTCCAGGGGAGGGGGCCCCAGGGGAAGCAGGGCCTCGCGGAAGCGTTGGAGGAGCCTTTCGGGGTAGGTGAGGGGAGCGAAGAGGGAAAGCCTTCCCCCCTCGCTTCGCTGGAAGGCCAGGCCGTAGGGGTAGGGGAGGAGGGCCCGCCAGTCCCTTTCAGAAAGGACGTAAAGGGTCACGGGGGGTACCGGGGCATAAGGGGTGTAGGCCTCCCGCAGCTCCAGAAGGTAGCTTCGGAGGCTTTCGGCCCTAAGGACTCCCCCCTCGGAGGCGAAGGCGGGGATATGGGGATGGGGCAGGGCCTTCATCCCTCACCTCTTGGCGAGGATTTGCCCAGGCCCCGCCATTCCCTAGATGACCTCCCGGAAGCCGATGCGCTCGGCCTGGGCCCGAAGTTCCTCCTTAAGGGCCTGGTGCTGGGGCAGGGAAAGGTCGGGGTCCATCTCCAGGATGCGCTTGGCCAGGGCCCGGGCTCGCTCGATGATCTCGGTGTCCTGAGAGAGATCCCCGAGCTTCAATTCCGGGTAGCCGGACTGCCGGGTGCCCCTGAGTTCCCCGGGGCCCCTTAGCTTCAGGTCCATCTCGGCGATGTAGAAGCCGTCCCCCGATTCCTCCAGGACCTTAAGGCGCTTTAGGGTCTTCTGGCTGGCTTCCCCGGCGATGAGGATGGCGTAGCCTTCCAGCCCTCCTCTCCCCACCCGTCCCCTAAGCTGGTGGAGTTGGGCCAGGCCGAAGCGCTCGGCGTTTTCCACGATGATGAGGCTGGCCCTTGGGATATCCACCCCCACCTCCACCACGGTGGTGGACACCAGGAGGTCGAACTCCCCCTTTCGGAAGGCCTCCATGACGCTGTCCTTCTCCCGTGCGGGCATCCTGCCGTGGAGGAGGGCCATGCGCACCTCGGGAAGGAGGCCTTTCAGCTCCTCGTAGAGGGCGGTGGCCGCCTTCAGGTCCAGCTCCTCGGACTCCTCGATGGCCGGGGCCACCACGAAGACCTGGTGCCCCTTTCTCACCTCCTCCCGGGCGAAGGCGTAGGCCTGGAGGCGGAGGCGGTGGGGGAGGACCTTGGTCTTCACGGGCTTGCGCCCTGGGGGCATCTCGTCCAGGATGCTGACCTCGAGGTCCCCATAAAGGGTCAGGGCCAGGGAGCGGGGGATGGGGGTGGCGGACATCACCAGCACATCGGGGGGGACCTTGGCCAGCTTCAGCAGGGCCCGCCGCTGAAGCACCCCGAAGCGGTGCTCCTCGTCCACCACCGCCAGGCCCAGGTCCCGAAAGCCCACCCCCTCCTGGATGAGGGCGTGGGTGCCCACCGCCACCTGGGCCTCCCCGGAAAGAAGCCTCTCAATAGCCCCTTCCCTTTCCTTGGAGGTCATGGAGCCCAGAAGGAGCTCCACCCGCACCCCTAGGGGGAAGAGGTAGCGGGTGAGGTTCTGGTGGTGCTGCTTGGCCAGGATCTCCGTGGGGGCCATAAGGGCTCCCTGGGCTCCGTTCATGGCCGCCAGGTAGAGGGCGAAGGCCGCCACCACCGTCTTCCCCGAGCCCACGTCCCCCTGGAGGAGGCGGGCCATCTGCCTGGGGCTTTGCATGTCCTGGGCGATTTCTGCCATGACCCTTTCCTGGGCCCGGGTCAGGGGAAAGGGAAGGGTTTTCTTGAAGGTTTCCGTCCAGGTCTCCTCCACCTTAAAGCTTCGGCCCAGGACCAGCCCCCCGGCGTCCAAGAGGGCTTTTAGCTCCAAAAGCACGTACTCGTCAAACTTAAGGCGGAGGAGGGCCTGCTTCAAAGCCTCTTCGTCCTCGGGGAAGTGGATCTGGCGAAGGGCCTCGGAGTAGGGAAGAAGGCGGTGTTCCTCCCGGTAAGGCTCCAGGGGGTCGGGGAGGGGGAGGGCCGTTTCCAGGGCCCGGTGGACGGTGCGGCGCAAAAAGGCTTGTCCGATGCCCTCCTTGGCAGGATAGATGGGTACGATCCGGCCCGTGGAGAGGGACTCGGTGCCCTCGTTCTCAAAATGCTCCACGTAAAGCTGCACCCCGTTTCGCCTCTGTACCCTTCCCGTGACGATGAGCGTCTCCCCCTCCTGGATTTGGGAAAGGACCCAGGTCTGGTTGAACCAGACCAGGGTGACGCGGAATCCCCAGGCGTCCTGGGCCCGCACCTGCACCAGCTGCATCCCCTTCTTGGGGGTTTTCACCAGCTCCTTGCTCAAAACCTTCACGGAGAGGGTGGCCTTCTGGCCGTCCTCCAGGAAGCGCACCCCGGGGAGGGTCCTGCGGTCTTCATAGCGGCGGGGGTAGTAGTGGAGGAGGTCCCGCACCGTGTGGAGGGAAAGCTCCGTAAGCTTCTTCCGGCTCTGGGGGGGAACCAGGAGGTGGGCGGCGTCCTGGGGGGTAAGGCGGCGGTATGGGGAAGGGATAGAGGCCGCCTGTGCCCTGGAGGGAGGGGCCGTCAGGCCGTCTTTAAGGAAGCGGATGGCCTCCGTCAGGATCTCCTTTCGTTCCTCTGGGGTCTTTTCCCCATACCCCTGGAAGAGGGTCTGGAGCCTGGGGAAGGGTTTGGCCAGGTTCTGGATGAGGTTTTCCAGCCCTCCCACCACCACCTGGTCCCTGGCTCCATCCTTTAGCTCCCGCAGGATGGGCCTGAGGAGCCTTTCCCGAAGTTCCCCTTCCCTCACGCCCTCCATGATACCCTTAGGCCTGTGAGCCGCGTGGAGCGACTGCCGAATGGGCTTTTGCTGGCCCTCGAGGAGCGGGACTACCCCGGGGTGGCCTTCCAGCTTTTGGTGCCCGCCGGGGCGGTGAACGAGCCTGAGGGGCTTTTGGGGGCCAGTACCCTCATAGAGGGCTGGCTCTGGAAGGGAGCGGGGGAGCTGGACGCCCAGGGCCTGGCCCAGGCCCTAGACGCCTTAGGGGTCAGGCGGCAAAGCGGGGCGGGGCTGGAGTACACCCTTTTTACCGCCGCCTTTTTGCCGGAGGTGCTGGAGGAGGTTTTCCGGCTCTATGCCCTTCTTCTCCTGAGGCCCCGGCTTCCCGAGGAAGGGTTTGAGGCGGTAAGAAGCGTGGCCCTGCAGGCCCTTCTTTCCCAGGAGGACCAGCCTGCCAGGAAGCTTTTCTCCGAGCTCCGGAAACGGGTCTTCCTCTCCCCCCACGGCCGGGACCCCTTGGGGGAGGAGGAGGGTTTAAAAAGGGCCACACCCCAGGCGGTGCGGGAGGACTACGGGCGGCGCTACACCCCCAGGGGGGCCATCCTGGCGGTGGCGGGAGGGGTTTCCTGGGATAGGCTTCTAAGGGCCCTGGAGCCCCTTATGGCCTGGGAGGGGGAGGAGGCCTGGTACCCGGAGCCCAGGCTTTCGGAGCCCCAGCGCTTTGTCCTCAGGCGCTCCACCGCCCAGGTGCAGATCGGCCTGGCCTACCCCGACGTGGGCCCGGACCACCCTGGCTTCTATGCGGCCCGGCTGGCCCTCGAGGTCCTTTCCGGGGGCATGAGTAGCCGCCTCTTCACCGAGGTGCGGGAGAAGCGGGGACTGGTCTACGCGGTGAGCGCCTTTCCTGCCGGGGTTAAGGGCCAGGGCCTTCTCATGGCCTACGGGGGCACCACCAAGGAGAGGGCCGGGGAAACCCTAAGGGTCATGCTGGCGGAGATGGAGCGCCTGGCGGAAGGCGTTACGGAGGAGGAGCTTTCCCGCGCCAAGGTGGGCTTGAAGACCGCCTTGGTGATGGCGGACGAGTCCATCCGCAGCCGGGCCGCCTCCATGGTGCGGGACCTCTTCGTGCTGGGGCGGATCCGGCCCCTTTCCGAGGTCGAGGAGGCCATAGAGGGTACGGGCCTCGAGGCGGTGAACGCCTTCTTGCGGGAACACCCCTACCGCAACCCCTGGGTGGGGCTCCTGGGCGAGGTGGACGATGTTTTGTGAGGCCGAACTAAGGAATGGCCTGAGGGTCATCGCTGAGGTGGTTCCTGGGGCCCGCAGCGTGGCCTTGGGGTATTTCGTAAGGACCGGGGCCCGGGACGAGGCCCCCGAGGAGAGCGGGGTCAGCCATTTCCTGGAGCACATGGTCTTCAAGGGGCCCGAGGGGATGGACGCCCTTTCGGTGAACCTGGCCTTTGACCGGATGGGGGCCCAGTACAACGCCTTCACCTCCGAGGAGGCCACGGTCTTCTACGGGGCTGTGTTGCCGGAGTTCGCCTTTCCCCTTCTGGAACTCTTTTCCAGGCTCATGCGCCCCGCCTTGCGCCAGGAGGACTTTGACACCGAGAAGAAGGTGATCCTGGAGGAGATCGCCCGCTACCAGGACCGCCCCGGCTTCATGGCCTACGACTGGGCCCGGGCCCGGTTTTTCGCCGGCCACCCCTTGGGAAATAGCGTGCTGGGGACGGTGGAAAGCATCACGGCCCTCACCCGGGACCAGATGGCCCAGTACCACGCAAGGCGCTACCTTCCTGGGAACATGGTCCTGGCTGCCACGGGAAAGGTAGACTTCGAGGCCCTGGTGGCCGAGGCGGAAAGGCTTACGGAGGATTGGCCTTTAGGGGAGGCGGAGAGGGTCTACCCGACCCTAAACCCGGTCCAGGGGATGGAGGAGCATCCCTACGAGAAGGCCCGGGCCCTCTATTTGGTGGGCCTTTTCCCCGGGGTAAGCTACCAGGAGGAGGAACGCTTTGCCGCCCAGGTCCTGGCCCACCTCCTGGGGGAGGAGGGCTCGGGGCGGCTCCACTTCGCCCTGGTGGACACGGGCCTCGCGGAGACGGCCTCCTTCGGCCACGAGGAGGCGGATGGGGCGGGCTTTTTCCACGCCTACGTGCAAGCCGACCCCGCCCATAAGGAGGCGGTCCTCGAGGCCCTGCACGGGGAACTGGCGCGCCTGGAGCGGGAAGGGGTGAAAGAGGAGGAGGTGCAAAGGGCCAAGACCCCCCTGGCCACGGGCCTGGTCTTCGCCGGGGAGACCCCCATGGGGCGGCTTTTCCACCTGGGGATGGAGTACCTCTACACCGGCCGCTACCTCTCCCTGGCGGAGGTGAAGGACCGGGTGCAGAAGGTGGGGGCGAGGGAGGTGAACGCCCTCCTGGAGCGGGGTTTCCTGCGGCAGGGGCTCTACTACCTGGTGCTTCCCCATGGAGCCTAGAGCCTTAGGGGCGGCCCTTTTCACCATCCTCTTCTGGGCCAGCGCCTTCGCGGGGATCCGGGCGGGGCTCCAGGGGCTTTCCCCCGGGCACCTGGTCCTCCTCCGCTTCCTCACCGCCAGCGCCCTCCTCCTCCTCTACGCCAGGGCCACAGGCCTCCGCCTCCCCCGGAGGGCGGACCTGCCCCGGCTTTTCCTCCTGGGCGTTTTGGGCATCACCCTCTACCACACGGCTTTGGTCTACGGGGAGCTTTGGGTGAGCGCGGGGGCGGCGAGCCTCCTCATCGCCACGGGGCCGGTTTTCACCGCGCTGCTCTCCTACCTCCTCCTTGGGGAGCGGCTCAGGCCCTTGGGGGTCTTGGGGTTCGGCCTGGCCCTGCTGGGGGCCGCCCTCATCGGCTTCGGGGAGGGCGGCGGGTTCGCCTTCAGCCCAGGGGCCCTTCTCATCCTCCTCTCCGCCCTTTCCACCTCCTTCTATTTCGTGCTGCAAAAGCCCCTCTTCGCCCGCTACGACAGCCGGGAGATGACCGTTTACACCCTGGTCTTGGGCACCCTGCCCCTCCTCCTCTTCCTGCCGGGGCTTCCCGAGGCCCTCCGCACCGCTCCCCGGCCTGCCCTCCTCGCCACCTTGTACCTCGGTGCCTTTCCCGGAGCCCTGGCCTACCTCACCTGGACCTATGCCCTCTCCCGCACCCCGGCCTCCCGCCTTTCCAGCTTCCTCTACCTCTCCCCGGTCCTGGCCATCCTCATCGCCTACCTGTGGTTGGGCGAGGTGCCGAGCCCCCTCTCCCTCCTGGGAGGAGGGCTAGCTCTCCTTGGCGTTCTTCTCGTGAACTTCCGGGGCGTAAAATAGCCCGGAGAGGTGCGGTATGGAGGTTAAGAGGATTGGCGTGGTGGGCGCAGGGCAGATGGGAAGCGGGATCGCCCAGGTGGCGGCCCAGGCGGGTTTTGAGGTGGTGCTGGTGGACGTGGCCGAAAGCTTCCTGGAGCGGGGCCTCGCCGCCATCCGGCGTTCTTTGGGCAAGTTCCTGGAGAAGGGCAAGCTAACCCAGGAGGCCCACGACGAGGCCTTGGGGCGTATCCGCACCAGCCTGCGCTTGGAGGAGTTGGCGGAAGCGGACCTCATCGTGGAGGCCATCGTGGAGGACGAAGGGGAGAAGCGCCGCCTCTTTGAGCGCCTGGGCAGCTTGGCCAAGCCCGAGGCCATCCTGGCCAGCAACACCTCCTCCATCCCCATCACCGCCTTGGCCCGCTACTCGGGAAGGCCTGACCGCTTCATCGGCATGCACTTCTTCAACCCCGTGCCCCTCATGGCCCTGGTGGAGGTGATCCGGGGCGAGCTTACCTCGGAGGAAACCCGGGATGTGGTGGTGGAGGTGGCGAAGCGGATGGGGAAGACCCCCCTCGAGGTCCAGGACTACCCCGGCTTCGTCTCCAACCGCCTCCTCATGCCCATGATCAACGAGGCCATCGAGGCCCTAAGGGAAGGGGTGGCCACCAAGGAGGCCATCGACGGCATCATGCGCCTGGGGATGAACCACCCTATGGGTCCCCTGGAGCTCGCCGACTTCATCGGCCTGGACACCTGCCTGGCCATCATGGAGGTGCTCCACCGGGGCTTCGGGGACGACAAGTACCGCCCCTCGCCCCTGTTGCGCCGCATGGTGCAGGCGGGGCTTCTGGGCCGCAAGACGGGCCGGGGCTTTTATGTCTACGACGAGAAGGGGAACAAGGTAGGCTAAAGTCCGGAGTCGGTCCCAGGGGGTGGGCCTTTTGCCTCTGGAAGAGCTTCCAGAGTAGGGGTAGACTCGGAGCATGGAACTGCTGCGCGCTTACGGCCTGCTCCTCCACCCCACGAGCCTACCTGGGTCCTACGGGGTGGGTGTCCTTGGGGAAGAAGCCCGGGCCTTCCTCCGCTTCCTCAAGGAGGCGGGGGGAAGGTACTGGCAGGTCCTCCCCCTGGGCCCCACAGGGTACGGAGACTCCCCTTACCAGTCCTTCAGCGCCTTCGCCGGGAACCCCTACCTCATCGACCTCCGCCCCCTGGCGGAAGCGGGGTACCTGCGCTTGCAGGATCCCGGCTTCCCCGAGGGCCGGGTGGACTACGGGGGGCTTTACGCCTGGAAGTGGCCGGCGCTTAGGGAAGCCTTCCGGGGTTTCCAGGAGCGGGCGGGCCGGGAGGAAAAGGAGGCCTTCCAGGCCTTTTGGGACCGGGAAAGGAGCTGGTTGGATGACTACGCCCTCTTCATGGCCTTGAAGGCCCACCACGGGGGCCTTCCCTGGAACCGCTGGCCCATGCCCCTACGCCTGAGGGAGGAAAGGGCTTTAAGGGAAGCGTCTTTGGCCCTCTCTCAGGAGGTGGCCTTCCACGCCTGGACCCAGTGGCTTTTCTTCCGGCAGTGGGAGGCCTTGAAAGGGGAGGCGGAGGCTTTAGGTCTAGAGATCATCGGGGACATGCCCATCTTTGTGGCCGAGGACTCGGCCGAGGTCTGGGCCCACCCCGAGTGGTTCCACCTGGACGGGGAAGGACGCCCCACGGTGGTGGCTGGGGTGCCACCCGATTACTTCTCGGAGACGGGGCAGCGCTGGGGGAACCCCCTTTACCGCTGGGAAGTGCTGGAGCGGGAGGAGTTTTCTTTTTGGATAGCCCGCCTCAAGAAAGCCCTGGAGCTCTTCCACCTGGTGCGCATCGACCACTTCCGGGGCTTTGAAGCCTACTGGGAGATCCCCGCCTCCTGCCCTACGGCGGTGGAGGGACGCTGGGTGAAGGCCCCAGGGGAGAAGCTCTTTCAGAAGATTCAGGAAACCTTTGGACGGGTGCCCATTTTGGCGGAGGACCTAGGGGTGATCACCCCCGAGGTGGAGGCCCTAAGGGACCGCTTTGGCCTGCCGGGGATGAAGGTTTTGCAGTTCGCCTTTGACAACGGGATGGAGAACCCCTTCCTGCCCCACAACTACCCGGAGCACGGCCGGGTGGTGGTCTACACCGGCACCCACGACAACGACACCACCTTGGGCTGGTACCGCACGGCCACCCCCCACGAGCGGGCCTTTCTGGAGCGCTACCTGGCGGACTGGGGCATTGCCTTCCGGGGGGAGGAGGAGGTGCCCTGGGCCCTCATGCGCCTGGGGATGGCCTCGAGGGCCGCTTTGGCCGTCTACCCGGTCCAGGACGTCCTGGCTTTGGGCAGCGAGGCCCGCATGAACTACCCCGGACGCCCCTCGGGGAACTGGGCCTGGCGGCTTAGGCCGGGGGAGCTTACCCCTGGGCACGGGGAGAGGCTTTTGCGGATGGCCGAGGCCACAGGGCGGGTATAAACGCCCCGCCGTGGCGCAGGCCACGGCGGGGAACCCGGAAAAGGGCCTAGCCCAAGGCTTTCTTCACCAGCTCCACGATCTCGTCGATGGTGTCGGCCACGGGGATGCCCGCCTCGGCGAAGGCCTTCAACTTGGACTCCGGGGTGCCCACGTTCCCCATGATGATGGCCCCGGCATGGCCCATGCGCTTGCCCTTGGGGGCGCTGCGGCCGCCGATGAAGCCCACCACCGGCTTCTTCATGTGCGCTTTCACCCAGGCCGCCGCCTCCTCCTCGTCGGAGCCGCCGATCTCCCCGATGAGGACCACGGCCTCGGTCTCGGGGTCCTCGTTGAAGAGGGGGAGGAGATCCTTGAAGGTGGTGCCGATCACCGGGTCGCCCCCGATCCCCACGGTGGTGGTGGTGCCCAGGCCCGCCTGGGAGAGGGCGGCCGCCGCCTCGTAGGTGAGGGTGCCGGAGCGGCTGATGAGCCCCACCTTGCCCCGCTTGAACACGTGGCCGGGCATGATGCCGATCTTGCTCTCCTCGGCGCTGATGATGCCGGGGCAGTTCCCGCCGATGAGGCGGCTTCCTAAGGCCTTGATCTCCTCCACCGCCCGCACCATGTCCAGGGTGGGGATGCCTTCGGTGATGAGGACGATGAGGGGGATACCTGCGTGGGCGGCCTCCAAGGCGGCGTCCGCCGCCGCGGGGGCGGGCACGAAGATGATGGAGGCGTCGATGGCATGGTGGGCTACGGCTTCCTTTACCGTGTCGTACACGGGAAGACCCAGGACCTCGCTACCCCCCTTGCCCGGGGTCACGCCGGCCACCACCTTGGTGCCGTATTCCAGCATCTGCCGGGTGTGGAACTGCCCTTCCCGGCCGGTGATGCCCTGGACCAGGACGCGGGTTTCACGGTTGATCAGGATCACGCCGCACCTCCCACCATGGCCACCATGGCCTTGGCCGCCTCAATGGACGTGGGGTACATGTAGATGGGCTTGCCCTCGAGGAGCCTCTTGGCCTCCTCCTCGGCGGTCCCTGCCACCCGCATGACCACGGGCTTGGTGAGAAGGCCCTCCTCCAGGGCCCGGATCACCCCCTTGGCCACCTCGTCCGCGCGGGTGATGCCGCCGAAGATGTTGATGAAGACCCCCTTGACGTCTGGGTCCTTAAGGACCACCTTGAGGGCGTTATAGACCACCTCCGCCTTGGCCCCGCCCCCGATGTCCAGGAAGTTGGCGGGTTTTCCGCCCACCCGGTTTACCAGGTCCAGGGTGTACATGACGAGGCCCGCCCCGTTGCCGATGATGCCGATGTTGCCCTGGAGCTTCACGTAGGCGAAGCCGTAGTTGCTGGCCTCCACCTCCAGGGGGTGCTCGGCCTCGATCTCCCTGAGCTCCGCCAGATCCGGGTGGCGGAAGAGGGCGTTGTCGTCCAGGACGATCTTGGCGTCGGCGGCCACCACCTGGCCGTCCGTGGTGATGACCAAGGGGTTGATCTCGGCGATGGAGGCATCCACCCCCTCGTAGGCCCGGTAGAGGGCCACCAGCACCTGGGCCAGCTTGTTGAGGTTGCCCTCGAGGCCTGCCCGTTTCACCATCTCCCGGGCCTCAAAGGCGCGGAAGCCCTTGTGGGGGTCGATCCAGAACTTGTGGATGGCCTCGGGGCGCTCGGCGGCCACCTCCTCGATGTCCACGCCCCCCTCCTTGGAGAGCATGAGGACCACCCGCTTTTGCGCTCGGTCCAGGATGAGGCCGGCGTAGTACTCCTTGGCGATGTCCACCGCCTCGGCCACCAGGACCTTCTTCACCGTGAGGCCCTTGATGTTCATGCCCAGGATGGCCTGGGCCTTCTCGTAGGCTTCGGCCGGGGTGTCCGCCAGCTTCACGCCCCCGGCCTTACCTCTGCCGCCCACGTGCACCTGGGCCTTGATCACCACCCGCTTGCCAAACTCCTCGGCGATCCTTTTGGCCTCGTCCGGGGTGTAGGCCACCTTGCCGGGGGGCACCGGCACCCCGTAGCGGGCCAGGATCTCCTTGGCTTGATACTCGTGCAGGTTCAAGCTCCACCTCCTTGGCCTTGGCGGGCCAAGGCCAAGGGGCATTATACCCTTCCTCCTGGCAGGCTAAGGGCCTAAGTGCCCCGGCGTGGCTTGCCCCCCGCCGGGGGCCCCAAAAAGGCCATGAGCAAGCCGCTTTGGCTTTGGCCGGTGGGGCAACCTTTGCGTGCGGGTACTTAGGCTGGAGGGGAAAGGAGCTTAAGGGCGGCGGGTGGGTGCTGGGGCTGACCCTGGTTCTCCTAGGGGTGCTTCTCCTCTTGCAGAACCTGGGGTTGGCCCTGGGGCGGGTGCTGTTGGGGGTCCCCGGGTTCGGCCTCCTGGGGGTGGAGGCGGGCTGGCTCCTCTTCGTGGGCCTTGCCCTCACCTTTGGCCTTCTCTTCCTCCTGGGGCAACGCTGGGCCCTTTGGCCCGCCTTGGGGGTGCTGGTGCCCTTGGCCCTTGCCAGCGAGGGGCTAAGGGGCCTCTTGGCCTACGCCTTCCCCCTGGCCTTGGTGGGGGCCGGGGCCTATCTGCTCTGGCGGAGCGTGGGCAAGGGCTAGGTGCCCCGTCGTGGCGCTAAGCCTCGGCGGCGGGCCGGGCAAAGAAGAGGCGCCCCACCTGGGTTTGGATGGCTTGGGTGATGACCACCTCCACCTCCTGGCCCCGGTAGCGGATGCCCCCATCCACCACCACCATGGAGCCGTCCTCCAGGTAGCCCACCCCCTGGTGGGGCTCCTTGCCTTCCTTGAGGATGAGGAGCTTTAGGGTGTCCCCCACCTGGAGCTGGGGCCTTAGGGCTTGGGCCAGGGCTTGCACGGAAAGGGCCTTCACCCCGTAGATGCGGGCCATCTGCAAAAGGGCCAGGTCGTTGCTGACCAGGGCTCCTCCCAGGGAGCGGGCCAGGAAAAGGAGCTTCTCGTCCACGCTTTCCCCTTTGGGGGTTTCTTCCAGCACCTCCAGGGGGAGGAGTTCCTTTAGCTTTTCTAAGGTTTCCAGTCCCCGGCGGCCCTTGGCCCGCTTTAGGGGGTCTTGGCTATCGGCGAAGTGCTGGAGTTCCTTCAGCACGAAGTGGGGCACATAAAGGGGGCCTTCCAGGAAGCCCGTGGCCGCCACCTCCGCCAGCCGGCCGTCCACCAGGACGCTGGTGTCCAGCACCTTGCCCCCCTGGGGCCGGGGCCCCCGCTGGGGCAGGCGCAGGTAGTCCTTGTAGCCCAGGGCCAGGTAGGAGAAAAGCCCCACCAGGAAAAGGGCCAGGAAGAAGCTGTGGTAGGGGGAGAAGCCCGGAACCTGGGAGAGGAGGGTGGTGAGGAGGACGGTGAAGAGGAGGCCCAGGGTGGCCCCCAGGGTGAGGGCTACGGGCACCTCTGGGGGAAGTTCCCGCAAGGCGCGGAGGCGGGGTTCCAGGAGGGCCTCCAGCCGGGGGGCCAGGAGCACCCCGGAGAGGAAGCCCGCCGCGATCAGGTAGAGCCGGTTCAGGGAGAGGAGGCCTGCGGAGCGGGGGAGGAGGCCCAGGTCCTCGAGGCCCACCGCCAGGCCGTAGCCCAGGAGGGCGAAGAGGAGGTAGAGGAGGAGCCGAGGGCTCATCCCAGGTACTGCTCCACCGCCTCCCCCAAGGCCCGGGTGTTCCCCGGGTGCAGGAAACGGGCGAAGCCCGCCCGCTCCCCTTCCCTAAGCCGCCGCTCCAGCCCCATGACGCTTCGCACCTCCCCCAAAAGCCCCACCTCGCCCACCAGGGCCAGGTCGGGGGGCAAGGGCCTGCCCACCACCGCAGAATACACCGCCAGGGCCACTGCCAGGTCCAGCCCTGGGTCCGAGACCCTAAGCCCTCCCGCCAGGTTCACATAGACGTCCAGGTTGCCCAGGGGAAGGCCGAGCCGCCTTTCCAGCACCGCCAGGACCATGTCGACCCGCCTAGGGTCCAGCCCCTGCACCACCCGGCGGGGGGCGGGAAAGGGGGTCTTGGCGGCCAGGGCCTGGACCTCGAGGGCCAAGGCCCGCTCCCCCGCCAGGACTAGGGCGATGGCGCTTCCCGGAACCCCGAGGGGCCTCTCCAAGAGGAAGGCCTCCGAGGGGTTTTTCACCTCCACCAGGCCTTCTTCCTCCATGCGAAAGACCCCGAGCTCCCCCACGGGGCCGAAGCGGTTCTTGGCGCTCCGCAAGACCCGGTAGACCCCGGCGGTTTCCAGGTATAAGGTGGCGTCCACCGCATGCTCTATGCTCTTGGGCCCCGCCACCACCCCTTCCTTGGTCACGTGGCCCACCAAAAGGGTGGTGATGCCCTCCTCCTTGGCCAAGCGCACGAAGGCATGGGTGGCCTCCCGCACCGCCACCAGGCTGCCTGGGCTTCCTCCCGCCTCAATCGTTTGTATGGAGTCCACAAAAAGCACCTCAGGAGGGTCCCGCTCCAGGAGGGAAAGAAGGGGTTCCAGGCGGGTTTCCTTGAGGAGGAGGAGGTCCTGGACCCCAAGCCTCCTGGCCCGCAGCTTGATCTGGGCCGGGGATTCCTCTCCGGCCAGGTAGTAAACCTTCTTGGTGAGGTGCTTGGCCAGCTCCAGAAGGAGGGTGCTCTTGCCCACCCCGGGTTCTCCCCCGAGGAGGACCACCTCCCCCGGCACGAACCCCCCGCCCAGGACCCGGTCTACCTCAGAAAGACCCGAGGAAAAGCGCTTCTCCTCGGCCTCGTTCACCTGGGAAAGGGGAATCGGCGAGGGGACTTCCAAGTGGGCTTGGCGGGATGGGACACGGGCGGGGGAGAGGGTGACCTCCTGGAAGCTCTCCCAGGCGCCGCAGGCCGGGCACCGCCCCAGGGGCTTGGGGGTGCGGTAACCGCATTCCACGCAGGTGTAGGAGGTCTTGGCCATGGGTTCAAGCCTCTAGGCGCCCAAGAAAAAGCAGCCCCCTCGGGAGGAGGAGGCGGGGCCTTGGGATTTCTGGGAACATCTAGACCAAAAGCTCCTCCCCCTCCACCTCGTGGAAGGCCAGGTGCCCGTCCTCCACGTTCACGTAGAGGTGGCCGGTGGGCTTCTTGAGGAGGGCCAGGGAAAGGGGGTCCTCGATGCGTTCCCGGATGATGCTCCGGATGGCCCGGGCGCTCCCCGTCTTGGGGGCCTGCTCCACCACGAACCGGGCCACCTCGGGGGAGAAGCGCACGGTGATCTCCCGGGATTGCAGCTCCTTCTGTATGTCGTCCAGCATCATCCGGGCCACCTGCACCAGCTCCTCCTCGGTGAGGGGGCGGAAGCGGATGACCTCATCCAGCCGGTCCAGGAACTCGGGGGTGAAGAGGGCCTTGAGGGGAGACTCGGTATCCACCTCCTTGGAGGTGAAGCCGATAGCCGGGCCCACGTTGTAGCCGGTGTTGGAGGTCATGATGAGGATCACCCGGCGGAAGTCCACGGTCCGGCCCATGCCGTCGGTGAGGCGGCCCTCGTCCAGCACCTGCAGGAAGGTGTTGTACACGTCGGGGTGGGCCTTCTCGATCTCGTCCAGGAGGACCACGCTGAAGGGTTGGCGGCGCACGGCCTCCGTGAGGCGCCCGCCCTGTTCGTAGCCCACGTAGCCCGGAGGGGCCCCGATGAGCTTGGAGATGGAGTGGGGCTCCTGGAACTCGGACATGTCAAAGCGGATGAGGGCCCGCTCCGAGCCAAAGAGCACCTCAGCCAGGGCCTTGGCCAGCTGGGTCTTGCCCACCCCGCTTTGCCCCACGAAGAGGAAGCTAGCCGCCACCCGGGTCCGGCCGCCCAGGCCCACCCGGGCCCGGCGGAGGGCGTTGGCCAGGGCGCGGATGGCCTCCTCCTGGCCCACCACCCGTTTTCTGAGCTCCTCCTCGAGGCGCATGAGCTTCTCGTCGTCCTTGTCGTCCACATAGATCCCCCCCCAGGAGTCCACCACCGCCTCGATGTCCTCCCGGGTCACCACGGGGGTTCCATCCTCTTCCTCGGCCACGGGCAGGCCCAAGGAGGCATTGAGGCGCACCCGGCTCGCCGCCTCGTCGATGAGGTCGATGGCCTTGTCGGGGAAATTACGCCCCGGAAGGGAACGGATCCCGATCTTGACGGCAAGCTCCAGGATCTCGTCAGGGATGATGACCCCGTGGTGGGCCTCGTAGCGGGGGCGGAGGCCTTTCAGGATCTCCAGGGTCTCCTCCGGGGAGGGCTCCAGGACGATCACCGGCTGGAAGCGCCTTTCCAGGGCAGCGTCCTTTTCGATGTAGCGGTGGTACTCCCCGGTGGTGGTGGCCCCGATCACCTGGATCTCGCCGCGGGCCAGGGCGGGCTTCAGGATGTTGGCGGCGTCCAAGGTGCCCTCCGCCCCCCCGGCCCCGATCAGGGTGTGGAGCTCGTCGATGAAGGCGATGACCTTGGCATTTTTGAGCTCCTCGATGATCTGGCGCAGGCGTTCCTCAAACTCTCCCCGGTACTTGGTGCCCGCTACCACCCCCGCCAGGTCGATGGCCACCACCCGGGCCCCCCGTAGGATGGGGGGTACCCGCCCCTCCACGATGGCCTGGGCCAGCCCTTCCACGATGGCGGTCTTGCCCACCCCGGGGTCGCCGATGAGGACGGGGTTGTTTTTGGTGCGCCGGGCTAGGATCTGGATCACCCGGTTGATCTCCTCCTGCCGGCCGATCACGGGGTCCAGCTTGCCCTCCCGGGCCTCCTTGGTGAGGTCCCGGCCGTACTCGTCCAGGAAGGGGGTGTTCACCGGTTTTTCCCGCTCCCGCCCCTCGGCCATGGAGAGGATGCGCCAGCGGATGGCGTCCACATCCTTGGCGAAGTGGGAGAGGATGCGGTAGGCGATCCCGTCACCTTCCCGGATGATGCCCAGGAGGATATGTTCGGTGCCGATCACAGAGGCCCCCATGTTGCGGGCCTCGGCGCTGGCCAGCTCCATGACCCGCCTGGCCCTGGGCGTAATGGCAGGGGGCTCCCCGGTGCGGCTCCCCTCTCCGCGGCCCACCAGCTCCTCCACCA
The DNA here is from genome assembly GCF_021462405.1 of Thermus tengchongensis. Taxonomy (NCBI): domain Bacteria; kingdom Thermotogati; phylum Deinococcota; class Deinococci; order Thermales; family Thermaceae; genus Thermus; species Thermus tengchongensis. The sequence goes on along the minus strand of NZ_JAKEDU010000001.1, from coordinate 255,734 downwards.
TGCGGCGCATGGCCTCGAGGCTCGCCCCGTACTCCTGGAGGATCCGGGCCGCCGTACCCCCCTCGCGCATCAGGCCCAGGAGGAGGTGCTCTGGGCCGATCATGGAGTGGCCTAAGCGGCTCCCCTCCTCCCTTGCGTAGTGGAAAACCAGCCTGGCGCGATCGTCGTACCTGTTCATGCTCCCCTCTACCCACATTCTAGCCTAAAGGAGGCCGCGGCGGGGGTTTGCGCCTGGGATTACCTTGGCCTTGGGGAAGGCCCTTGACCGGGGCTGCCAGGAGCCAAAAGGGCCCGGCATCCGGTAAGATGCCCTTTAACCGGGGGCCAAGCCCCCTTTCGGGAGGGACGATGCCGGCGAGTAGCCTTGACGAACTGGTGGCGCTTTGCAAACGCAGGGGGTTTATCTTTCAGGGCTCTGAGATCTACGGGGGCCTCCAGGGGACCTACGACTACGGTCCCTTGGGGGTGGAGCTCAAGAACAACCTGAAGCAAGCCTGGTGGCGGAGGAACGTCTACGAGCGGGACGATATGGAGGGGTTGGATGCCAGCGTCCTCACCCACCGCTTGGTCCTGTACTATTCCGGCCACGAGGCCACTTTCGCCGATCCTATGGTGGATAACCGCATCTCCAAGAAGCGCTACCGCCTGGACCACCTCCTCAAGGAACAGCCGGAAGGGGTGCTCGGGCGGCTCTACCGGGCTATGGAGGTGGAGGAGGGCAACCTGCACGCCCTGGTCCAGGCCATGATGCAGGCTCCCGAGCGGGCTGGGGGGGCCATGACCGCTGCCGGGGTCCTGGACCCGGCTACTGGGGAACCTGGCGACTGGACCCCGCCCCGGTACTTCAACATGATGTTCAAGACCTACGTGGGCCCTGTGGAGGACGAGGCTTCCCTGGCCTATTTGCGTCCGGAGACTGCCCAGGGCATCTTCGTGAACTTTAAGAACGTCCTGGACAGCACGAGCCGGAAGCTTCCCTTCGGCATTGCCCAGATCGGCAAGGCCTTCCGCAACGAGATCACCCCCAGGAACTTCATCTTCCGGGTGCGGGAGTTCGAGCAGATGGAGATCGAGTACTTCGTCCGTCCGGGGGAGGACGAGTACTGGCACCGCTACTGGGTGGAGGAGAGGCTCCGGTGGTGGCAGGAGATGGGCCTGAGCCGGGAAAACCTGGTGCCCTACCAGCAGCCCCCCGAGGAGCTGGCCCACTACGCCAAGGCCACGGTGGACATCCTCTACCGCTTTCCCCATGGCCTGGAGGAGCTGGAGGGCATCGCCAACCGCACGGACTTTGACCTGGGAAGCCACACCAAGGACCAGGAGGAGCTTGGCATCACCGCCCGGGTGCTTAAAAACGAACACTCCACCGCCCGCCTGGCTTACCGGGACCCCGACACCGGCAAGTGGTTTGTCCCCTATGTCATCGAGCCCTCTGCTGGGGTGGACCGGGGGGTGCTGGCCCTCTTGGCCGAGGCCTTCACCCGGGAGGAGCTTCCTAATGGGGAAGAGCGCATCGTTCTCAAGCTCAAGCCCCAGCTTGCCCCCATCAAGGCGGCGGTCATCCCCCTGGTCAAGAACCGCCCGGAGATCACCGGCTACGCCAAGGCCTTGAAGGCCCGCCTCCAGGCCTTGGGCCTGGGGCGCATTCTCTACGAGGACACGGGCAACATCGGAAAGGCCTACCGCCGCCACGACGAGGTGGGCACCCCCTTCGCCATCACCGTGGACTACGACACCATCGGCCAGAGCAAGGACGGGACCACAAGGCTCAAGGACACGGTGACGGTGCGGGACCGGGACACCATGGAGCAGATAAGGCTCCATGTGGACGAGCTGGAGGGGTTTTTGCGGGAAAAGCTTAGGTGGTAGGGGAGGGCACCGGCAGGAATGGGCTTTCTCGTGCCCCGGTCCAAGCTGACGGAGTACCTGCTTAACCCCAGGCATCCAGAAGGGGGGAGCAAGGCGCGGTTTTTTCTGTCCAGGGGTTTTTCCGTGGATGCACCGGAGGTGTTGGAGCTCGCGCTTTTGGCGCATGCCCAGGCGGCGCAGGAAGTCCAAAGGCGCCCGGGGCTATACGGGGAGGGGGGAGGTCTTGATCTTAAGGGGCCCTTTGGTCTGCCCCACGGGTCCAGTTCTCCTGCAAAGCGTTTGGTATCGTGGGGAGGGAGAGGATACCTTTCGCTTGGTGACCGCCTACCCGTGGAGGGAGAAATGATCCGCGAGCACGATTTGGTGGTTCTTAAGCACGACCACAGGGAAGTGGGCCTCGAAGCGGGGGATGTGGGTACGGTGGTCCTGGTCTATCCCAAGGGTGGCTACATGGTTGAGTTTGTGGACCATGAGGGAAACACCGTGGCTTTGCTGGATCTAAAGGAGGACGAGGTTCTTCCCCTGCGGGGTCCAGCCCTTCTGCGGGCCAAGGTGCTGGGGTAGCCCTTTGGGCGAGGAAGGTCTGGGAGACGAAAGCATGGTAGCCTTCTGGGTAGCCAGCAAGGAGGAGATAAGGTGAGGGTAGCCGTGGTAGGAGCCACGGGGGCCGTGGGGCGGGAGATCCTCAAGGTCCTCGAGGCCAGAAACTTTCCCCTTTCCGAGCTTAGGCTCTACGCCTCCCCCCGCTCCGCCGGGGTGCGGCTTCCCTTCCGGGGAGAGGAGCTTCCTGTGGAACCCCTGCCCGAGGGGTTCCTACCCGCCGATCTGGTCCTGGCCAGCGCCGGAGGCTCCCTCTCCAAGGCCTTGGCCCCAACCTGGGCAGAAGGCGGGGCCCTGGTGGTGGACAACTCCAGCGCTTGGCGCTACGAGCCCCACGTGCCCCTGGTGGTGCCGGAGGTGAACCGCCAGGAGATCTTCCGCCACCAGGGCATCATCGCCAACCCCAACTGCACCACCGCCATCCTGGCCATGGCCCTGTGGCCCCTCCACCGGGCCTTCAGGGCCAAGCGGGTCATCGTGGCCACGTACCAGGCGGCAAGCGGCGCCGGGGCCAAGGGGATGGAGGAGCTCCTCCACGAAACCCACCGCTACCTGCACGGGGAGGCCCCCAAGGCGGAGGTCTTCGCCCACCCCCTGCCCTTCAACGTCATCCCCCACATCGACGCCTTCCAGGAGAACGGCTACACCCGCGAGGAGATGAAGGTGGTTTGGGAGACCCACAAGATCTTCGGGGATAGCTCCCTCCGCATCAGCGCCACCGCGGTGCGGGTGCCCACCCTGAGGGCCCACGCGGAGGCGGTGAGCGTGGAGTTCGAGCGCCCCGTCACCCCGGAGGCGGCCCGGGAGGTCCTGGCCCAGGCCCCCGGGGTGGAGGTGGTGGACGAACCCCAGGCCCGGCGCTACCCCATGCCCCTCACAGCGAGCGGCAAGTGGGACGTGGAGGTGGGCAGGATCCGGCAGAGCTTGGCCTTTGAAAACGGCCTGGACTTCTTCGTGGTGGGGGACCAGCTCCTGAAGGGGGCGGCCCTCAATGCGGTGCAGATCGCCGAGGAGTGGCTCAAGGGGCCCTGAGCCAAAGCCAAAATTCCCGGTTCCCCTCCTTGCCTGCCAGGGGGCTTTCGGCTTCGCCCAGCACCTGGAAGCCAAGCCCTAGGGCTTTTCCCTTGACCCGCTCCAAGGCCTCCCGCCTCAAGGCCTCCTCCCGCACCACCCCCCGGTGGGCCCCGGGCCAAAGCTCAAACTGGGGCTTCACCAGCACCAGGGCTTCTCCGCCGGGCCGGAGGAGCTCCTTCACCTTGGGGAGGAGGAGGGTGGAGGAGATGAAGGACACGTCCATGACCACCAGGTCCACGGGCTCGGGGAGCTGGAGGGTGCGGGCGTCCTGTTCTTCCAGGGCCACCACCCGCGCGTCCTGGCGCAGGGAGGGGTGGAGCTGGCCCCGGCCCACGTCCACCGCATAGACCCGCTGGGCACCCCTTTCTAGGAGCACCTGGGTGAAGCCCCCGGTGCTGGCCCCAAGGTCGGCGGCCACCTTGCCCTGGGGGTCCACGGGGAAGGCGGCCAAGGCCCCTAGGAGCTTGTAGGCCCCCCGGCCCACGTACCGCTCCGGGGAGAGGACCTCCACCTGGACCCCTTCCTTTACCGGGTAGGCGGGCCTGGTCACCACCTGCCCGGCCACCTTGACCTGGCCGGACCGGATGAGTCTTTGCGCCTTCTCCCGGCTTTCCGCTAGGCCCCTTTCCACCAGGTAGCGGTCCAGCCTCACGAGGGGTATTATGCCGGGGGATGGATCTCTCGGGGCCCTGGTACATCCTGGAGGGGGAGCCGGGGGAACACCTGGTTTTGGAGGTCCTGGGGCAGAGGCTTTCCGGTATCTGGACCTCCGAGGCCTTGGCGCAGGGTTTCCTGGCCCGGCACCCTGAGCTAGGGATGCGGGTGAGCGCCCTAGAGACCCGGGCCTTGAAGGAGGCCTTCCTCAGGGCCCTGGGGATGCTCAAGGTGGATGGGGTCCTGGTGGATTACGAACCCGGGGCCCACCGGGCCCGGATGGCCCGGGTGGAGGTGCTTTTGGAGGAGGTTCGGCATGCGTAGGTGGCTTGCGGCGGTTTTGGTGGTTTTGGCCTTAGGTCTGGCCCAGCGGGCTGAGGTGAGTGGGGGAAGCCCCTTTGGAGTTCAGGGGGGGTGCGCTTTTCCCTGGTGCCCCTCCTGCTGGATGGGCGGGTGTACGGGGGCGTGGGCCTCGAGGCTGTGGGAGGTGGGGTGGACTTGCTTCTGAAGCTTCCCCTTACCGACCTCTATCTGGGCCTGGGAGGGTTCTACGGCACAGGGCCCGCCCTTACCCTACCCCAGGATGCCCGGGGTCATGCGGGCCTACGGGCGGTCTTGGGCACCTGGCTGAACCTGCCCTTGCCTCTTCTTGGGGTGTACATGGAGGCCCACCCCACCCTTTACCTGTCTCCCCATACGGGCTTGGGGATCGGGGCAGCAGTGGGGGTTAGCGTGGGGTTTTAGCCTCCTCTACTGAGGCCGGTACCCCTCCTTGAGAGGCACGATGCGGTTCATGACTAGCCGCCCGGGGCGGGAGTCCACCGGGTCCTGCCAGAAGTAACCCAGCCTCTCTAGCTGGTAGCGGGTGTCCGGTGGATCCTGGGCCACGCTGGGCTCGATAAAGCCCTTTTTCACCTCGAGGGCCTTGGGGTTCAGGTTTCTCAGGAAATCCCCCCCCTCCTCGGGGTCTTCCGTCAGGAAGAGCCTGTCGTAAAGCCTGAACTCCACGGGCAGGGCGTGCCGGGCGGAAACCCAGTGGATCACCCCCTTGGGCTTCACCCCGTCCTGGGGGTTGGCCCCCAGGGTGCCGGGAACGATGCGGGCTTTCAGAAGCTTTACCTCGCCGTTTTCCTTCACCACGTCCTCCAGCTCGATGACGTAGGCGTGCCGCAGGCGCACCCTTTGCCCGGGGGCGAAGCGCTTCCAGCCCTTCGGGGGATTGAGGCTGAAATCCGTGCGCTCGATGTAGAGCTCCGGGGAGAAAGGAAGGGGCCTTGCGCCCTCCTTGGGGATGTCCCGGGGCCAGTAGGGGGCCTGGATCCGCTCCTCCCCGTCGTAGTTGGTGAGGACCACCCTCAAGGGGTCTAAAACCCCCAGAACCCTGGGGGCGATGGGGTTCAGGTCGTCCCGCACCATCTCCTCAAAGAGCTCTATCTCGATGCGGGCCTCGTTGCGGGAGATGCCCGTGCGCCGCACGAACTCCCTTATGGCCTCGGGCCGCACGCCCCGCCGCCTTAGGGCCCTCAGGGTGGGCAGGCGGGGGTCATCCCAGCCCGAGACGTACCCCCCCTCCACCAGCCGGATGAGCTTGCGCTTAGAGAGCACCGTGTGGCTCAGGTCCAGGCGGGCGAACTCGTACTGGTAGGGCCTGGGGCTCTCGGGGAGGCCGCACTTCCCCTTCAGGTTCTCGATGACCCAGTCGTAGATGGCCCGGTTGTTCTCAAACTCCAGGGTGCAGAGGGAGTGGCTCACGCCTTCGATGAAGTCCTCGAGGGGGTGGGCGTAGTCGTACATGGGGTAGACCACCCACCGGTCCCCGGCGTGGTAGTGGGGGGCGTGGACGATGCGGTAAAGGACCGGGTCCCGCAGCTTGAAGTTGGGGTGGGTGGGGTCGATCTTGGCCCGGAGCACCCGGCTGCCCGTGGGGAACTCCCCCTGGGCCATGCGCTGGAATAGCTCCAGATTTTCTTCCACGCTCCTGTCCCGGTAGGGGCTCGGCTTCCCCTCGGCCCGCAGGCGGCTCATCTCCTCCTCGGGGAGGTCGTCCACGTAGGCCTTGCCCTCTCGGATGAGGACCAGGGCGCACTCGTACATCTTTTCAAAATAGTCGGAGGCGTAGAGGACCCGGTCTGGGGTGAAGCCCAGCCAGCGCACGTCCTCCTCGATGGCCCGGGCGTACTCCTCCTTTTCCGTCTCCGGGTTGGTGTCGTCGTAGCGCAGGTTGCACTCCCCTCCGTAGTCCAGGGCCAGGCCGAAGTTCAACACGATGCTCCGGGCGTGGCCGATGTGCAGGTAGCCGTTAGGCTCGGGGGGGAAGCGGGTGAGGAGCTTAGGGTACTTTCCTTCCCGCAGGTCCTTCTCCACGATCTCGGTGATGAAGCAGGGGGGAACAAGGCCCATAAGGGGAGTATAGCCCTTGCCGGGTGTCCAAACCCTCCCACCGCTCCAAGGCTATGCCTTTTCAGAACCTAGGGGGCCGCTTCTCAAAGAAGGCCCGGATGCCCTCCTTGAGGTCCCCCGTTTCCCGCACCCAGGCGTTGGCCAAGGCCGCCAGGCGGAAGCCGTCTTCCAGGCCCATTCCCGGGAGGGCCAATAGGAGCTCCTTGCTGAGGCGCAAGGAGGTGGGGGCGTTCTTGGCCACCTCCTCCGCCAGGGCCACCGCCTCCTCAAGCGCCTTCCCTGGAGGGGCCACCCGGTTTACCAGGCCCAGGGCCTTGGCCTCTTCCGCCCCGATGAGCCTTCCCGTGAGGAGAAGGTCCTTGGCCACCTTCTCCCCCACGGCCCGCACCAGGATCACCGAGACCAGGGCGGCCACAAAGCCGATCTTTACCTCGGTGTAGCCCAGCTTGGCCTCTTGGTCCATGACCACCAGGTCGCAGGCGGTGGCCAGGCCCGCTCCTCCCGCCACCGCCGGGCCGTTCACCGCCGCCACCGTGGGCTTAGGGAAGGTGTAGAGGCGGTGGAAGAGGCGCATGAGGGAGAGGGAGTGGCGGTAGTTTTCCTCAGCGCCCATCTCTGTGACCTTTTCCAAAAAGGCCAGGTCCGCCCCGGCGCTGAAGGCCTTTCCCCGGCCCGAAAGGACCACCACCCGGACCTCGGGGTCCTTCTCCGCCTCCTCGAGGGCCGCCATCAGCCCCTCCACCATTCCTGGGGAGAGGGGGTTGCGGCGCTCAGGATCGTTCAGGAACACCTTTAAGATGGAGCCTCCTTCTACCTGGACCATGCCCCCATTGTAGGGGCCCGCCTTTTCCTGCTACACTCCCCTTAGCCCGCAAGCTAGAAGGGAAGACCTGCGGGCTAGGAGGTGGTGTAGATAAAGGAGTACTTGGTTAACGAACGTATCCGTGCACGGCAGGTGCGGGTGATCGGGGTCGATGGGCAGCAGCTGGGCATCATGGACACCCGGGAGGCCCTGCGCTTGGCCCAGGAACAGGACCTGGACCTGGTGCTGGTGGGTCCCACCGCCGATCCCCCCGTGGCCCGCATCATGGACTACTCCAAGTGGCGCTACGAGCAGCAGGTGGCCGAGAAGGAGGCTCGCAAAAAGGCCAAGCGCACCGAGGTAAAGTCCATCAAGTTCCGGGTCAAGATCGACGACCACGACTATCAGACCAAGCTGAACCATATCAAGCGTTTCCTGGCCGAGGGCCACAAGGTCAAGGTCACCATCATGTTCCGGGGGCGGGAGATGTCCCATCCCGAGCTGGGAGAGAGGCTTCTTGAAAGGGTGGCCGAGGACCTGAAGGGTCTGGCTGTGGTGGAGATGAAGCCGGAGCTCCTGGGTCGGGACATGAACATGCTCCTGGCCCCAGCCAAGGTGTCGTCGGCCTAGACTGGACCTTTTCACCCGTCTTTGGTATAGTGTGAGGGCTTTTGGGGAGCCTACAAGTCCCCGGTGCGGGGCGCTTCCCAAAGAGGAGGAGAGCATGCCGAAGATGAAGACCCATAAGGGCGCCAAGAAGCGGGTCAAGGTGACCGCTTCGGGCAAGGTGGTGGCCATGCGGACCGGCAAGCGGCACCTCAACTGGCAGAAGTCCGGCAAGGAGATCCGCCAAAAGGGGCGGAAGTTTGCCTTGGCCAAGCCAGAGGCGGAGCGGGTGAAGCTTCTCCTGCCCTACGAGTAGGAGGTAGAGGATGCCGCGCGCCAAAACCGGAGTCGTTCGCCGCAGGAGGCACAAGAAGATCCTCAAGCTGGCCAAAGGGTATTGGGGGCTCCGCTCCAGAAGCTTCCGCAAGGCCAGGGAAACCCTCTTCGCTGCGGGCAACTACGCCTATGCCCACCGCAAGCGCAAGAAGCGGGATTTCCGCAGGCTTTGGATTGTGCGCATCAATGCCGCTTGCCGCCAGCACGGCATGAACTATTCCAGCTTCATCCACGGCCTGAAGAAGGCGGGGGTGGAGCTGGACCGCAAGGTACTGGCCGATTTGGCAGTGCGGGAGCCCCAGGCCTTTGCCGAGCTGGTGGAGAAGGCCAAGGCGGCCCGCGCCTAGCGCCTTGGCTCTGGTGGCCCGCCGTCGGGATCCCCTTTGGATCTGGCGGCGGGTTGTCCCTTAGGGCCTATGCCGCTTGAGCTGTACGTGATCCTGGTGGCCGCCCTGCCGGTGGTGGAGCTGCGGGGGGCCATCCCCCTGGGGGTGGCCCTGGGGCTTGCCCCAGGTAAGGCTTTTCTCCTGGCCCTCCTGGGCAACCTCCTGGTGGCCCCCCTGGCCCTCATCCTCCTGCCCTGGGCGGTAGCGTTGGCCACCCGCGTGCCCCTTCTAGCCCGGGCATGGGAGGCCCTCGAGGCCCGGGTGCGCCTCCGGGGAGAGGAGCAGGTGCAGCGCCTAGGAGCCTTGGGCCTTTTCCTCTTTGTGGCCGTGCCCTTGCCGGGTACCGGGGCCTGGAGCGGGGCGGTGTTGGCGGTGGTCTTGGGCCTCAAAAGGCGCTACGCCCTTCTGGCCATCTCCTTTGGGGTCCTGGCGGCAGGGCTCATCGTTTTCCTTCTCACGGGTGGGGCGGTGGCCGGGCTAAACTACCTGCGATGATGCTCCTTCTCCTACCCCTTTCCTTCGCCCTGGGCGCCTTGCCCTTTGGGTACTGGCTGGCCAGGCGCCGGGGGGTGGATCTGCGCACGGCAAGCCCCTACACCCTGGGGTTGGAAACCGCCCTGAGGCGGTCGGGGCTGGGGCTTACCCTTCTAGCTTTCCTTTTGGACTTTGCCAAGGGGTATTTACCCATGGCCCTGGGCCGGGGCTTGGGGCTTGGTTTAGAGGAGCTTCTGGCTTTGGGGGTAGCGGTCTATCTGGGCCACCTCTACCCGCTTTTTTTCCGGGACCCCTGGCCCCTCCGGGCCAAGGGGGCGGGGGTGCTTTTGGGGGTCTTGGCGGGCCTTCCCCTGGACCCAGCCCTGGGCCTGGTCCCTGTGGCCTTGGGCCTGGTCCTCTACGCCCTCACGGGCTACGCCTCCTTGGGGGCCTTGGGGCTTCCCCTGGGGCTTCTTGGGGTCATGCTCTTTGGAGGGTTTGGCCTGACCGAGAGGCTCCTCGCCCTCCTCCTCTTCCTCCTTGCCCTCTGGCGCTACAAGGAGAACCTGGGGCGCATCCTGGAGGGCACCGAGCCCAAGCTGGGGAGCCCCTTGCCCCTGCCTTCGGAAAGGCAGGTGGTCTGCGCCTTCCTCATCCATCCCCTCACGGTGGAGGATTTTTGGCAAAGTCCCCGTTTCCGCTGGGCCCGGCCCCTGGTTCGCCTGGGGCTTTTGAAACAGGCCTGGATAGAACGCTTAGCGGAGCTTTTCCGCCCCATGAAGGTGGGTGAGGTGAGGGGGGTTAAGACGGCGGATGGCCGGGAGATCCTCTGCCACCTCATCTCCGCTCCCCTGCTCCCCCACCAGATCAAGGCCAAGCCGGACCTGGCGGTGAGGCGGGCCATCCAGGGGGCGAGGCTCGCCCAGGAACTCGGGGCCACGGTGGTGGGCCTGGGGGCCTTTTGGAGCGTGGTGGGGGAGAAGGGCAGGAGGGTGCAGGAGGCGGTGCCGGATATAGAGGTGACAAACGGGGGGGCCTACACCGCGGGCACCGTCAAAGCGGCCATTCCCGGCATCCTGGCCCACTTTGCCCAAAGCGGCAAGGACCTGAGAAACACCACGGCAGCGGTGGTGGGGGCGAACGGGGTGGTGGCCTTCGGCATCGCCCGGCAGATCGCTCCCTTGGTGGGGCGGCTTATCCTGGTGGGCCGGGACCGGGAGCGCCTGGAGAAGTCGGCGGAAAGCCTTCGGAAGAACCTGGAGCGAAAGGGGCAAGCGCCTGAGATCCAGGTGACCACCGAGGTGGCCGCCATCCGGGAGGCGGACCTGGTCTTCACCGCCACCAGCGATCCGAACCCGGTGATCTACCCTGAGCACGTGAAGCCGGGAGCCTGGATCTACGACGAGGGCGTGCCCCCCGACGTGCATCCCTCGGTTAGAGAGGTACCTGGGGTCAGGGTCATCCCCGGGGGCGTGGTGCGGCTTCCCGGGAGGGCAAAGGCCACCTTAGACCTTCACTTCGGTGCCCCCGACCAGGTGCCTGCCTGCCTGGCGGAAACCATGATCCTGGCGGCGGAGGAAGCCTTTGATCGCAAGAGCCTGGGGGGCGAGGTGAAGGCGGAGAACATCCAGTTCTTCGTGGAGCGGGCGGAGGCCTTGGGGTTTAAGGTGGTGGAGTGATGTGGCTTCTCCTCTCCCCCACGGTCCTCGAGGCCCCCTTCCTCCGGGGCGAACCCTTCTCCTTCCTGGGGAGGAAGGGGCTTAGGGGAGAGGGTTTCGTCTGGCTGGAAACCGGGATCGGCAAGGTGAACGCGGCCCTTACCCTGGCCGCCTGGGCCAGCCAGGATCCTGTGGAGAAGGCCTTGCTTTTCGGCATCGCCGGGGCCTACCCGAGCTCGGGCCTCCTTCCTGGGGATGTGGTCCTGGTGGGGGAGGAGGTGGAGGCGGACCTGGGTACCCAAGAGGGCCTTAAGCCCTTGGGCTTTCCCGCCTTGGAGGTGGGAGGAAAGGCCTACTACAACCGATTTCCCCTGGATCCGGGCCTTACCCGGGCTTTGGCCCGGATGTTGGGCCTCCGGGTGGTGGTGGGGCTCACCCGGGACCGGGTTTCGGAAAACCCGGGGGAGGCGGAGGCCCTGGCCTCGCGCTGGGGGGCCCAGGTGGAGAGCATGGAGGGAGCTGCCTTCGCCCGAGCGTGCCTGGCCCTGGGCATCCCGGGGGTGGAGGTTCGGGCTATTTCCAATCCGGCAGGGGTGCGGGACAAGGGAGCGTGGAGGATTCCCTTGGCGGTGAGGGCTTTGGAGGGAACCTTGGCCCCCATCCTTGGGGGAGCCTTCCCGGAGGGGCTCCAAGGATAATCCCTTGTTCGCCTGGGGTGTCCCCTGGCCGAAAGCGAGGTGGGCTTTGAAGGGGAGCTTTTCCAGGGCGCTCACCTGCTAGGAAACCCTGGGCGGACGGCGGAACCGGGGGAGAAGACAAACCCCCACCCGGGGGGTCCGGGTGGGGGACTATATTTCCCTTAGCCCTTCCGCCGGAAGAAGGCTTCCGCCTTGTCCCAGTTCAGCACGTTCCAGATGGCCTGGAGGTAGTCAGCCCGGCGGTTTTGGTACTTGAGGTAATAGGCGTGCTCCCACACGTCGATGCCCACGATGGGGGTGAACCCCTCCATGATGGGGTTGTCCTGGTTGGGGGTGGAGATGACGTGGAGCTTGCCGAAGGGATCCTTGACCAGCCAAGCCCAGCCGGAGCCGAAGCGGGCCATGGCCGCCTGGGTGAGCTTCTCCTTCAGGGCGGCGAAGCCCCCAAGCTGCTCGTCGATGGCCTTCTTAAGTTCCCCCACCGGCTCCTTGGCTCCCCCGGGGGTTAGGAGCTCCCAGAAGAGGCTATGGTTCAGGTGCCCACCCCCGTTGTTGCGCACCGCGGTCTGGATGTCCGCGGGCAGGGCGGCCAGGTGGCGCAGGAGCACCTCCACCTCCGCCCCGTGCAGGTAGGGGTACTTCTCCAGGGCGGCGTTCAGGTTGTTCACGTAGGCCCCGTGGTGCTTCTGGTGGTGGATCTCCATGGTCTTGGCGTCGATGTGGGGCTCGAGGGCCTCGTACGGGTAACCCAGTTCCGGTAGCGTAAACGGATACGGCATACCTCACCTCCCAAACCTTACTATAACCCAAGTTGCTACCCAAGCATTTGTTGAGCCAAGAGATTTAGGTTGTGGGCCAAGATGAAGGAGAGCACCTTGATCACAAAACCCTCCTGGGTCACCGCATGGATGCGCCGCGGGAAGAGGGCATGGAGCATACTGCCCACCGTCTCCACCACCCCCTAGGTGTTTCCCTCACGGGAAAGCAGCCGCCCCACAATGGCCAGGTACTGCAACCAAGGCACATACCGCCGGCTGTTCCTTCTACGGATGACCATGGGCACAATCCCCCCCGCCTCCCGGAGGAGGTCTTCATAGAAGTGGCTTTCGTACCCCCGGTCCAGGTAGAGCTCCGCCCCCTCGGGAAGGTCCAGGGGAAGAAGGAGCAAAGAGCTCAGATCATGTAGGCTTCCCGGGGTCAGGCTCACTTCATGGATAAACTTCCCGTCGTCCACCAGGAGGTGGAGCTTGGGGCCGTGGAAGTAGACCCGTTTGCTGGGGATGAAGCCGCGGTAGGCCTTGTCTGGGAAAAGGCGGGAGCGGGGGGCGCGGATATTCTCGCAGGCGGGGAGGGGGAAGGTGTCCAAGGCGTAGGCCTGGGCCTGGTGGAGGTTTTTCCAGGCCTGGGCTAGGAGGTGGGTCAGCCCCGAAGGGGCTATCTTGCGAAGGGGGAGGAAGAAGGGGTATAGGGCGTGGAGTCTGCGGTTGAAGCGACTTGGGGAGGGGACGTAGGTAAAGAGGCGCAGGTCTTTGGCGAGGGCCAGGGCCTTGTTGTGCTTGCCGCCCAGTTCCATGGCGGCCAGGATGGCGAGGGTCAGGATGGCGGAGGCTGGGGTCTTGGCTTGGGGGTCGTCCTTGTAGCCCAGGGCCTGGAGGGCATCGTCTATAATGCAAAAGGCCGCTATGATGCGCGACAGCATAGCGGCCACTATTTTTTCAGGCCTCGGGATAGGTAGCAACTTGGGTTAACATAGCACGGCGGGCGCCCGCTGTCCAGCGATCCATCTGGCGGTCCTTCCCGGACGGCGGGCGTGAACCCGGACAAACACATGTGAGACTCTGGGCTGGGATAAAAAGAGGGGGACCGACTCCGGAAGGAGGCCCCCCGAGTGCAGCTTACCACGGTTGGCAAAGCGATCTGGCGAGGAGCGAGGAAGGCCCAGGAGCTGGAGATGGCGGGGGCCGGCGACCCCCTGGTCCAGGAACGGCTGCGCAAGCTCAAGCAGGTGGAGGCGTTCAGGAAGCACGGGGTGAGCTGGCCCGAGATCCAGGCCCTGGTGGGGATCAGCCGGGCCACCTATCACCGCTGGCGGAGCAGGCTCAAGGACGAAGGACTTAAAGGCCTTCTTCCGAAACCCAAACGCCCCAAACGCCTACGGCGGAAGGTGCACTGGACCTCCGAACTCCTCATCGCCACCGAGGACTTGCGGAGACAAAACCCCACCTGGGGCCGCTGGCCCATCTGGTGGAGCTTGAGGAAGGGAGGTTTTGAGGTCAGCGAGCGCACCGTGGGCCGCATCCTCGCCCATCTGGAAGCCAGGGGGCGGGTGGAAAGGGTGGCCGCCTTCCTGGCCCGGGCGAGGCGGGGCAAGGGGAGGCCAAGACCCCAGAGGCCCTACGCCCAGAGGAAGCCCCGGGGATACGAGGCCAGGGCGCCCGGGGACCTGGTGCAATTGGACACCCTCACCGTGACCCTAGGGCCCGGGGAGGTGGTCAAGCACTTCTCGGCCCTGGACCTGGTCACGCGCTTCTCCCTGGCCCAGGTGCACACCAGGGCCACGGCCAACCTGGCGGCGGGATTCCTCTCCGCCCTCGTGACCAAGGCCCCCTTCCCCATCCGGGCCGTCCAGGTGGACGGGGGGAGCGAGTTCATGGCCGAGTTTGAGGAAGCCTGCCGGAGCCTGGGAATCCGGCTCTTTGTGCTGCCCCCACGGAGCCCGAAGCTCAACGGGCACGTGGAGCGGATGCAGCGCACCTTCCGCGACGAGTTTTATACCCTGCCCTTGCCAAGGGGGCTTGTGCGCCTGCAGGCCGAGCTGGACGCTTATCTGGCGTACTACAACCACCGCAGGCCCCACATGGCCCTGGGGGGGCTGGCGCCCCTGGAGTTCTTGGCTAAAATGCAAGCGGAGTCGGTCCCCCAGTCTCAGATGTATTGACCGATTACAGGGCGGTGCACTATAGTTTGGCCAAAGCTCCGGCACCGGGGCCGGTGCCGCGCCGCGGGGGGATGGCCGATGACGGGTGCACACTGGGACGCCGTGTTCGACGAGGATTACCTGTACTTCTACGAGACCTTCTTGCACGACGAGCGCAACGAGAAGGAGGCCGAGCTCATCGCCCGGCTCCTCGACCTCGGTCCGGGGGCGGATGTGCTGGATGTGCCTTGCGGGCACGGCCGCATCGCCGTGCGCCTGGCGCGCCGAGGCTGCCGCGTGACCGGCCTCGACGCCAGCCCGCTGTTCCTGGAGCGGGCCCGCCAGGCCGCGGCGGCCGCGGGCGTCGGCGTCGAGTGGGTCCACGGCGACATGCGGGCCCTGCCGTTCGGGCGAGACTTCGACGCCGTGGTCAACTGGTTCACCTCCTTCGGCTACTTCGACGACGAGGAGAACCGCCGCGTGCTGGCGGAGTTCCGGCGCGTGCTGCGGCCCGGCGGCCGGCTGCTGATCGAGACGGTCCACCGCGACCGGATCCTGCGCAGCCTGCCGCCCGGCGAGCCGGTGCGCTTCGACGTGGTCCGCCGGGGCGACGACCTGATGATCGACCGCACCGGGTACGAACCGCTCACCGGGCGCGTGCAGACCGACCGCACCATCGTCCGGGACGGGCGTGTGCGCCGGTTCGCGTACGGGCTGCGGCTGTATACGCCGGTGGAGCTGCGGGACGAGCTGCTGCGGGCCGGGTTCGCCCGCGTCGAGCTGCTGGGCGACGAGGGCGGACCACTCACGCTCGACAGCCGGCGGCTGCTCGCCGTCGCGCAGGCGTGAGCGAGGGCGCCGAACCGCTGGTGCGCGCCGCGACCCGGGAAGGCAAGCGGCGCCCGGTGGCGAACCCATGGTGCGGCCAGTTCCGTGGTGCGCAGCGACCGTTACTATAGTAGTGCCCACCCCGCTTGGGGGTGGGCGTTCTCACAAATGGCCCTCAGGCCTCATGGGGCTTGGCCAGCTTCACGGGAACCACGATGCGGTCAAACTCCTCCTCCGTGAGGTAGCCCAGCTCCAAGGCAGCTTGCTTCAAGGTCTTCTTTTCCTTGATGGCTTTCTTCACGATCTCCGCCGCCTTGTCGTAGCCGATGGCCTTGTTCAAGGCGGTGGCCAGCATGGGGTTTTTCTGGAGGTGTTCCTCTATCCGTTCTAGGTTGGGCTCTATCCCCTTGGCCAGATGCTCGTTGAAGGATTCCATGGCGTCGGCCAGGAGCTTGATGGATTCGAGGGCGGCATCCACCATCACCGGCTTGAAGACGTTGAGCTGGAAGTTCCCCTGGCTTCCGGCAAAGGCCACGGCGTGGTCGTTGCCAAAGACCCGCACCACCACCATGGTGAGGGCCTCCACCTGGGTGGGGTTCACCTTGCCGGGCATGATGGAGGACCCAGGCTCGTTGGCGGGGATGAAGATCTCCCCGATGCCCCCATAGGGCCCGGAGGCCAGCCAGCGGATATCGTTGCCGATTTTCATCAGGGCCCCGGCCAGGGTGCGCAAGGACCCCATCACCTGCACCAGCTCATCGTGGGCGGCCAAAGCGGCGAAGCGGTTCTCCGCCACCTTAAAGGGCAGGCCGGTTTCCTCGGCCAGGTAATGGGCCACCCGTTCCCCGAACCGGGGGTGGGCGTTCAGGCCCGTGCCCACCGCCGTGCCGCCGATGGCCAAGTTATAAAGCCCTTTTCCCGCCTCCTTGACCATGGCCAGGGTGTTCTTAAGCTGGGCCGCCCAGCTTCCCACCTCCTGCCCCAGGGTGATGGGTACGGCGTCCATCAGGTGGGTGCGCCCCACCTTCACGATGCCGTCGAAGGCCTTGGCCTTTTCCTCGAAAGTGGCGATGAGGGCCTCCGCCGCCGGGTAAAGCCTTTGGTGGAGGGCCAAAGCCACGGCCACGTACATGGCGGTGGGGAAGGTATCGTTGCTGCTCTGACCCCGGTTCACGTGGTCGTTGGGGTGAACGTACTTGGAGCCCAGGGGCTTCCCCAAAAGCTCCGAGGCTCGGTTGGCGATGACCTCGTTCACGTTCATGTTGGTCTGGGTGCCGCTTCCCGTCTGGAAGACCACCAGGGGGAAGTGGTCGTCCAGCTTGCCCTGGATGACCTCCTCCGCCGCCTGGATGATGGCCCGGGCGATTTCCTCTGGAAGCTCACCCAGCTCCAGGTTAGCTCTGGCCGCCGCTTTCTTCAGCATGCCGTAGGCGCGGATCACCTCCAAGGGCATCCGGAAGCGCCAGGCGCCGATCTTGAAGTGCTCGAGGGAGCGTTGGGTCTGGGCTCCCCAGTAGCGGTCCGCCGGTACCTTGACCTCGCCCATGGTGTCCCGCTCGATCCGGTATTCCATAGGGCACCTCCAGCCCCGATTCTACCCCTCCGCCCCGCGGGGGCTCCTAGGGGCCTCGGTTAAGTACCCCGTCGTGGGTTGCGCCGCGACGGGGGCCCCAAAGAGGCCATGAGCACGCCGCTTTGCCTTTGGCCGATGGGGCAACCTTGGCGTGCGGGTACTTGGTTGGTGGGCCCGTCCACGGGGAAGAGCCCGGCGGCGGCGTAGACTTGGGGGGATGGTGGACGTGCTCATCGTGGGGGCTGGACCCGTGGGTTTGGCGGCGGGGATAGAGGCCAAGCGCCGAGGCCTGAGCCACCTGATCCTGGAAAGGGGCACGGTGGCGGAAACCATCTACCGTTTTCCCCGGCAGATGGTCTTCTTCTCCGAGTCCCGAAACATCGAGATCGGGGGCCATCCCCTGGTGTCCCATGGGCCCAAGCCCACCCGCCTCGAGGCCCTGCGCTACTACCAGCAGGTGGCGGAAAGGGAGGGGCTGCGGGTGTTGCCCTACACCGAGGCCCTGCGGGTGGAGGGGGAGGAGGGGGCCTTTCGGGTTTGGGCGCGGGACCGCAAGGGGGAAAAGGCCTTCGCCGCCCGATACGTGGTTCTGGCCACGGGCTATTTCGGCAACCCCAACCGCCTGGGGGTGCCGGGGGAGGAGCTGCCTCACGTCCTCCACCGCTACGAGGAAGCCTTCCCCTTCTTCGGGCAGAGGGTGGCGGTGGTGGGGGGGAGCAACTCCGCGGTGGAGGTGGCCTTGGACCTGTACCGGGGCGGGGCCCGGGTGGCCTTGGTCCACCGGGGCAAATGGGTGCGCCCCAGCGTGAAGTACTGGCTTCTTCCCGACTTTGAGAACCGGGTGAAGGAGGGAAGCATAAAGGCGGTGATGGAGGCCAGGGTGAAGGCCATCACCCCCGCGGGTCTGGTGCTGGAAAGGCCCCAAGGGGAGGAGTTTTTGGAGGCCGACTTCGTCCTGGTCCAGATCGGTTACCGGGCGGAAGACCATCTCCTTAGGCGGGCCGGGGTGCGCTACGAGGGGGAGAAACCCTGGCTTTCCCCGGAATGGGAAACCTCCCGCAAGGGGCTTTTCGCCATCGGCTCCAGTGCCTTTGGGCCGGACACCCGCACGGTGTTTATCGAAAACGGCCGGGAGCACGCAAGAGTGGCCATAGCCGCCATTGCCCGCCGCTTGGGCTCTTGACACCCTTCACAAAGGGGGCTAGGATAAAGCCCAAGATGCGCTTCGGCCTCGTCCTACCCCTAGGCCTGGTCCTAATCGTAGGGCCAGCGGGGGGTAGGGTGTAGCGTTTTAGGGCGCATCCAAAACCCCCCGGAGAACCCGGGGGGTTTTGGTTTAGGAGGGGGAGATGAAGGGATCGGAGGCACTTTTGAAGGCGCTGGAGCGGGAAGGGGTGGAGGTGATCTTCGGTCATCCGGGCGGGGCCATTATGCCCACCTACGACGCCCTCTACGACAGCAAGATCCGCCACATCCTGGTGCGGCACGAGCAGGGAGGCATTCACGCGGCCACCGCCTACGCCCGCGCCTCGGGGCGGGTGGGCGTGGTGATGGCCACCAGCGGTCCCGGGGCCTTGAACCTGGTGACCGGCCTGGCGGACGCCTTCATGGACTCCACCCCGGTGGTGGCCATCACCGGGAACGTCCCCCGGGCCCTCATCGGCACCGACGCCTTCCAGGAGGCGGACGTGACCGGGGTGACCATGCCCATCACCAAGCACAACTACCTGGTGCAGGAGGTGAACGACATCCCCCGGGTGGTGCGGGAGGCTTTCCACATCGCCTCCACGGGAAGGCCAGGGCCGGTGCTCATCGACATCCCCAAGGACGTGCAGCTTGCCGAGTTCACAGGAACCTTTGACGTGGAGCTGGACCTTCCCGGCTACAAGCCCACCACCAAGGGCCATCCCAAGCAGATCGAACGGGCCCTGGATGCCCTGGAGAAGGCGGAAAGGCCCATCCTCATGGTGGGGGGTGGGGCCCAGCACGCCCATGGGGAGCTCCTGGCCTTTGCCGAGCGGACGGGCATCCCGGTGATCACCACCCTCATGGGCCTGGGGGCCTTCCCTGGCAATCACCCCCTTTGGCTGGGGATGCCGGGCATGCACGGCACCGTGGCCGCCAACCGGGCCATCCACCACGCAGACGTGATCCTGGCCATCGGCCTCCGCTTTGACGACCGGGTCACGGGGAAGGTTTCCCGCTTCGCCCCCCACGCCCACACCATCATCCACGTGGACATCGACCCCGCCGAGATCGGCAAGGTGGTGCGCACCCACGTGCCCATCGTGGGGGATGCCAAGCTGGTTCTCCGGGAGCTCTTGAAGGGGGCTAAGCCCCTCAAGCTGGCCGCTTGGTGGCGGGAGCTGGAGGAGTGGCGCACCCGTTACCCCTTGCGCTGGAAGCCCCGGCCCCACCTGCAGAGCCAGGAGGTGATCCGGGCCTTCCACGAGGCCACGGGGGGACAGGCCATCGTCACCACCGGGGTGGGGCAGCACCAGATGTTTGCCGCCCAGTTCTTCCCCGTGTCCCGGCCCAGGAGCTTCATCACCAGCGGGGGCCTCGGCACCATGGGGGTGGGTCTGCCCTTCGCCATTGGGGCCAAGGTGGCCCGCCCCGAGGAGTTGGTCATCGACTTCGACGGGGATGGCTCCTTCCAGATGACCCTGCAGGAGCTGGCCACCCTGGTGAAGTACAAGCTGGACGTGAAGGTGGTGATCCTGAATAACGGCTACCTGGGCATGGTGCGCCAGTGGCAGGACCTCTTCCACGCCAAGCGCTACTCCGAGGTCTACCTGGCGGACTCCAACCCCGACTTCGCCCGCCTGGCCGAGGCTTACGGCATCAAGGGGGTCAAGGTGGAGCGCAAGGAGGATCTGATGAAGGGGGTGGAGGCTGTGCTTTCCGCCGATGGCCCCGTGGTGGCGGAGTTCAAGGTCTACCACGAGGAGGGGGTGTTCCCCATGATCCCTGCGGGGGGTGCCGCGGAGGACATGATCCTGGAGCACCCCGCAGAAAGGGAGGAGGTGGAGGCGTGAGGCACGTGATCTCGGTCCTGGTCCAGGACCACCCCCGGGTGCTGAACCGCATCACCGGCCTGTTCGCCCGCCGGGGCTTCAACTTGGAGAGCTTGGCGGTGGGCACCACCCACGTGCCGGGGCTTTCCCGCATCAGCCTGGTGGTCTCCGGGGACGACCACACCCTGGAGCAGGTGGAGAAGCAGCTGAACCGCCTGATCGAGGTTTTGAAGGTGACCGACCACTCCGAGCCCCACGTGGAGCGGGAGCTGGCGCTCGTGAAGGTGCACGTGGCCGGAGTAGAGGAGAGGCTGGCGGTGAAGGACATCCAGGAGGCCTTCCGGGCCCGGGTGGTGGATGTGGCCCAGAAGAGCCTGATCCTGGAGCTCACCGGGGACTCCAAAAAGGTAGACTCCTTCATCGAGGCCCTCAGGCCTTATGGGATCCTCGAGGTCATGCGCACCGGTGCGGTGGCCATGAGCCGAGGGGAGCGCACCCTTAAGGTCAGGGAAAAACGGGAGGCGGTATGAAGATCTACTACGAGCACGACGCGGACCTAGGCTTCATCCAAGGCAAGAAGGTGGCGGTTTTGGGCTTTGGCTCCCAGGGGCACGCCCACGCCCTGAACCTCAAGGACTCGGGGGTAGACGTGCGGGTGGGGCTCAGGCCCGGCTCCAAGAGCTTCGCCAAGGCGGAGGCCGCGGGCCTTAGGGTGCTGCCTGTAGCGGAGGCCGTGCGGGAGGCGGACATCGTCATGGTCCTCCTCCCCGACGAAACCCAGGGGAAGGTCTACCGGGAGGAGATCGAGCCCAACCTAAGGGAGGGGGCGGCCTTGGCCTTTGCCCACGGCTTCAACGTCCACTTCGGCCAGATCAAACCCCGTAAGGACCTGGACGTGTGGATGGTGGCCCCTAAGGGGCCGGGCCACCTGGTGCGGAGCGAGTACGTGAAGGGAAGCGGGGTGCCCGCCCTGGTGGCGGTGCACCAGGACGCCTCGGGAGCCGCCTTCCCCACCGCCTTGGCTTACGCCAAGGCCATCGGGGCCGCCCGGGCGGGGGTGATCCCCACCACCTTCAAGGACGAAACGGAAACCGACCTCTTCGGGGAGCAGGCGGTGCTCTGCGGGGGGCTGACCCGGCTCATCCAGGCGGGGTTTGAGACCCTGGTGGAGGCGGGCTATCCCCCGGAGATGGCCTACTTTGAAACCGTGCACGAGGTCAAGCTCATCGTGGACCTCATCTACGAGGCGGGCTTCGCCGGGATGCGCTACTCCATCTCCAACACCGCCGAGTACGGGGACTACACCCGGGGGGAGGTGGCCGTGCCGGTGGAGGAGACCAAGCGGCGCATGCGGGAGATCCTCCGGCAGATCCAGGCCGGGGAGTTCGCCCGGGAGTGGATGCTGGAAAACCAGGTGGGCCAGCCCGTTTTGGAGGCGAACCGCAAGCGCTGGAAGGAGCACCCCATCGAGGAGGTGGGGGCGAGGCTTCGGGCCATGATGCCCTTCCTGCGGGCAAGGGTATTGGAGGAGGTAGGCTAGCTTGGGCAAAAAGGCCCCCCAGGTGGGGGGCCTGGTGCGTTTTTGGGGAGGGAGAAATGGAAAGGCACATCCGAATCTTTGACACCACGCTGAGGGATGGGGAACAGAGCCCAGGGGTGGCCCTTTCCCTGGACCAGAAGCTGGAGATCGCCCACGCCCTGGCCCGGCTCAACGTGGACATCATTGAGGCGGGCTTCCCCGTATCCGGGCCCTTGGAGTTTGAAGCGGTACGCCGCATCGCCGCCGAGGTAAAGGGGCCCATCATCGCCGCCTTGGCCCGCACCCACACCCTGGACATCGACCAGGCGGCCAAGGCCCTGGAGAAGGCGGAAAAACCCCGCATCCACGTCTTCACCTCGGCTTCCAAGATCCACCTCGAGTACATGCTGAAGAAGACCGAGGAGGAGGTCTTGGAGATGGCGGACCGGATGGTCCGCTACGCCAGGCAGTACGTGGACGACGTGGAGTTTTCCGCCCAGGACGTGATGCGGGCGGACTGGGACTTCGTGAAGCGCCTCTACGAGGTGGCCATCGAGGCCGGGGCCACCACCATCAACATTCCCGATACCACGGGGTACGGTACGCCCAATGAGTACGGGGCCCTCATCCGCCGCATCCGCGACGAGGTGGTGCGGGGCCGGAACGTGATCATCTCCACCCACACCCACGACGACCTGGGCCTGGCCACCGCCAACGCCCTGGCGGGGATCGAGAACGGCGCGGGCCAGGTGGAGTGCACCATCAACGGCATCGGCGAGCGGGCGGGCAACACCTCCTTGGAAGAGGTGGTCATGGCCCTTTACGTGCGCCGGGACTGGTACAAGGCCAAGACCCAGATCAACACCCGAGAGATCTACCGGGTTTCCCGGCTGGTGGAGCGCTACACCGGCATGCCCGTGCCCCCCAACAAGGCCATCGTGGGGGACAATGCCTTCGCCCACGAGTCCGGCATCCACCAAGACGGCGTCTTGAAGCACCGCTCCACCTACGAGATCATGGACGCCGAGCTCATCGGGCGGCGGCCCGCCGTGATCGTGCTGGGCAAGCACTCCGGGCGGGCGGCCTTCAAGAAGGCCCTCGAGGACCTGGGCTACAAGGACCTCACCGAGGATCAGCTCAAGGTCCTCTTCTCCCGCTTCAAGGAGATTGCCGAGAAAAAAGGCCCCCTCTCCGCCGAGGAGCTCCAGGCCCTGGTGGAGAGCGAGCGGGAGCCCGCCTCCCAGTTCTTCGCCCTGGAGCACGTGCAGTTCTTCTCCGGCTCCGGCCTTCTGCCCACGGCCACGGTGAAGGTGAAGACCCCCGATGGGGTGCGGGTGGCCACCCACACCGGGGATGGCCCCGTGGACGCCGTGTACAAGGCCTTGGAGGAGGCCATCGGCCTCAGGCCCGAGCTGGAGCTCTACCGGGTGGAGGCCATCACCGGCTCCACCGAGGCCTTGGGCCAGGTGACGGTGCGCCTGCGGCTGGGGGAGCTCCAGGCGGTGGGGGTGGGGGTTTCCCCCGACATCATCGAGGCCAGCGCCCTGGCCTTCTTGGACGCCGCGGGCAAGCTGGCCTCAGGCCGCGCCACCCGTCACCCCCCCTCCATCGAGGAGGTCCAGCGAGGGGTTTGAGGCCACCCCACCCTGACGCCGTCGGGGTGGGGCCTTCCACCGAGGGGAGGAAGGAGGCGTTGGACGAAAGGATGAGGCCCCTGGTTGGGCGAGGGGCCTTAGGGGGGAGGAAGCGATGGTGGAAATTCTCGACACCACCCTGAGGGACGGAACCCAAGGGGAAGGCATCAGCCTTTCCGTGGACGACAAGGTGGCCATTGCCCGGCGGCTTGCCGCCTTCGGCATCCACCTCATCGAGGGGGGTTGGCCGGGGTCCAACCCCAAGGACGCCGAGTTCTTCCAGCGCATGAAGGGGGTGGACCTGGGGGAGGCCCGGCTTTGCGCCTTCGGCGCCACGCGGCGGAAGGGCCTCCTTCCCGAGGAGGATCCCTCGGTCCTGGCCCTTTTGGAGGCGGAAACCCCGGTGGTGGTCCTCTTCGGCAAGAGCTGGACCCTACACGTGCTGGAGGCCTTGGAAACCTCCTTGGAGGAGAACCTCCGCATGATCCAGGACACGGTGTCCTTCTTTGCCCAGCGGGGCAAGCGGGTCATTTACGACGCCGAGCACTTCTTCGACGGGTACAAGGAGGACCCTGGGTACGCTTTGGAAACCCTCGAGGCCGCCCGGGAGGGGGGAGCCGACACCCTGGTCCTCTGCGACACCAACGGGGGCACCTTGCCCGAGGAGGTCTATGCCATCACCAAAGCGGTGGTGGAGCGCTTTCCTGGGGTGCGCATCGGCATCCACCCCCACAACGACGCCGAGCTGGCGGTGGCCAACGCCCTGGCGGCGGTGCGGGCCGGGGCCACCCACGCCCAGGGCACCATCAACGGGTACGGGGAGCGGTGCGGCAACCTGAACCTCACCAGCTTCCTCCCCGCCTTGGTCTTCAAGTACGGCATCCCCGCCCTCCCCCCGGAGCGGCTCAAGGGCCTGAAGGAGCTTTCCCACTTCGTGGACGAGCGGGCCAACCAGACCCCCAACCGCCGCGCCCCCTACGTGGGGGAGTCGGCCTTTGCCCACAAGGCGGGGGTGCACGTTTCCGCCGTCCTCAAGAACCCCCGCACCTACGAGCACATCCCTCCTGATTGGGTAGGGAATAGCCGCCGGTTTCTGGTTTCCGATGTGGCGGGGCGCTCCAACCTCCTGGCCAAGCTGCAGGAGCTGGGGGTGGACCTCTCCAAGGAGGAGGCCAAGCGCCTCCTGGACGAGGTGAAGGCCTTGGAGTACGAGGGCTACGCCTTTGAGGGGGCCGAGGCCAGCTTCTACCTCCTGGCCCACCGCCTCAAAGGGGGAAGCCTGCCTTTTGCCGTGGAGGGGTTTTCCGTTTTCGTGCACGGCTCGGGCCTCGCCACCGCCTGGGCCGAGGCCACGGTGCGGGTGAGGGTGGGGGAAAGCTTGCAGCACACGGCGGCGGAAAGCCCCTTCGGCCCGGTTTCCGCCCTGGATAAGGCCTTCCGCAAGGCGGTCTTGCAGTTTTACCCGGAGCTTGCCGACGTGGAGCTTGCCGACTATAAGGTGCGCATCCTTGCGGGCCAGGAGGCGGGCACCAACTCCGGGGTGCGGGTGATGGTGGAGATGAAGCGGGGAGAAGAGCGCTTCGCCACCGTGGGGGCCAGCGAGAACATCCTCGAGGCCTCCCTAAAGGCCCTCACCGACGGCTACGCCTACGCCCTCCTCTACCCGGTGCGGGAGGCTACGCCCAGGGCAGGCTGACCTCGGGGAAGGCCAAGGGGCTTACGGTCTCGGAGGGGGAGAGGAGGCGGATGGCCCGGTAGCGCCCCTCCTTGGGCTCCCGGTAGACCTCCAGGAGGTTCTCCTTGAGGTTCACCAGCCAGACCTCGGGGATGCCGGCCTCGGCGTAGAGGGGAAGCTTCACCTCCCGGTCAAACGCCAAGGAGGTGTCGGCGACCTCCACAAGGAGGAGAACATCCTCAGGGCGGGGGAGCCGGCCCTCGTAGCGTTCCAGGGGAGGTTGAAGCACCAGGAGATCGGGTTCGGACTCGGAATCCTCCGAAAGGTAAAGGGGGGACTGCACCGCCACCAAGGCCTTTCCTTGGAGGGCCTCCTTCAACCTATGGTCGAGGCGCATCACCGCAAGAAAGTGCTTGGGTCCAATGGGGCTCATCTGGTAGACCTCTCCCTTTAGGAGCTCCACCCGGGGTACATCCCGGAAGGCCCGCTCAAACTCCTCCACGCGGAAGCGGTAGCGGGTGGCCATAGGCTCATTATGCCCCCATCCCCGAGTAGCGCCTTAGGCCCAAGCGCCAGAGAAGCCGCCAGAGGAGGAGGAAGACCAGGCCCCAGAAGAGCATCACCCAGACGCCGGGAAAGAGGCCCACCTCCTGCCCCGCCAGGAGCCCTGCGGGCAGGTAGACCAGGTAGGGAAAGGGGGTGAGGAGGGCCAGGGCCCTCAGGGGCTCGGGGAAGACCTCGAGGGGGGCGATGGTCCCCGAGAGGAAGAGGTAGAGGAGAAAGAAGACCTCCTCCACCGCCGAGGCCCGCTCGCTCCAGAAGGTGAGCATGGCGGTGGTGTACTGCATCAGGTAGCGGAGGAGGAAGGCCAAAAGGGTGAAAAGAAGCCCCAGGAGGAAGGGCTTAGGTTCGGGCAGGAAGCGGGCCTCGGGGAAGAGCCAGAAGAAGAGCAGGGTGAGGAGCACGACAAAGGGAAGCCGGGCCAGGCGCTCGGCCACGTGGGCGGCCAGATGGTCAAAAAAGGGGTCTAGGGGCCTTAACAGCCGGAAGGAAAGCCGCCCTTCCACCACGTCCCGCTCGAACTCCCACACCACCCAGACCACCGTGGCCTGGCGCACCAGGAAAACCATGAGGAAGTACCGGGCGAACTCCCCGGGGCTTAAGGGGAAATCCCCGCTCCGGGCGGCTTCCGTCCAGACCCCGAGGAGGATGAGGGGCAAGGCCCCCGCCAAGGCCCAAAGGAAGAGCTCCGCCCGGTACTCCAGCATGTAGGCCAGGTACACGGAAAGGAGGGTTCTTGCCTTCCTCATGCCTCCTCCGCCGGGACTGGGCTCTGGAAGACCCGGGCGATGACCTCCTCCAGGGGGGGCTCCCGGACCTCGAGGTCCTCCACGGGAAGCTTCCTGAGGATCTCCGCCACCCTCTCCGTGAGCCTTTCCCGGGGCACCAGGAGCTTGGCCTCCCGCCCTTCTAGCTCCCGCACTTCCCCGAAGGGGGCCAGGGCCTCCCGGGGGAGGGGTGCCTTCAGGGTGAGCCCCACCTCCCGGTAAGGGGCGAAGCGGTCCAGAAGCCCCTCCAAGGCCCCGTCGTAGAGGAGCCTTCCTTGGTGGATGACCAGGACCCGCTCGGCCAGGGCGGCGATGTCCGCCATGTAGTGGCTGGTGAGGAGGACCGTGGCCCCATAGCGGCGGTTGTACTCCCGCACAAACTCCCGCACCGCCACCTGGGCGTTCACGTCCAGGCCCAGGGTGGGCTCGTCCAGGAAGAGGACCTCGGGGCGGTGGAGGAGGGCGGCCAGGAGCTCGGCCTTCATCCTCTCCCCCAGGGAGAGCTTGCGCACGGGCTGGTGGAGCTTTTCCGTAAGGGCCAGCATCTCAGCGAGCTCCAGAACCCGCCTTCGGAACTCGGCCTCGGGGATCTCGTAGATGGCGGCGTTGAGGCGGAAGGTGTCCATGGCGGGCAGGTCCCAGATGAGCTGCTGCTTGTTGCCCATCACCAAGGTGATCTTTTTCAAAAAGGCCTTCTCCCGCCGCCAGGGCACATGCCCCCCCACCAGGGCCTGGCCCCTTGTGGGGTGGACCAGGCCGGTGAGCATCTTCAAGGTGGTGGTCTTGCCGGCCCCGTTAGGGCCCAGGAAGCCCACCACCTCGCCTTTTGCGATCTGGAAGCTCACCCCCTCCACCGCCTGCACCGTGCGGTACTCGCGGAGGAAGAAGTGGCGCAGGGTGGCGAGCAGGGTTTCCTCCTTCAAGGCCACCCGGTAGTGCTTGGTTAGGTCTTGGGCGAGGATGACGGGCGGCTCACGCACCCCTTCAGTCTACCCGTGGTGTAATGGTCCTTGTGCGCTACCTGCGGGTCTTCCTGCTCTTTCTGCGCCTCAGCCTGGCCGCGGAGATGGAGTACCGCCTGAACTTCCTCCTGGGCCTTCTCTCCTCAGCCCTCACCCTGTTGGGGGCCCTCTTCGGCCTTCTCCTCCTCTACCAGGGGGGGTACCGGCCCGGGGGGTGGGCCTTTGAGGAGGCCCTTTTGGTCCTGGCAGCCTTCACCCTTTTGCAGGGCCTTGGGAGCACCCTTTTGGCCCCCAACCTCAACAAGATCGTGGAGCACGTGCAGCAGGGCACCCTGGACTTCGTGCTCCTGAAGCCCCTGGACCCCCAGTTCTGGCTTTCCCTAAGGGCCTTTTCCCCTTGGGGTCTTGGGGATGTCCTCCTGGGGTTGGGCCTTCTCCTCTATGCGGGGGTGCGCCTTGGGCTAGGGCCTTGGGACTACGGGGCCTTCGCCGGGTACTGGCTGCTGGGGGCCTTGATGCTCTATAGCCTCTGGTTCCTCCTGGCCACCACCAGCATCTGGTTCGTGAAGATCTACAACGTCACCGAGGTCCTGAGGGGGCTTTTGGAGGCGGGACGCTTCCCCGTGGGGGCGTATCCCGCCCTTTATCGGGTCTTCTTCACCTTCGTGGTGCCCGTGGCCTTTCTCACCACCGTGCCCGCGGAGGTGGCCTTGGGCCGGGGAGAAGGGACCTTTCTGGCCCTGGTTTTGGCGGCGCTGCTTTTCCTCTTGGCGCGGGGCTTCTTCCGCCTGGCCCTCAGGAGCTACACCTCCGCCAGCAGTTAAAATCCCCCCTATGGCGTCCGCGGTGTTGGTCCTTGGGGTGGCGTACCTCTTTGGCTCGATCCCCGCTGGGGTTCTGGTGGCCAGGACCTACGGGGTGGACATCCGCAAGGTGGGCTCGGGCAACATCGGGGCCACCAACGTGCTCCGGGCCTTGGGGCCGGGTCCGGCCTTGGTGGTGGCCTTCTTTGACGTGTTCAAGGGGGGCATCGCCGTCCTCATCGCCCGGGCCGTGGGGATCGAGGGGGCGCTTTTAGGCGGGGTGGCCCTGGCCGCGGTCCTAGGGCACAACTACTCGGTCTTCCTGGGCTTTCGGGGGGGGAAGGGGGTGGCCACCAGCTTCGGCACCCTCTTGGTGCTGGACCCGGTCCTGGCCCTATGGACTTTCCCCATCGGGGTTTCCGTGATGCTCCTCACCCGGTATGTCTCCGCGGGGAGCATGACCGGCGGGGTGGCGGCCACGGTGCTGGCCCTGGCCCTGGGCCGGCCCTCGTGGGAGGTGTTCACCGTGGCCCTGATGGCCGCCCTCATCTTCTTTACCCACCGGGAGAACCTGAGGCGGCTTCAGGCAGGCACGGAGAGGCGGCTGGGGGAGAAGGCGGAGGTGCGGGATGCTTGACCTTTTGGTCATCGCCCCCCATCCCGACGATGGGGAGCTAGGGTGTGGGGGCACCCTGGCCCGGGCGAAGGCGGAGGGGCTTTCCACGGGGATTTTGGACCTCACCCGGGGCGAGATGGGCACCAAGGGCACGCCGGAGGAGCGGGAAAAGGAGGTGGCCGAGGCCAGCCGCATCCTGGGGCTGGACTATAGGGGCAACCTGGGCCTGCCGGACGGGGGTCTTGCCGATGTGGCGGAGCAGAGGCTTCGCCTGGCGGAGGCCCTGAGGCGGCTTCGCCCCCGGATCGTGCTGGCTCCCCTCGAGGCCGACCGCCACCCCGACCACACCGCCGCAAGCCGCCTGGCGGTGGCCGCGGTGCACCTGGCAGGCCTCAGGAAGGCCCCTTTGGAGGCTGAGCCCCACCGGGTGGAGCGGCTTTTCTTCTACCCCGGAAACCATCCCTTTACCCCGAGCTTCCTGGTGAAGATCTCCGCTTTCATCGACCAGTGGGAGGCCGCTGTATTGGCCTACCGTAGCCAGTTCGCCGGAGAGGGGGTGAGCGAAACCGTGGGGCCCAAGGGGGTGGAGGCCAGGAAGGCCCTTAGGCGCTACTTTGGCAACTACCTGGGGGTGGACTACGCCGAGCCCTTCGTGAGCCCCTTGCCCGTCCTCTATACTCCCTGGAGCCGGGCTTAAAAGAGGGGTTCCTGGCTTACCGCCTTCACCTGGCGGCGTTCCTTGGGGGGAAGGGCCTCCAGGGCCCGCTTCACCTCCTGGATATCCAGCCAGGTGAGGTGCTTGGGGCTTCCCGGGGTACGGCTGGGGTTTCTCAGGAGGTAGGCGGGGTGGAACATGGGAAAGACCCGGATCCCGTGCCATTCAAACCACTGCCCCCGCACCTTGGTGATGGAAACCTTTTCCCCCAGGAAGAACTCCGCCGCCACCGCCCCCAAGGGGACGATGATCTGAGGAGCAATGAGCTCAATCTGCTTCAGGAGCCATTTGTCGGTGCAGATCTTGGCCTCGTCGGGCAGGGGGGCGCGGTTTCCCGGGGGGCGGCACTTGACGATGTTGGTGATGTAGACGGATTCCCGGGGGATGCCTGCGGCCTCGAGGATCCGGTTTAAAAGCTGCCCCGCTTTCCCCACGAAAGGGCGCCCCGTCCGGTCCTCTTCCTCGCCCGGCCCTTCCCCCACGATCATCAGCTGGGCGTCGGGGTTTCCTTCCCCGAAAACCACCTGGGTGCGGCCTTCCGCCAGGCGGCAGGCGGTGCAGGCCTTGGCCTGGGCCTGTAGCAATTCCAGGGTCATTGCAGGGGTTTCCGGGCCTTCCGGGCCTCCCGCCTTGTCTTGGGGTCCAGGCCGATCATGAGGAAGAAGTTCTCCAGGGCGTTTTCCTGGCCCTTGATCTCGGGGTACTGGTCCTCCGGGGTGCCGGTGACAAAGGGCAGGGATTTGTAGAGCTCCAGGGCGTACTGCACCACGGCATCCGGCCCCTCGGCCTCCGCCACCTGGGCCAGCTTGGCGTAGACCTCGCGCCGGGCCTCCGCATGGCGGCGGAAGACCTCCGGGTTTGGCGTCTCCGGCGCCCGGAGAACGTCCTGCTTGGCGATGCGGCGGTAATGCTTCAAGCCCCGAACGATCTCCTCCGTGGTCAGCGTGATCTTGAACTCCATCCCCGCTCCTTTCCGGCCTAAGGGCCCTACCTTTGGGAGATTATATAGCCGGAAGGAAGGGCAAAGCCAGGTAAAGGGAGACCCTTGGCGAGGCCCAGGGCCGGGCGGGTTATCGGGGGATTTCCGATGCCTCCTTTGAGGGCCAGCGTAGGTTAAAGTGGCTATACTTGTGGGGATGGAGGTTTTGGGTACCTATTGGCTGCGGCGCATTCTTGCCCGTATTGCCTCCGTGGTTGTTTACGAAGCCCAGGATACCCGCACCGGGATGCCGGTGATGGTGCTTAAGGGGGCCCAAGGGGTACCGGTGGCGGCGGAGGGGGTGCTTCCCCTTTTGGAAGAGACCCCGGAGGCTTGGGTGTTGGAGTGGCCCATCGGGGCGGTGCCCTTAAGCCAGTACCTGGGGGTGGCGGACCTGGAGCGCCTGGAGCATTGGGTAGGGGAGATGGCCCGTATTCTGGCGTCCTTGAAGGCAAAGGGGGTGTCCCATGCCCCCATCCCGGAGCTTTGCCTGGTGAAGGGCAAGCGGGTGTGGTTGGCCGGAGTGGGGCTTAAGGAGCTTTCCGGGGAGCCGGAGAAGGCCCTTGCCGTTTTGGCTCGAGCCTTGGCCGGGGAGCGCTATCCCGAGTTTCCCTTAAGGGAAACCTTGGAAAGGATTGAGGCCAAGGAGGACCCCCTGGAGGTTCTTTTCTCGGGGCCTGCCCGTGCCCATGGTGTACAGGAGGCCAAGGATCTGACCCCGGAGACCCCTGGCCAGGAAGCTCAGCCCCTACGGGATGCTTCCTCCAAGCCCAAGGAGGAGCCCAAGCTCCCTTCCTCCTCGCGGAAGGTGCTGAGCGTGGACCCTGTTTCCGAACCCCTGGAGGGCCAGGAGGTTTCTCCCACCCAGGAAACCACGCCCCCCGAGGGCAAGACCCCAAGCCGGCCCCGGGTCATCCGCATCGAGGAGCCCGAGGAGCCTTCCTTTACCGTGGTGGAACCCCCGCGGCCCAGGAGGCGAACCTTGCTTTTAGGGCTTCTGGGCGCCGTGGTGCTTTTGGGTCTGGCCCTTTTGCTCCTTCGCCCTTCCTCCACTTCCGGAGGGGGATACGTGATGGAGTTCCGCACCGATCCTCCCACGGAGCGGGCGGAGGTGTTCCTCCTCGAGGCGCCGGAGGGTTCCAGGATGGCGCCCGGCCAGCTGCTCCTCACCGCTCCAGGCCGGGCGGAGTTCGACCAGAAGGGGGTATACCGCCTGCGCATCAGGGTGGCAGGCCGCGATCCCGTGGACTACCTCCTGGAGGTACCGGGTCCACCCCTGGTCATCAGGGTACGCTAAGGCCATGACCGAGCGCCCCGCCGTTTACGTGTACCGTTACTTCTTCGCCGGGGAGGAGGCGGGGGAGGGGAGGCTGGAGGTACGCCCCCTGCCGGAAGGGGGTGTGAAGGCCACCCTTACCGCCGAGGTGAACCTGCCCCTGCCCAAGACCCGCCAGCGCTGGCAGACGGAAACGGACGCCGAGGGCTTCTCCTTATACTTCGCCGAGCGGGTGGAGGGGCGGGAGAGCCGGGTGTTCACCGTGGAGCGGCTGGAGGAGGAAGGGCTAGTGTTGGTGACCCAGGGCAAGGAAAGCCTGGCCCTGCCCTTCTTGGTGCCCTACCACGATCCTCTTTCCCTCCTCCTGGCCCTGCCCCGCCTAGCCCTGGAGCCGGGAGGGGTGGCTCGCTTCCCCATGCCCGGGGGGCGGGTGTATGTGGAAAGGCTTGCGGACCTCGAGGTGAATGGGCGCAGGCGCTGGCATTACCGCTTGCGCCCGGGGCTTACCCTGGTGGAGCTGGAGGAAGGCCTTCCCGCAAGGATGGCCCAGCAGGTGCAGGACCATGTGTTTGAGGCGGTGCTCGAGGGGGTGGAGGAAGTGAAAAGGCGCCGCCGCTGGGTATAGTGGAGGCATGATCTACCGCGCGGAGGAGGTGAGGGAGCGCTTCGCCCGCCGGGGCCTTTCCTTTGACCCCACGGTGGAGGAAATCGTGCGGGGCATCCTGCAGGCGGTGCGGGAGGAAGGGGATGCGGCCCTGGACCGCTTCAGCCTGGACCTGGACGGCCACCCCGTGGAGGAGATTCCCAAGAAGGCCTGGCGCCAGGCCTACGAGGATCTGGACGAGGAACTCAGGGATGCCCTGGAGACCGCCAAGGAGCGCATAGAGGCCTTCTATCGGGAAGAGGCCAGGGGGGGATTTTTGAAGGCGGATGCCAGCGGCCTTCTCGGCCAGCTGGTCCGCCCCCTTTCCCGGGTGGGGGTGTACGTCCCCGGGGGGAGCGCCCCCCTTCTTTCCAGCCTCCTCATGAGCGTGGTGCCCGCCAAGGTGGCCGGGGTGGCGGAGGTGATCGTGGCCAGTCCCCCCAGGGTCCACCCCGGGGTGTTGGCCGCCGCCTGGGTGGCGGGGGCCGACCGCCTCTTTGCCATGGGCGGGGCCCAGGCCATCGCCGCCTTGGCCTACGGCACGGCCCGCATCCCCCGGGTGGACAAGATCGTGGGTCCCGGCAACGCCTACGTGGTGGCGGCCAAGCGCCAGGTTTTCGGAGTCGTGGGCGTAGATGGGCTGGCCGGCCCCACGGAGACCCTGATTGTGGCCGATGGCTCCGCCTCCCCTAAGCTCCTGGCTGCAGACCTCCTGGCCCAGGCGGAGCACGGCCCCGACTCCGAGCCCTGGCTCCTCTCCCCAGAGCGGGCCCTTTTGGAGCGGGTGGAGGCCGAGCTCGCCAAGCAGCTTTCCGATCTTCCCCGGGCGGAGATCGCCCGGCGGGCCCTGGAGAAGGGAGGGTTGGTCCTCACCCGGGACCTCGAGGAGGCCCTGGAGCTGGCCAACCTCTACGCCCCCGAGCACCTCTGCCTCGCCCTGGCGGACCCCCTGCCCTGGCTGGGGAGGGTGCAGAACGCTGGGGGGGTCTTCCTGGGGGAGGGGAGCCCCGAGGCCCTGGGGGACTACATCGCCGGGCCCAGCCACGTGATGCCCACCTCGGGCACCGCCCGCTTCCAGGGGGGGCTTTCGGTGCGGGACTTCCTCAAGGTCATTCCGGTGATGGGCCTGAGCGAGGGCGCGGTGAAGGTCCTGGCCCAAAAGGGGGCCCTCCTGGCCCGGGCGGAGGGCCTCGAGGGCCACGCCCGCTCCTTGGACCTAAGGCAATGAAAATCTTTCACGAGCTTCTCGGCCCCCTAGACCTCCCCGACCGCTTCGGGCGCATCGTGAGTCTGGCCCCCAACCTTACGGACGCCCTTTTCGCCCTGGGGGTGGGGGATAGGTTGGTGGGCCGGAGCGCCTTCTGCCACCGCCCGGCGGAGGTGCTTTCCCTGCCGGTCCTGGCCTCCTACACCAAGACCCGCACCGACTTCCTCCGGAGCCTGAAGCCCGATTTGGTCCTCCTCTCCACCGGGGTGCAGCGGGAGCAGGCCCTCAGGCTCAAGGAGGAGGGCTTTCCCGTCTACGCCGTACCCTTGCCCACGAGCCCCTACGGTATCCTGGAAAACCTCTCCACCCTGGGCCACCTTCTGGACCTGGAGGAGCGGGCCGCGGAGCTGGCCCATGGGCTTTCCCAGCGCTACGCCCGCCTCAAGGGGCGGTTTGACCTGAAGGTCTACTTTGAAATGGACCTGGGCGGACCCATCACCGTGGGCCGGGGGAGCTACATCGCCCAGGCCCTTTTGCACCTGGGCCTTAAGCCCATCTTCCTGGACGTGCCCCAGGCCTACTTCCCGCCGGACCTGGAGGAGGTCAAGCGCCGCAGGCCCGACCTCTTCCTCTACGAGCCCAAGCCCTGGGGGAGAAACCCCTTGGCGAAGGCGAGGGCCCTGGCGGAGGAGCGGGGATGGGACTTTCCCGTGGCCGCCACCGATGGGGACGAGCTGGCCCACTACGGGCCCATGTTCTTCGCCTTCCTGGAGAAGCTGGCGGGGCGCATAGAGGAAACCTTAGCCCAGGCTTAAGGCTTCCCTTACGGCACCGGCGTATAGTGGAACCCATGAGGTCCTTTCTGTTTGTGGTGCTTCTTTTGGGCACGGCCTTCCTGCTAACCGCCTGCCCCCAGACGCCCCCGCCGCCTCCCGTAAACCCCGCCGAGTGCCCTGTGGGACCCTTGCAGGCGCAGGCTACGGAGGAGCCTCTTCGCCTCCAAGGCTTGGGCCGCTTTGCCGGGGAATACGTGCCCGGGGAGCTCCTGGTGCTTCCCAAGCCGGGGCTTTCCGTCCAGGCCCTGCGAGCCGAGGGCGTGGAACCCCAAGAGGCCCTTTCCCAAGGCCTCTTGCGGGTGAAGGTGCCCAAAGGGCAGGAGGAGGCCAAGGCCCGGGCCCTCCTCCGGGCGGGGGCGCGGTACGTGCAGCCCAACTACCTCTACCGCCCCCTGCGGACGCCCAACGATCCCCTCTATACAACCCAGAAGGTATACCTTAACAACCTGCTCCGACTGGAAGCGGCCTGGAACCTGAGCACGGGCCAGGAGAGTCCTCCCCTCATTGCGGTGCTGGACACAGGCATCCTGGACCATGAGGACTTTCAGGCCAGCAAGTACCTCCCCGCAGGCGTCAACCTGGATGTGGCCGATGGGGACGCCGACCCCACCGACCGGAGCGCCGACCGGGGCCACGGCCTCGCCGTGGCCAGCGTCCTGGGGGCGGACACGGATAACGCCCTGGGGATGGCCGGGGTGACCTGGGGAGGGTACATCGTGCCTATCAAGGTGTACTTTGATAAGGGCAATGCTACCACTTTGACCCTCCTCCAGGGGGTGCGGCTCGCCCGCAACTTGGGGGTGCGCATTGCTAACATTTCCTTGGGCACCAACGGATACGACGGGCTTCTGGACCAGGAGCTGGCCCAGGCCCGGGCCGGGGGGATGGTGATCGTGGCGGCGGCGGGGAATTATCGGAGCCCATACCCAGGGTACTCTTCAGGAGGCCCGGTCATGTTCCCTGCCAGCAGCCCTAGTGCCTTGGCCGTGGGGGCGGTGGACCAGAACCGAAGGCGGGCCTCCTTCTCCGCCTGCGGCTCGGAGCTGGACCTGGTGGCCCCCGGGGTGGGGGTTCTGGTGGCCGTCCCTTCAGGAGGATACGCCCGGTTTGAGGGCACCTCCTTCGCCAGCCCCATCGTGGCGGGGGTGGCAGCCCTGTACATGAGCAAGTATGCTAGCTTATACAAAAGCTGGCCCACGCCGGATCAGGTGTATACCTGCTTGACCCAGACCGCCGAGGACCTGGGCCCTGCGGGGAAGGACGATGAGTACGGCTTCGGCCTGGTGCGCGCCGACCGGGTGCTGACCGACACCACCTACTGCTTCCCCTAATCCCCCTCACCCGAGGGGGTGTAGACTGAGCCTTCGTGCGTCGGTTGCTCCTCCTTCTCTTCGCAGTCCTTTTGCTGGCCTTGGGGATTTGGGCCTACCCCCTTTTGGGCCCTACGGTGCGCCATGGGGCGTTGCCCGCTCCTGAAGGGCTCAAAAACCCCTTGACCCTCTTGGTCTATGGCTCCAGCCCCGAGTACTCCGGCTACCACCGGCGGGCCCCGGAGCGGTTTCGGGGCCTGGCGGACACCATCCTCCTGGTGCGCCTGGACCCGGGGGCGGGCCGGGTGGTGGTCCTCTCCATCCCTAGGGATGTCTGGGTGAACCTCCCCGGCTACGGCTGGCACAAGGTGAACGCGGCTAGCCCCTTGGGCGGCCCGGACCTCATGAAGGAGGCGGTGGACCAGATCACCGGGGTGCAGGCGGACCGCTACGTGGTGGTGAGCACCGAGGCCCTCCGCCGGGGGGTGGACGCTTTGGGGGGGGTTAGGGTCTGCGTGGAGAAGCCCATGCGCTACCGGGACACCGCCGCGGGCTTGGACATCGATTTAAAGCCGGGGTGCCAGGTGCTGAACGGCGAGCAGGCGGAGGGCTACCTACGCTTTCGCAAGGACGCCTTGGGGGACATCGGGCGGGTGCAACGGCAACAGGCCTTTTTCCACGCCCTCAAGGAGCAACTTCTTTCCCCTTCCGGGCTTTTGCGCCTGCCGCGGGCCGTGGCGGCGGTGGAGCCCTACGTGCAGACCGACCTCACCCGCCAGGAAACGGGGGCCATCCTGGGTTTTGCCATGAAGCGGCCCGCCCTGGTGAGCCTCCTTCTGCCAGGACGCTTTGGCGGCGGGGGTTGGCGCGTGGACGAGGGGGCTCTGCGGGAACTGGTGGGCCTCTACTTCAACGGGGAGGGCACCGCGGAGGAAGTGTCGCTTTCTGGGAAACGGGTAGCCCTGGTCTTCGGCCCCGGGCAGGAGGGCCAGGCCGAGCGGGTCAGGGAGAGGCTTCAGGCCCTGGGCCTGCGGGTGGTCCTGCACCCGGTGGAACTTTCCCCCACCCGTACCGAGGTGCTGGAGAACGGGCCGGGGGTACTGGCCCGAACGTTGGGGGAGAGGCTGGGGGTGCCCTACCGCATCTCCGGGGAGGCGGTTTTGGGGGCGGATCTCACCCTAAGGCTTGGCGAGGACTTCCCGCTTTAGTAGCATGAAAGGCGCCCGCCGGGGTGGCGGAACGGTAGACGCTGCGGACTTAAAATCCGCTGGGGGGTTACCCCCGTACGGGTTCGAGTCCCGTCCCCGGCACCAAGCGGCCCCGGAACCACCGGGGCCTTTTTCTTGGCCCTGATATGCTGGAACCCGTGGGCGTACTCACCCGCTACCTGGAAAGGACCATGGCCCAGGCCCGCTATGATTTGGCGGGCCCGGGGCGTTTCGTGGGGGAGCTTCCCGAGCTGGGCCTAAGGGTGGAGGCCGAGCACCTGGAGGCGGCAAGGCAGGCCCTGAGGGAGGCCCTCGAGGCCTGGCTCCTGGACGCCTTGCGCTCGGGCCTTACCCCCCCGGGGCTGGAGGGGGGGGAGGACCCGGTGCGGTCCCGCTTCTTCGCCCTGGCCGGGGAGATGTGGCGGCTTGTGCGGGAAACCCCTGCGGAGGCGCCGAAGGCCCAGCCGCCCCAGCCTGAGCCCGCCAAGGCCCATGAGGCCCCTAAGGCCAAAAAGGTGGCCTCCGTGGAAGAGTGGCTCAAGGGTCTGGGCATCCAGGTGGTGAAGAAGCCCCAGGAGGAGGAGGAGAAGGAAAAAGTCCTCACCCGCTTGGCCCTCTTCCTGGGGGACCGCTACCCCAGCCTGGAGAAGCTCTACGAGCGCCTGAAGCAGAGCCTTTCCACCAAGCGCCAGTTTGAGCTTTCGCTTTCCGAGGCCTCCCAGGAGGAGATCGCCAACTCCACCCAGTTCTGCACCATGCTCAAGCAGTACGCCCTCCTTACCTCCTACCACTACAAGAGCGAGGAGCGTCGCATCCGCGCCAAGGCCAGCACCGAGGGCTGGGTGCAGAACTTCCTCACCGGGGGCTGGTTGGAGCGGTACGTGGCCGAGAGGGTGCGCAAGTTCCTGCGCTCCAAGAACCTGCCCCACGAGGTGGCGGTGGGCTACCAGGTAGCGCTCCCCAATGGGGACGCCATGGAGCTGGACGTGCTGGTGCGGGTGGGAGAAAGGGTCTACTGGTTTGAGACCAAGACGGGGGACTTCCAGGCCCACATCGCCAAGTACGCAGGGCTCAAGAAGGTGCTTGGGCTTTCCGCTCGGGAAAGCTTCCTGGTCCTTCTGGGCATGGACAAGACCCGGGCCAAGGAGCTCTCCGCCCTCCACGGGCTCACGGTGGTAAACCAGGCCAACTTCCTCGAGGTCTTCCAGGAGGTTCTGGAGGGGAATGCTCCGTAAGGTTCTCCTGGTCATGGGGGGTACCCTGGCCTCGAGGGTTCTGGGCCTCGTGCGCCAAGCGGTCTTCAACGCCCTCTTCCCCGACGCCCTCAAGGACGCCTTCAACGTGGCCTACCGGGTGCCTAACCTCCTGCGGGAGCTCTTGGCGGAAGGTGCGGTCCAGAACGCCCTCATCCCGCTTTTGAAGGGTCTTTCCGAGGAAGAGGCCCGGGTTTTCGCCCGCCGCTTCGCCGCCTTCCTCCTGGGGGTGAACCTCCTCGTCCTGGGCCTGGCCTACCTCCTCGCCCCCTTCGTGGCGGCCCTTTTGGTGGCCCCGGGAAGCCACCTCCGGGAGGAGGCCGCCTTCGCCCAGGTGGTCTACCTTACCCGGCTTCTTCTGCCCTTTCTCCTAGGGATCTCCATGGCCGCCCTCTTCTCCGCCCTTTTGCAGGCGGAGGAGCGCTTTCTGCCCTACGCCCTTGGCCCCATCGTCTTCAATCTGGTGGCCATCGGCCTCATGGCCCTCTACCCTGGGGATCCCACCGCCTTGGGGCTTTCCGTGGCCCTGGGGGGGCTTTTCCAGGCCCTGGTGCAGCTGCCCTTCCTCCAGGGCTTTCGCCTGGAGTGGCGCTGGCATTCGGCCTTCCTCACGGCCTTGGGCCGCATGGGCCCCTTTGCCTTCACCACCTCCTTGCGCCAGTTTCTGAACCTGGTCCTGACCAACATCCTCACCCGCTACCCCCCGGCCGCGGTCACGGGCTTCTACAACGCCGAGGTGGTCTTCCAGATGGTCCTGGGCCTCTTCGCCACCTCCCCTGCTATTGCCCTCTTCCCCCGGATGAGCGCCCTAAGGGGCGGGGAGCTGGCCCGGTTCCTCGAGGGGCCCCTGCGGCGGCTTTCCCTGCTTCTGGCCCTTCTGGGAGGGCTCCTCACGGGCCTGGCCCCTTATGTGGTGGTCCTTCTCTTCGGCCTCTTTGGACCCTTAAGCCCGGAAAACCGCCGCTTCAGCGCCCAGGTGCTTGCCGCCATGGGCCTGGCCGTGTTCCCCTGGGGAGTGAACACCCTCCTCCTCCGGGGCCTCTACGCCCTGGGGCGGATACGGGAGGCGGTGGCCGCCAGCGCCTTGGTCTTCCTCACCAACACCCTGGGGTACTGGCTCCTGCGGGAGGCGGGCCTTTTCCTCCTGAACCTGGCCACGGCCTTGGCGGGGTATTTGGGGCTTTTCCTTTACCTCCGGCTTCTCGCCAGGGAGGGGGTGCGGCTGGGGTTTCTCCCCGGCTTCCTGGCGCGGGCTTTTTTGGCCGGGTTGCTGGCCGCCGTGCCCGGTCTGGTGCTAGCGCAGTTCTGGGTAGCCTCTGACCCCTGGTCCGCCCTATGGCCCTTGGGCGTGGGAGGGGTCTTGGGCCTCTTGCTCTTCGCCGCCTCAGGCTGGGCCTTGGGCCTCCCCCTTAGGGTGCTCCTCGCCAGAGGTTCCGCAGGCGGAAGTAAAGGGGCTTGAGCCTGAGGGCGAACGGAGGCTCATCCCAGGTGGGCCAGGAGAAGCGGACGGGCGGGGCCCCTTCCAGGAGGAGGCCAATGCCCTCTATAGGCGTGGGTTCGGGGGCGTACCAGGCCAGGCGCCGGCTGGGGTCGGCGATGAGGAGCATCCCCCAGGGGATCCGGAGCTCCAAAAGCCCGCCTTCCCCCAGGGCGTAGTCCGCGGTGGGGTCCCGGGCCCCTTCGGGGTCTACCCCTCGCCGAAGCGCCCCCAGTTCATAGACCACCCGCGGGTAGTCGGTGCCGTCCCGCCCCGTGCGGCGGCGGTTGGGCTCCAGGAGGAAGGGAACGAAGGGGCCCTCTTTCGGCCTGGTGGGCCCGCGCAAGGAAAGGTACTCCGTCCCCGGCAGGCCGTGGTCCAGCTCTTGGAAGGGGTAGTAGCCGGCCTCGATGAGGAGCCTGCCCCCTTCCGGGCCGATCTCCAGGTAGAACTCCGCCCCAAAGCCCTCGGCCACCGGCACCCCCCCGGGGACGGTGTCCAGGTAGAGCCTTAAGGGCAGGGGCCCCCGGTAGAGGAGCCAGAGGTACTCGGGGTCGGCGTGGGCCTTGAGGAAGCGGCCCTCCTCCCGCAGGAGGAAGGGCACCCTTTCCCACTCCTCGGCCTTCCCGTCCAAGCGGAAGCCCCCTTGGGCGGTGGCCGCCAGGAGGCCGTAGTTCTCCTCGGGATCCAGGAGGTTGTGCCAGAAGGGGTCGCGCTCCGCGGGCACTTCGAAGGGGGCGAAAAGCCAGTTCTTCTTGAACCACTCGTCCATCAGGGCAAAGACGATGCCTCCCGCCAGGTCCAGGCTGGCGATGTCCCGCCAGAGGGCGAGGACACCCTCCGCCTGGGCCTCCTCGGGGTGCCCGCCATGGTGGAGGCCCTCGGGGTGGAAGTGGGCGATGCCCCGGCTGGTGGGTAGGCCGAACTCGGCGATGAGGAGGGGCATCTCCCCGTGGTGGGCCTTGAGCCGGGCCAGATAGTTGCGGTAGCGGCGGGGAGCCAGGTCCGGCTCGTTCACCAGGAAGTCAGGGTAGTAGGGGTAGACGTGGTAGGCGGCAAAAAGGCCTAGAGGACTACCCGGCACAGGCCTTAGATGGGTGGGGTCTAGGGTAACGGTGTCCTCCTCGTGGAGGGGCCCAGTCCGGGGCGGCTCTACCCTCTCCCCGCGGGCGCGGCGCAGAAGATACTCCTCCTGAAAGCTGGCCTCGCTTTTCCAGAAGAGGGGGTCCAGGGTGGGCCAGTTGACGAAGCCCATGGGCCTCAAGGTGCCGTAGGCTTCCCATTCGTAGGCGGCCAGGCGGTCCAGGACCTCCGCCAGGTAGGCGGCGAAGGGACTGGCCCCAGGGGCGGCCTCGAGGAACCTCCCCCGGTAGGTGCGCCCGGGGTGGCGCCCGTCGTAGGCCTCCACCGAGTAGGGCTCAAACTCCCGCCCCACCAGGAGGCCCAGGACCCAGGGGGAGACGTCCGCGGTGTAGTCCCCGTGGGCATGCCCCGGGCGGGGGGGACGGCGCAGGTTGCCGTGGAGGGCGTCCAGAACCTCCCGCCCTTCCAGGAGGAACTTTTCCAGAAAGGGGCCTTCCCAGTCCGCATACCCCTCGTCCTCGGGAAGCTCCGTCCAAACCCCTTGGAAGAGGTAGAGGGGGCGGTCCTTGTGCAGAAGGTTGTGGTGGAGGAGGGCCCGGTAGAAGGCGGGGGGCAAAAGGGTGTAGGTGCGCACGGCGTTGGCCCCCATGGCGGAAAGGAGCTCCAACCAAGCCCGGTAAAGGGCTTCCTCCTCGGGGAACTCGGCGGGGAAGCGCCCCGGCAGGGCCACCCCCAGGTTGACCCCGCGCACCGGAAAGGGCTTTCCCCCCACCCAGAAGCGCCCTTCCCGGGCGGCGACGGGGGGCGGGTCCTTGCGGGCCTTGGGGGTGGGGGGTGGGGGAGGGGGAAGGGTTTGGAGGATGGCCTCCGCGTCCCGGTACCCCTGCCGCAGGGCCCAGTCCAGGGCGCTCCTGGCCCCCTCCAGGTCCCCCAGGGCCCTTAGGGTGAGGCCGAAGCCGTAAAGGGCCTCGGGGCCCCCCTTCAGGGTCCCCACCAGGCGGCTGAAGAGGAAAAGGGCTTCGGAGAACCTCCCCAGGCGGTACTGGGCGAAGCCCGCTAGGAGGAGGGCCTCCTCGGGGGGGTCGTAGCCCTGGAGGAGGGGGTTAAGCGCATTCAGGACAGCTTCCATCCGCCCGGCCTGGTAGTGGGCGCGGGCCTCCTCCAGGGGGGCGGCCAGGGCCAGCCCCAGGGCCAGGAGCATCCCCAAAAGGCGCACGGCTTCAGTTTCCCGCCGCCTGGCGGATGGCCTCCACCGCCTCCGGGTTCTCCAGGGCGGAGAGGTCCCCGGGGTCCTGGCCCAGGAAGGCCGCCCGCACCACCCGGCGCATGACCTTGGCGTTCCGGGTCTTGGGGAGGTCCGGCACGAAGAGGACCTTCTCCGGCCTCAGGGGCTTGCCCAGGGCTTCCGCCACCTTTTCCGCCACCTCCTCTGCCAAGGCGGGGGAGGGGGTGAGGCCCGGCTTGAGCACCGCGAAGAGGACGATGGCTTCCCCCTTCACCGGGTGGGGCACCCCGATGGCGGCGCACTCCTTGAGGGCGGGGTGGCGGGTGGCCGCGGTCTCCACCTCTGCCGGGCCCACCCGCTTGCCCGCCACCTTCAGGGTGTCGTCGGAGCGGCCCAGGATGAAGAAGTGGCCCTCCTCGTCCAG
Source organism: Thermus tengchongensis (assembly GCF_021462405.1). Taxonomy (NCBI): domain Bacteria; kingdom Thermotogati; phylum Deinococcota; class Deinococci; order Thermales; family Thermaceae; genus Thermus; species Thermus tengchongensis. The sequence goes on along the minus strand of NZ_JAKEDU010000001.1, from coordinate 213,669 downwards.
AAGGGCGAAGTCCCCGTGGACCCAGACCCCGGGGAAGCGGCCGAAGTAGGTGTCCAGGTAGCGGGCCTCGTCCTGCCAGAAGCCCTTGGTCATGCCCGGCCAGGGTTTGAGGACGGCAAGCTCCCCCACCCGGCCCTGGGTGGGCTTCCCTTCCTCGTCCAGCACCGCCGCGGCCATGCCGGGGACGGCGGTGTTGAAGCCCATGGGTTTGATGGGGCGAAGGAGCACGTTGCCCAGGATGCCTCCCGAGATTTCCGTGCCGCCCGAGTAGTTCACGATGGGCCGCTTTTCCTCCCCCACCACCCGGAAGAACCAGAGGTAGGGCTCCAGGTTCCAGGGCTCCCCCGTGGAGCCCAAGACCCTTAGGGAGGAGAGGTCGGAGGCGCGCACGGGGGCTTCCCCGAAGGGGATAAGGGCCCGCACCAGGGTGGGGGAGAGGCCCAGGTGGGTGAGGCGGTGGGCCTCCACCATGCGCCAAAGCCTTTCCGGCCCCGGGTGGTCGGGGGCGCCGTCGTAGAGGAAGACGGTGGTCCCGAGGATGAGCCCTCCCAGGATGGCCCAGGGCCCCATCATCCAGCCCAGGTCGGTGAACCAGAAGAGGCGGTCCTCTTCCCTTAGGTCAAAGAGGAGGGCCAGGTCCAAGGCGGCCTTCAAGGGGAAGCCGGCGTGGTAGTGGACCGTGCCCTTGGGGCGGCCCGTGGTGCCGGAGGTGTAGATGAGCATGAAGGGGTCCATGCTTTCCATCTCCTCCGGCGGGAAGGGTTCGCCCCTTAAGGATGCGTAGTCCACCTCCCCGGCTTCCAGGGGCAGACCCAGCCTTCGCACCACCAAAAGATCGGGGGTTTCCGCCAGGGCCAGGGCCTTGCGGGCCTCGAGGAGGAGCTCCACCCGCCGGCCCCGCCGCAGGAAGCCGTCCTGCACCACCAGGAGCTTGGCGCCCGCGTCCTTGAGGCGTACGGCGGCGGCCTCGGCGGCGTAGCCGGAGAAAATGGGGATGGCGATGGCCCCGAGCGAGCTCGTGGCCAGGAGGAGGACGGCGGCCTCGAGGCCCATGGGGAGCCACAGGCCCACCCGGTCGCCCCGCTCCACCCCCAAGGCCTTAAGCCCCGCGGCCACCCGGGCCACCTCGGCCTGGAGCTCCCCGTAGCTCAGGGCCCGCGCCTGGCCGTCTTCCGTCTCGTGGAGGAGGGCCAGGCGGGAGGGGTCGTGGCGGAGGGCGGCTTCTACCAGGTTCAGCCTCCCCCCCACGAAGAAGCGGGGAAGGGGAAACCCACCTTCTATGACCCGCTCGTAGGGTTTGCGCCAGGGTAGGCCCAGGTGGGTGAAAAACTGGTGGTAAAAATCCTCGAGCTCCTCCACGCTATAGCGGTAGAAAGCCTCGTAGTCCCGGAAACCCAGGGCCTCCATGAATCGGAAGAGCCTGGTGGCCTGGATCTCCTCCGGGTTGGGATACCAGATGGGCTCCATTTATTTCCTCCAAAACAGTCGGAAGAGGATGCCTTTGCGTTTGCTTGGGGCTTCCACATTCGTTTGGCCCTTGGGGTCTTTGAGTACCTCCACGAAACCCTTGATGTCCAGGCGCTCCTCAGGGGTTTTGGCCAAAAGGCGCTTCAAGGCCTTGTCCAGCCTGGGGGGAAGGGAAGTGGGAGGGGGAGGCAGGAGGAGGTGGGCGTTGCGGAGGGCTTCCAGGGTTTCCCCCTGGAAGGGTCGCCTGCCCGTGAGGAGCTCGTAGGCCATCACCCCAAAGCTGTAGGCCTCGCTTTTGGGGCTGGGCTTGGCTCCCAGGAAGAGCTCGGGGGCCAGATAGTGGGGGCTTCCCGCATACTCCGAGGAAGCCTCCGCCAGGGGGCGCACGGTGCCCAGATCCCCGAGCTTGTAGCCCCCTTTCCCCACGAACACGTTGGAGGGCTTCACATCCTGGTGGAGGAAACCCTTTTCGTGCAGGAAGAGCAAGGCCTGCCCCACCTGCAAAAGCGCCCGCATGGCCTCCTCCTGGCTCAGAGGACCCCTGAGGAGGCGTTCTTCTAGGGTGCCTTCCTCGAGGTACTCCAGGGCCAAAAAGGCTTCCTCGCCGAAGGGTATCCCATAAAGCCCCTGCACCAGGTGGGGGTGCTTCAAGGAAAGGCTAAGGGAAACCTCCCGGGCAAACCGCTCGGCAAGCCTGGGGTCCTGCCTTACCTCCTTGCGGGGAAGCTTGAGGGCTACCTTTCGCCCATCAGGGGCCTCCGCCAGGTAAACCTGGGCAGTCTGCCCCAAACCCAGGAGCATGTGCAAGCGGAAATCCTTGCGCTTCAGGCTAGTCAAGGACCAACACACCTCCCGGTTTCAGGGCATGGCCCTCCACGCCCTTTTCCTTGGCCCTCTCGGCGAAGGCCTCCCCGTCTTGCTGGATGGGGGGGAAGGTGTTGTAGTGGATGGGCACCACCTTCTTGGGGCGCAGAAGCTCCAGGGCCTTGAGGGCGTCCTCGGGTCCCATGGTGAAGTGGTCGCCGATGGGCAAAAAGGCCAGGTCCAGGCCCAGCTCCCCGATGAGGCGCATGTCGGAAAAGAGGGCGGTGTCCCCGGCATGGTACACGCGCTTGCCGCCAAGCTCCACCACCACCCCCATGGGCATGCCCCCATAGGTGCCGTCGGGGAAGCTAGAGGAGTGCCAGGCGGGGAACCATTTGAGCCACCCTCCGGGGAAGCGGTAGGTGCCTCCGATGTTCATGGGCACCGCCTTGGCCCCGTGCTTCTCCGCATAGGTGGCGATCTCAAAGGTGGAAACCACGGTGCCCCCCTTCTTGGAGAGGGCCACGGCGTCGCCGAAGTGGTCCCCGTGGGCGTGGGTAACCAGGATGAGGTCCGCCTGCACCTCCCCCACCCCCACCGGGGCCATGGGGTTCCCGGTGAGGAAGGGGTCGATCACCACCTTGGTCTTGCCGTCGGAAAGCCAGACCGCCGAGTGGCCCAGGTACCGGATCTCCAGCATAGGCACCTCCTTTAAAAGGCACTATATCGGAGGGGAGGGCATTTGGGAAAGGGACCGCTCTAGGCTTTTATAGAAGAGGAGTTCCAGGATGCGGGCGAAGGCCCGCTCCCCCCAGGTTTCTCCCTCGGGGAGGACCAAACTGAGCTCCAGTTCTAGCTCCAGCCCCTTCCTGCCCGAAAACACCCGGCCCTCCACTTTGAGGGAAGGTGGAGGGAGGAGCTTGGCCTCGAGGCGCTCTCCCTCAAGCCTCGAGGCGAAGGGAAGGACCACTTCCCCCAGCACGGGGTTTTCCTGCCGGAAGACCCCACGGACCTCGTTTCCTTCCAGCTGGAGTTCCAGGGGTAACCCCTGGGAGGGGTGGCCGTTCAGGACGAGGTGCAGCCTGGCCTTCATCCTTCCACCCACTCCACCCGCACCCGGCCTTCCTTGGCCAGGCGGGCCACCTCGGCGTCGGGGATGTTCATGAGCCTAGGCAGCTCCCGGAAGCGGGGTGTGGCCGAGGCCAGGCCCACCCGCACCACCAGGACCTCCTCCTCCTCGGCCCGGCCGATGCGCCAGACCAGGTGCTGGCCCAGGGCTTCCAACAGGTCCTTCTCCACTCCCTTAGTCTATCCCGGGCTGGCCTTGGGAGATAATGGATGGGATGCTCCTGGAGGTGGCCTTCGCTGGCCTTTCCCCCTGGGTTTTCTGGGCAGGGGTGGGGCTTGTGGCTTCGGGCTTTGTCCTCGGGGAGGCTTCCTGGCTTGCCCTGGCTCTCCTTTACCCCTGGTGGCGGCTCAGGCAGGGCTGGCGGCTAAGGCTTTTCCCCGATCACCTGAGCCTTCACCCCCCCTTGGGCCTCAGCCGCCGGATTCCCCTGGAGGGCGTGCGGGAGGTGGAGGTGGCCTACTGGCCGGCAGGGCCCTTTTCCAGGGGGAGGCGGGCTTTGGTTCTCCACCTGGAGAACGGGGAGGGCGTACCCCTTCCCGTACCCGATCCCGAGGCCCTGGCGGCCCGGATCAGAGAACTTCTAAAAGGGCGAACTTCAGGTAGTGGGTTTCGGGGTGGTTGAGCAGGATGGGATGGTCCCATCCCTGCCCCCGTTTTTCCACCACCCTCAGGCTGCGGTGGGCGTCTTCTGCGGCCTCGGCGAGCATCTGGTAGAAGAGGGGCTCGGTCAGGTGGTGGCTGCAGCTGCTGGTGGCCAGCAGGCCCCCTTCCTTGAGGAGCTTGATGGCCCTTAGGTTCACCTCCTTGTAGGCCCTGTAGGCCCTTTCCAGATCCTTTTTCGCCTTGGCGAAGGCGGGTGGGTCCAGCACGATGAGGTCAAACCGCTCCCTTGCCTTCTCCAGGGCCCTTAGGTGGTCAAAGGCGTTGGCTTCCACCGTCTTGAGGGTAAGCCCGTTGAGCCTGGCGTTCTCCTCCGCTTGCCTCAGGGCCTCGGCGGAGCTGTCCACGCTGATCACCTCCTGGAAGCCCAAGGCCAGGTGGAGGCCGAAGCTACCCGTGTAGCTGAACACGTCCAGGGCCCTTTCTCCCCGGAAGTTTTCCATAAGGATCCGGTTGTCCCGCTGGTCCAGGTAGGCCCCGGTCTTCTGGCCTCCTGTGAGGTCCACGAGGTAGCGGATCCGGCCCTCCTTCACCGCTACCCGTTCGGGGGCCCGGCCCAGGAGGGGCCGGACGTAAAGGGGGAGGCCCTCGAGTTCCCGGACCCTGGCGTCGTTTTTGGCCAGGAGGCTTTTGGCCAGGGGTTTGAGCCTCTCGGCCACCTGGGGCAAGAGGGCTTCCCAGGCGTAGGCGGTGGTCTGCAGGACCAGGTGGCCGGCGTAGTAGTCCACCACCAGACCCGGCAAGAAGTCCCCTTCGGCGTGGGCCAGGCGGAAACCCCCTTCGGGCTCCTTTTCCAATGCGGGGAGACGCCGGACCAAGGCCTTCTCCAGGTTGTCCAAAAGCGCCTCCGCTGGGTCCCTTGCGGGACGGAAGCGGTAGGCCCGCACGCTGAGGTCGCTGGTGGGGTTGAAAAGGGCTAGGGCCAGAAAGCGCTTGCCCCAGTAAACGGGGTAAAGGCCCGGCTCCTCGGGGCCCGAAAGCACATCGCGGCGAAAGACCCAAAGGTGCCGGGCCAGGAGGCGCTGGGCTCCTTTTTCGTTGACGAGAATCCGCATCGCTTAAGTATACTTAAGCGGGGTTGGTTGACGTTTGCCCCAAAGGCCGGTATCCTATCCGGCGGGTGCAGTTTGCGCATCTTTTCACGAAGGGAGGGGCGATGGGAGGCCTGGGACTTATCAAGAGCCTGGCGGAAAAGGAAAGGGAGCTCCTGGCCCGCCTCGAGGCCGCCAAGAAGGAGGCCGAGGCCCTGGTGGGGCAGGCCGAGGCGGAGGCCAGGGTCCTTTTGGAGGAGGCCGAGGCCAAGGCTAAGGCCCTAGAAGCCGAGTACCGCGAACGGGAGGCCAAGGAAACCGAGGCCATCCTGGCCCGCTACCGGGCACAGGCGGAGGCCGAGGCCAAGGCGGTGAAGGAGAAAGCAGGGGCCCGGTTGGAGGAGGCCGTGGCCCTGGTTCTGAAGGAGGTTTTACCGTGATCGCCCCCATGGAGAAGCTGGTCCTGGCCGGGCCCAAGGCCAAGGCCCAGGAGCTTCTCCACAGCCTCCAGCAGGCAGGGGTGGTCCACCTGGAAACCCTCCGGGTGGAGGAGCTTGCTGAGTACAGGCTTTCCCAGGAGGAGCGAGAGGAACTCAGGCGCTGGGAAGGGGTGGCGGCGGGGGCCGAGCACACCCTCACCCTCCTGGGCCGGGAGGTGGAGCCCACAAGGCCCTTCCCCGATGGGCTAGAGGCGGCGGAAAAGGCCCTTTCCCCCATCCAGGCTCACGCGGAGGGCCTCGCCCGGCAACGGCAGGAGCTGGAGGAGGAGCTTGCCCTGGTCCAGGCCTACCTGGAACCCTTGGAAAAGCTTGCCGCCATGGCCCAGGGACTGGACCGAAGCGCCTTCTTCCGGGTGGTACCCTTTTTGATCGCGGAAAAAGAGCTTCCCCTGGTGGAGGAGGCCTTGAAAAAGGCCTTGGGGGTAGACGGGGAGCGGTTCATCCTGGCCAGCGAGCCCTATTCCAAAGGGGTTGCCGGGCTTCTCGTGGTGCACCGGAAGGACCTCGAGGCGGCCAAGGCGGCCCTTTCCCGGGCCGGGGTGGCGGAACTCCGCCTCCCTGGCAACTACGGGGATCTTCCCCTAAGCGAGGCCACCCGCCGGTTGAAGGAGCGGGCCGAGGCTGCCCCCAAGGAGCTTTCCGAGGTGCGCCAGGCCCTTTATCGGCTGGCCCAGGAGGCCTCCTCCACCCTGCAAAGCCTCTGGACCCGGGCCAAGGACGAGGCGGCTCGGCTTAAGGCCTTGGAGGAGCTGGCCTCAGGCCGGTTCGGCTTTGCCCTTTTGGGCTACGTGCCGGTGAAGGCCAAGGGCCGGGTGGAGGAGGCCTTGGCCCGCCACAAGGATCGGGTGATCTACGCCTTTGAGCCGGTGGACGAGCACCACGAGGCGGACCACGTTCCCGTGGCCCTGGACAACCCTCCTTGGGTCAAGCCCTTCGAGCTTTTGGTGAGCTTCCTCAACACCCCCAAGTACGGCTCCCTAGACCCCACTCCGGTGGTGCCCATCTTCTTCCCCTTCTGGTTCGGCATGATCGTGGGGGACATAGGGTATGCCCTTCTCTTCCTGCTTCTCGGGCGCTGGCTCTCCGGGTTCGTGAAACGGAATGAGCCTCTGGTCATCGATCTTTTTGCCCTGAGGCTCAAGCCCGCCGTCATTGGGAAGCTGGTCTACATCCTTAACTGGATGGTCTTCTGGACGGTGGTTTGGGGCTTCGTCTACGGGGAGTTCTTCGGCACCTTCCTGGAGCACCTAGGGGTGTTCGGCACCCCCGAGCACCCGGGTCTCATCCCCATCCTCATTCCCCGCATCGACACGGCCAAGACCGCCAACCTGCTCATCCTCCTTTCCGTGGCCTTCGGGGTGGTCATGGTCTTCTGGGGCCTGGCCTTGAGGGCCTACCTGGGTCTGAAGCACCACCACATGGGCCACTTCTGGGAGGGCGTGGGGTACCTGGGGGGCTTGGTGGGCATCCTGGCCCTGGCGGCCTCCTACCTGGGGAACCTCCAGGCCGGCTGGCTTTCCGTGCTCATGTACCTGGGCTTTGGCGTGTTCTTGCTTGCGGTTCTTATGAGCCGAATGTGGCTCATGATCCCGGAGATCTTCACCCAGGCGGGGCACATCCTCTCCCACATCCGTATCTACGCGGTGGGGGCTGCTGGGGGTATCCTGGCGGGTCTTCTCACCGATGTGGGCTTTGCCCTGGCGGAGCGGATCGGGCTTCTGGGCGTGCTTCTGGGCATTGGGGTGGCAGGGGTTTTGCATCTCCTGATCCTGCTTCTCACCACCCTGGGCCACATGCTCCAGCCCATCCGTCTTATCTGGGTGGAGTTCTTCACCAAGTTCGGTTTCTACGAGGAGAACGGCAGGCCTTACCGGCCGTTCAAGAGCGTCCGCGAGACGCTTTAGGGAGGGAAAGAGATGAAGAAGCTTCTGGTTACGGTTCTGGTGGCGGTTTTCGGCGCTCTGGCTTTTGCGGCGGAAGAGGCGGCCTCCGGGGGCCTGGACCGAGGCCTTATCGCCGTGGGGATGGGCCTGGCGGTGGGCTTGGCGGCTTTGGGCACCGGCGTGGCCCAGGCCCGCATCGGTGCGGCGGGCGTGGGGGCCATCGCCGAGGACCGGAGCAACTTTGGTACCGCCCTGATCTTCCTCCTCCTGCCCGAAACCCTGGTGATCTTCGGCCTCCTCATCGCCTTCATCCTGAACGGCAAGCTCTAAGCGAGCGCTTTGGCCCTGCCCCACTTGGGGTGGGGCCTTTTCCCAAGGAGGGAAGATGTCCAAACTGGAAGCGATTTTGAGCCAGGAGGTGGAGGCGGAGATCCAGGCCCTCCTGGGGGAGGCCCGGGCCAAGGCGGAGGCGGTGGTGGCTGAGGCCCGTTCCAAGGCGGAAGCGCTCCTCAGCGCCCGGAAGAGGGCCCTCGAGGCCAGCCTGCAGGCCGCCCTCCGCCGGACAGAAAGCGCCGGGGAACTCCTCCTGGCCACAGCCCGTACCGAGGCCAAGGGGGAGGTGCTCTCCCAGGTGAAGGCCAAGGTGGAGGAGGCCCTCAGGGCTTTGCCGGATAGCCCCGACTGGCCTCAGGTGTTGCGGAAACTGGCCGAGGAGGCCCTTGCGGCCTTGGGCGAGCCCGAGGCCCTGGCCTCCCATCCGGACAACCTTCCTCACCTCGAGGGTCTGGCGCGGGAGCGGGGCCTGGAGCTTAGGGCCGACCCTGTCTTGCGCCTTGGGGTGAGGGCCATCGGCAAGGGGGGCAGGACCCAGGTGGAGAACGCCCTGTTAAGCCGTCTGGAACGGGCCTGGGATGCCCTTTCCTCCAAGGTGGCCCAGGTGGTGTGGGGCTAGGACATGGCGGACGACTTCGGCTACCTAAACGCCCGGGTGCGGGCCAGGAGGAGCACCCTCCTCAAGGAGAGCTTCTTCCAGGAGGCCTTGGACCTTTCCTATCCCGATTTCCTGCGTCTACTTTCCGAAAGCGTCTACGGCCAGGACCTGGCCGGCCAAGGCCTTCCCGAGGTGGACCGGGCCGTAGCCCTCACCCAGGCCCGGTTGGTGGGGGACCTGGCGGGGTTGGTCACGGGGGAGGCTCGGGAGGCGGTGCGGCTTCTCCTCCTCAGGAACGATCTCACCAACCTCCAGGCTGTCCTCCGGGCCAAGGCCACGGGGAAGCCCTTTGAAGAGGTGGTGCTTCTCCCGGGTACCTTAAAGGAGGCCCTTTGGCGGCAGGCCTACGAGGCCCAGGATGCGGCGGGGATGGCCCAGGTGCTTTCCGTGCCCGGCCATCCCCTGGCCCGGTCCTTGAGGGCGGTTCTCCGGGAAACCCAGGACCTGGCGCGCATGGAGGCCCTTTTGGCCAAGCGCTTCTTTGAAGGGGTGGCCAAGGCCTCCAAGGCCCTGGAGGAGACGGCCTTGAGGGATTACCTGGCCCTCGAGGTGGATGCGGAGAACCTGCGCACCGCCTTCAAGCTCCAGGGGCAGGATGTGCAGGTGGAAACCGTCTTCGTACGGGGTGGGCGGTTCGTGGACAGGGTCCGCTTCGCCCGGCTTCTCGAGGGGGATTACGCCGTATTGGACGAGCTTTCGGGCACCCCCTTCGCCCCTTTGGCAGGCGTGCGGGACCTCAGGGCCCTGGAAAGGCGGCTCAGGTGCCTCCTCCTGAAGGAGGCCAGAAAGGGAGCCTCCGACCCGCTGGGCGTGGGATTGGTGCTGGCCTATGTGAAGGAGCGGGAGTGGGAGGCCGTGCGGCTTAGGCTTCTGGCCAGGCGGGCCTACTTCGGCCTTCCCCGGGCCCAGGTGGAGGAGGAGGTGGTCTGCCCATGAAGATCGCGGTGATCGCTGACCCTGAGGCGGCGCAGGGGTTTAGGTTGGCGGGCCTCGAGGCCTACGCCGCTGCCTCGGCGGAGGAGGCCCGGGCCCGGCTGGAAAACCTGGTTCAGGCCGGGGGGTACGCCCTGGTGGCCGTGGACCAGGGGCTTTTGCCGGAGCCGGAAAAGGCGGTGGAGCGGCTCATGCGGGGCAAGGACCTTCCCGTGCTCCTGCCCATAGCTGGGTTGAAGGAAGCCTTCCAGAACCCCGATGTGGAGGGGTACATGCGGGAGCTGGTCAAGAGGACCATAGGCTTTGACATCAAGCTGTAGAATGGAGGGACGATGATCCAGGGCGTGATCCAGAAGATTGCGGGCCCGGCAGTGATCGCCAAGGGCATGACCGGGGCCCGCATGTACGATATCTGCAAGGTGGGCCACGAGGGCCTGGTGGGGGAGATCATCCGCCTGGACGGGGACACCGCCTTCGTCCAGGTCTACGAGGACACCTCTGGCCTTAAGGTAGGCGAGCCCGTGGTGTCCACGGGGCTTCCCCTGGCGGTGGAGCTGGGCCCGGGGATGCTGAATGGGATCTACGACGGCATCCAGCGCCCATTAGAGCGTATCCGGGAGAGGACCGGCATCTACATCACCCGGGGCGTGGTGGTCCATGCCCTGGACCGGGAGAAAAAGTGGGCCTGGACCCCAAAGGTCAAGCCGGGGGATGAGGTGCGGGGGGGCATGGTCCTGGGCACGGTCCCGGAGTTCAACTTCACCCACAAGATCCTGGTGCCCCCGGACGTGAAGGGCCGGGTCAAGGAGGTGAAGCCCGCTGGGGAGTACACGGTGGAGGAGCCGGTGGTGGTCCTAGAGGACGGCACCGAGCTCCGGATGTACCACACCTGGCCCGTGCGCCGCGCCCGGCCCGTGCAGAGGAAGCTCGACCCCAACACCCCCTTCCTCACGGGCATGCGCATCCTGGACGTCCTCTTCCCCGTGGCCATGGGGGGCACCGCGGCCATCCCCGGGCCCTTTGGCAGCGGGAAGACGGTGACCCAGCAGTCCCTGGCCAAGTGGTCCAACGCCGACGTGGTGGTCTACGTGGGCTGCGGGGAGCGGGGCAACGAGATGACGGATGTGTTGGTGGAGTTCCCCGAGCTCACCGACCCCAAGACCGGGGGGCCTCTGATGCACCGCACGGTGCTCATCGCCAACACCTCCAACATGCCCGTGGCCGCCCGCGAGGCCAGCATTTACGTGGGGGTGACCATCGCCGAGTACTTCCGCGACCAGGGCTTCTCCGTGGCCCTCATGGCCGACTCCACCAGCCGCTGGGCCGAGGCCCTGCGGGAGATCTCTAGCCGCCTGGAGGAGATGCCCGCGGAGGAGGGTTACCCCCCCTACCTGGCCGCCCGGCTGGCCGCCTTCTACGAGCGCTCGGGGAAGGTGATCACCCTGGGGGGCGAGGAGGGAGCCATCACCATCGTGGGGGCCGTTTCCCCTCCCGGCGGCGACATGTCCGAGCCCGTCACCCAGTCCACCCTGCGCATCGTGGGGGCCTTCTGGCGGCTGGATGCCTCCCTGGCCTTCCGCCGCCACTTCCCGGCCATCAACTGGAACGGGTCCTACTCCCTCTTCACCTCGGCCCTGGACCCCTGGTACCGGGAGCACGTGGCCCCTGACTATCCGGAGCTTCGCGACGCCATCTCCGAGCTCCTGCAGAGGGAGGCGGGCCTGCAGGAGATCGTGCAGCTGGTGGGTCCCGATGCGCTGCAGGACGCCGAGCGCCTGGTCATCGAGGTGGGGCGCATCATCCGCGAGGACTTCTTGCAGCAGAACGCCTACCACGAGATCGACGCCTACTGCTCCATGGGGAAGGCCTACGGCATCATGAAGATGATCCTGGGTCTGTACAAGGAGGCGGAGGCGGCCATCCGGCGAGGGGTTACCGTGGACGAGATCCTGCAGCTTCCGGTGATCGAGCGCATCGGCCGGGCCCGCTACGTGAGCGAGCAGGACTTCCCCCGCTACTTTGAGGAAACCATGAAGGAGATCGAGGGAGCCTTCAAGGCCTTGGCCTAGGGGAGGGAAGGATGGATCTTCTTAAGAAGGAATACACGGGCATCACCTACATCTCGGGGCCTCTCCTCTTCGTGGAGAACGCCAAGGACCTGGCCTACGGCGCCATCGTGGAAATCAGGGACGGCACGGGCCGGGTGCGGGGCGGCCAGGTGATCGAGGTTTCCGAGGAATACGCGGTCATCCAGGTGTTTGAGGAGACCACGGGGCTGGACCTGGCCACCACCAGCGTAAGCCTGGTGGAGGACGTGGCCCGGCTTGGGGTTTCCAAGGAGATGCTGGGGCGGCGCTTCAACGGGATCGGCAAGCCCATCGACGGCCTGCCCCCCATTACCCCAGAGAAGCGGCTTCCCATCGTGGGCCTGCCCCTGAACCCCGTGGCCCGGAGGAAGCCCGAGGAGTTCATCCAGACCGGCATTTCCACCATCGACGTGATGAACACCCTGGTGCGGGGGCAGAAGCTTCCCATCTTCTCCGGCTCGGGCCTTCCCGCCAACGAGATCGCTGCCCAGATCGCCCGCCAGGCCACGGTGCGCCCCGATCTCTCCGGGGAAGGGGAGAAGGAGGAGCCCTTCGCCGTGGTCTTCGCCGCCATGGGCATCACCCAGCGGGAGCTCTCCTACTTCATCCAGGAGTTCGAGCGCACGGGGGCCCTTAGCCGCTCCGTCCTCTTCCTCAACAAGGCGGACGACCCCACCATCGAGCGCCTTCTCACCCCCCGCATGGCCCTCACCGTGGCCGAGTACCTGGCCTTCGAGCACGACTACCACGTGCTGGTCATCCTCACGGACATGACCAACTACTGCGAGGCCCTGCGGGAGATCGGGGCGAGCCGCGAGGAGATCCCCGGGCGGCGTGGCTACCCCGGTTACATGTACACCGACCTGGCCACCATCTACGAGCGCGCTGGGGTGGTGGTGGGCAAGAAGGGCTCGGTAACCCAGATCCCCATCCTCTCCATGCCCGACGACGACCGCACCCACCCCATCCCCGACCTCACCGGCTACATCACCGAGGGGCAGATCCAGCTCTCCCGGGAGCTCCACCGCAAGGGCATCTACCCGCCCATCGACCCCCTGCCCTCCCTTTCCCGGCTCATGAACAACGGGGTGGGCAAGGGCAAGACCCGGGAGGACCACAAGCAGGTGTCCGACCAGCTCTACTCCGCCTACGCCAACGGGGTGGACATCCGCAAGCTGGTGGCCATCATCGGCGAGGACGCCCTCACGGAGAACGACCGCCGTTACTTGCAGTTCGCCGACGCCTTTGAGCGGCACTTCATCAACCAGGGCCAGCAGAACCGCTCCATCGAGGAGAGCCTGCAGATCGCCTGGGCCCTGCTTTCCATGCTGCCCCAGGGAGAGCTTAAGCGGATCTCCCGCGACCACATCGGCAAGTACTACGGGCAGAAGCTGGAGGAGATCTGGGGTGCTCCGCAAGCCCTGGACTAAGGAGGTTAGATGAGCCAGGTAAGCCCCACCCGCATGAACCTTCTGCAACGGCGCAGCCAGATGCGCCTGGCGCAGAAGGGGGTGGACCTCCTCAAGAAGAAGCGGGACGCCCTGGTGGCCGAGTTCTTCGGGCTGGTCAAGGAGGCCCTCGAGGCCCGCAAGGCCCTGAACCAGGCGGCCCAGGAAGCCTATGGGGCCTTGCTTCTCGCCCAGGCATTTGACGGGCCGGAGAGCGTTTCCGTTGCGGCCTTGGGGGTGAGGCCCCTCGAGGGGGTGGAGGCTCAGGTGGAAAACGTCTGGGGGAGCAAGGTGCCGAGGCTCAAGGCCACCTTCCCCGATGGGGCCTTGCTCTCCCCGGTGGGCACCCCGGCCTATACCTTGGAAGCCGCCCGGGCCTTTCGCCGCTACGCCGAGGCCTTGATCCAGGTGGCCAACACGGAAACCCGCCTCAAGAAGATCGGCGAGGAGATCAAGAAGACCACCCGCCGGGTGAACGCCCTGGAGCAAGTGGTCATCCCCGGCATCCGCTCGCAGATCCGCTTCATCCAGCAGGTCCTGGAGCAACGGGAACGGGAGGACACTTTCCGCCTCAAGCGCATCAAGGGCAAGATCGAGGCCCGGGAGGCTGAGGCCGAGGGCGGGCGTCCCAACCCGCACCTGGAAATCGGGGCGGGCCTTTAATACCACCCCACCCTGGCGTGGCTAGGGTGGGGGCCCCATAGAGGGGCGGCGTGGGCAAGGGCCCCGGGGTTTCCCCGGGGCCTCCTGCCGCTTGGCCTACTGGGCCTTGGCCTCCTTCAGGAGGTTGAGGAGCACCGTCTGCAGGATGCCCCCGTTCTGGTAGTAGTCCACCTCCACCTTCGTGTCCAGACGGGCGATGGCCTGGAAGCGGATTTCGGAGCCGTCCTCCCTCCTGGCCACCACCTCCACCCGCTTCCGGGGGAAGAGGTCCTCAAGGCCCAGGATGTCGTAGACCTCGTACCCGGTGAGGCCCAGGGTTTCCCGGTTCTCCCCAGGGAGGAACTCCAGGGGCAGGACGCCCATCCCCACCAGGTTGGAGCGGTGGATGCGCTCGAAGCTCTCGGCCAGCACCGCCTTCACCCCCAGGAGGTAGGTGCCCTTGGCGGCCCAGTCGCGGCTAGAGCCGGTGCCGTACTCCTTGCCGGCGATGACCAGAAGGGGCGTCCCTTCGGCCTTGTAACGCATGGCCACGTTGTAGACGAAGTCCACCTCTCCCTCCGGGAGCTTCTTGGCGTAGCCGCCTTCCACCCCATCCAGCATGAGGTTCTTAATGCGGATGTTGGCAAAGGTGCCCCGCATCATCACCTCGTGGTTCCCCCGGCGGGAGCCGTAGGAGTTGAAGTCCTCGGGCTTAACCCCTTTGGCCAGGAGGTACTGGCCCGCGGGGCTCTTCACGGGGATGGCCCCGGCGGGGGAGATGTGGTCGGTGGTCACCGAGTCCCCCAGGACCAGAAGCACCCTGGCCCCCCGGATGTCCCCCACCTGGCGCCGGCCCAGCTCCTCGAAGAAGGGCGGGTTCTGGATGTAGGTGCTTTCAGGATCCCAGCGGTAGCGCTCCCCTTTGGGGGCGGGGAGGGCCTGCCAGCGCTCGTCCCCCTCGAAGACCTTGCTGTACTCCTTCTTGAAGAGCTCCGGATCCAAGGTTTTCCCGATGGCCTCCCGGATCTCCTCCATGGAGGGCCAGATGTCCCTGAGGAAGACGGGCTTGCCGTTGGGGTCAAAGCCCAGGGGCTCGCTGGTGAAGTCGATATCCATGCGCCCCGCCAGGGCGTAGGCCACCACCAGCATGGGGCTCGCCAGGTAGTTGGCCTTCACGTGGGGGTTGATGCGCCCCTCAAAGTTGCGGTTGCCGGAGAGGACCGCGGCCACCACCAGGTCGCCTTCCTCCACCGCGCGGGCGATGTCCTCCGGGAGGGGGCCGGAGTTGCCGATGCAGGTGGTGCAGCCGTAGCCCACCACGTGGAAGCGGAGGGCCTCGAGGAAGGGGAGGAGGCCGCTGGCCTCGAGGTAGTCGGTCACCACCTTGGAGCCCGGGGCCAGGGAGCTCTTCACCCAGGGCTTGGTGTCCAGCCCCGCCTCCACCGCCTTCTTGGCCAAAAGCCCCGCGCCCAGCATCACCGTGGGGTTGGAGGTGTTGGTGCAGCTGGTGATGGCGGCGATGACCACCGAGCCGTGGGTGAGCTCAAACTCCTCGTCCTGGCGCTTGACCAGCACCTTTTTGGAAAGCTGGTCCTGGGTGAGGCCGAAGCCCCGCTCCTTCACCGGCTTGGTGAGGTGGGCCAGGAAGCTCCCCTTCACCTCCTTGAGGGGCACCCGGTCCTGGGGCCGCTTGGGGCCGGCTAGGGAGGGTTCCACCGTGGCGAGGTCCAGCTCCAGGTACTCGGAGTAGCGCACCCGTTCCTCTGCCTCAGGCGTGCGGAAAAGCCCGTTGGCCTTGGTGTAGGCCTCCACCAGCGCGATGAGCTCCTCCGGGCGGCCCGTCAGCCTCAGGTAGTTGAGGGTTTCCTCGTCCACGGGGAAGAAGCCCATGGTGGCCCCGTACTCGGGGGCCATGTTGGCGATGGTGGCCCGGTCGGCCAGGGAGAGCTTGGCCACCCCGGGGCCGTAGAACTCCACGAACTTGCCCACCACCCCGTGCTTACGGAGAATCTCGGTGATGGTGAGGACCAGATCGGTGGCGGTGGCCCCTTCGGGAAGCTCCCCGTAGAGCTTGAAGCCCACCACCTTGGGGGCCAGCATGTAGTAGGGCTGGCCCAGCATGACCGCCTCGGCCTCGATGCCCCCCACGCCCCAGCCCAGAACCCCAAGGCCATTGACCATGGTGGTGTGGCTGTCGGTGCCCACCAGGCTATCGGGGAAGGCTAGGGTGAGGCCTCCTTCCTCCTTGGTCATCACCACCTTGGCCAGGTACTCCAGGTTCACCTGGTGGACGATGCCGGTGCCCGGGGGTACCACGCGGAAGTTTTCCAGGGCCCCTTGGGCCCACTTGAGGAGCAGGTAGCGCTCTTTGTTCCGCTCGTACTCCTTCTCCACGTTGTAGAAGAAGGCGTAAGCGGTGCCGAAGGCATCCACCTGCACCGAGTGGTCGATGACCAGGTCGGCGGGGACCACGGGGTTGATGCGCTTGGGGTCCCCACCCCGCTCGGCCACGGCATCCCGCATGGCGGCCAGGTCCACCACCGCCGGCACCCCGGTGAAGTCCTGGAGGATGACCCGGGCCAGCTTCAGGGGCACGTTGATCTCCCCGGGCTCCGGTTGCCAGCGGGCCAGGGCCTCGATGTCCTCCCGGGTCACCTGGTAGCCGTCCTCGTTTCTGAGGAGGCTTTCCAGCATGACCCGGATGGAGAAGGGTAGGCGGCTGACCTCCGCCACACCCTGCCGCTCCAGCTCGCTAAGGTCAAAGTAGCCGTAGGTGCCGCTGGCGGTCTCGAGGGTCTTCAGGGCTTTAAAGCTGTCCTTCATGTCCACTCCTTTCCCTTCCCCCGAAGGGCAAAGGGCTAAGCTGGGCTCGGTTGTTGGGGGAAGTTTCCCGAGGGGGGGCGCCCGCCCCGGCTTTTCCCACTATAGCACTTCCAAAAGGGGGGTGGCGTGGCCCAAGACGGCGTTGGCCTGGGCCTGCCGGGCGATCTTCAGGGTTTCCAGAAGGGCCTCCTTGGAAATGCCCAGGCGCTTGGCCCGGTGGCTCATGGCCTTGACGCAGCTTTCCGAACCCGTGGCCAGGGCGATGCCCAGGAGGATGAGGGTGCGGGTCCTTTCGTCCAAGGCTCCCTTCTCCGGCATGGCGAAGGTCCAGCTCCGCCCGTGCTCCAAAAGGAGGCCCGGGGCTTTCTCGGCCAGGAGGGGAATGGCCTTGGGAAGGCCCTCCCCCAGGTTTTCCCGCATGGCTTGCAGAACCCGCTCGTGGGTGTGCTCCCTATCCTTAGCGTAGGGCCTGGGGCGGGGGCGGGGTGTCCCACCCCAGGCCCTCCAGGAAGAGAAGGACCTCCTGGCTGATTTCCTGCCAGAGGGCCTCCCTGGGTCGGGTGGCAGGCCGGTCCCCCTTCTGCGGGCCGTAGGCCCCAAAGCCCGCGTGGTTCAGTCCCTCCAGGAAGACCACCCGGGCTCCCCGGGGGAGGCGCTTGGCCTTTTCCCGGGCTTCCTCCGGGGGGAGGAGGCCGTCCTCCGTGCCGTAGAGGGCCAGGGTGGGGAGGCTCTGCCCGGAGAGGTCGGCCTCGGGGTAGCTGGCGAAGAGGACCAGGGGAAGCCCTTCCCGGGCGGCCACCTCCGCCGCCGCCACGCCGCCCAGGCTGTGCCCCCCCACCACCAGGGGGAGGTTAGGGTGGGCGGCCTGCGCCTCCAGAGCCCGCTCCTTTCCCAGGAGGGCGATGCCGGAGGGCACCTTCAGGAGGACCACCAGGTACCCAGCCTCCGCCACGGGGGCCAGGACCGGGGCGTAGGCCAAAGGCTCCACCCGGGCACCGGGGTAGAAGGCCAAAAGGGCCTTGGAGGCCTTGGGGACGAGCTCCAGGCCGTAGGGGGCTTCCCGCAGGGTGAGGCTAGGGCGGGCGAGGGCTTCCAGGGCTACCCTCTCGGCCTTCAGGGGTCGGAGGAAGTAAAAGGCCACCCCTACCACCGCCCCACCCAGGAGCAGGGCCGCGGCCAGGAAGAGGAAGAGGAGCTTCTTGGCGCTCACGCTTCACCTCAGGACGGGTTCTTGGGCCCGCCGCCGTTCAAAGGCATAAAAGGCCGCGGGCACCACGAAGAGGGTAAGCAGGGTGGAGGAGAGAAGCCCCCCCAGGATGATGACGCCGAGGGGCTTGCGGTACTCCGCTCCTTCTCCCGTGCCCAGAAGGAGGGGCAGGCTGATGATGAGCACGGTGAGGGTGGTCATGAGGATGGGCCTTAGGCGGAGCCTAGCCGCCTCCACCAGGGCATTCTTCAGGGGCATTTCCCGCATGCGCTTCACGGCGAAGTCCAAAAGGAGGATGGCGTTTTTGGTCACCAGCCCGATGAGCATCACCACGCCCAGGACGCTGATCACGTCCAGGCCGGTACCCAGTAGGTAGGTGAGCCAGAAGGCCCCCACCAGGGCCAGGGGCACGGGGAGGAGGAGGTAGAGGGGGTAGCGCCAGGCGTTGAACTGGCTGGCGATGACCAGATAGTTGAGGACCAGGGCCAGGAGGAAGGCCAGGGGGGCCAGCCGGGCCAGCTCCCCGGTGAAGGAGCCCAGGCCGGTGGCGATGAGCTCCACCCCGTCGCCCAAGAGGCCTTTTTCCCTAAGCTCCGTTTCCAGCTCCCGTTGGATCTGGAAGCTCCCAGGGGCGTCGGGCTTGAGGTTGATGTTGATCCCGGCGGCGTAGGCTTGGTTGCGCCTCGAGATCAGGGTGGGTCCGGGCCGCTCCACGAACCGCCCGAGGCTCCCTAGGGGCAGGAAGGCCTGCAGGGCCGGGGCGTAGACGGGGAGGGAAAGGAGGTTGGCCTCGTTTCCCAGGCGCAGGGGGTCGGCCTGGACCACCACGGGGAACTCCTCTCCCGAGCGCCGGGCGGTGGCCGCCTGGGTACCGGAGAGGTAGAGCCTCAGGGCCTGGGCCAGGTCCGCGGGGGTGAGGCCGGTCCCGGCGAGCCTGGCCGGGTCGGGGACGAAGACCCGCTCCCGCTGGGTGGCCTCGAGGGTGCTCTTCACGTTCATCACGTAGGGCTTCTCGGCAATGAGGGCGGTGATGGCCTGCGCCCGCTTCTCCAAAAGCGCCCGGTCGGGACTGGTGACGAAGAACTGCAGATCGGCGTCCCCAGCTTCGGGGCCCGTCTGGGCCAGCACCCGGAGGTCGGCCCCGGGAAAGTCCTTCAGAAGGGCTTTTCCCTCCCGGTTGAAGGCCTCGGTGAGGGTGAAAATGTCCTGCCGTTCCCCTTTGGGCTTGAGGACGATCTGGAGCTGGACCCGGCTGGGGTCTCCCACCTGGGCCCCGCCCACCGCGCTGGCCCCCACGGTGGTCACCACCCGGAGCACGGCGGGGTGGGTGAGGAAATAGGCCTCGAGGGTCCGCGCCGCCCGGTCCGCCACCGCCAGGGGCGTGTCCTTGGGCAGGAGCAGGGTGGCGGTGAGCACCCCGGTGTCGGAGCGGGGGGTGAAGTTGAAGGGGATCTTGGGCAGGATGGGGAAGATGGAGAAGAAAGCGAGGCCCGCAATCCCAAGGACCAGGCCGGGGCGCCTCAGGGCGCCGGCCAGGCTGCGGGCGTAGGCCTCCGTGAGGCGGCTCAGGCCCGCCTCCGCCAGGCCGTGAAGGAGGCGGGTGGCGGCCCCAGCCAGGTCCAAGAGGAAACGCCCCAGGTACCGCAGGAGCCCCAGGAGGGCTGGGTAAAGGGGCAGGAGGAGCAGGTACAGCGGCCCCTGCCGCCAAAGCAGGAAGGCCGTCATGCCCCCCAGCAACAGCCCTAAAGGGGTGCGGAAGCCCCTGCGGTAGGCGAAGCGGAGGTCCTGGGGGAGGAGGTTTAGGGAACGGAAGGCTTCCTTGAGCGTTGGGGGCTCGGGGTCGGGGAAGTAGGCGAGGCGCACGGTGAGGAAGAGGAGGGCCTCCAGCCAGCTCACCGCGATGGCCGCCGCCATGCCCAGGCCAAACTGCTGGAAGATCTGCCCGATGAGACCCGGGAGGAAGCTGATGGGGAGGAAAACCGCAAGGAGGCTCAAGGTGGCCGCGGCCACCGCCACGCTCACCTCGGATGCCCCTTTGAGAACGGCCTCTTTTGGGCCAAAGCCCATCCGGCGGTAGCGGTCAATGTTCTCCGCCACCACGATGGAGTCATCCACCACGATGCCCACCGCCACGGTGAGGGCGAGAAGGCTGATGAGGTTGTAGGTGAAGCCTAAAACGCCGAAGAGGAGGATAGCCCCGGAGAGGGTGATGGGGATGGCCAGGATCACGGAGAACACGGAGTTGAGCTTCCCCAGGAAGACCAAGACCACGAGGGAAACGGCCAGGGCCGCTAAAAAGGCCTCCCGCACCGTGTCCTCCACCGCGGCGCGGATGAAGCGGGTGGTGTCCAGGGCCACCTCCGCCCGGTAGCCTTGGGGGAAGCGGATCTCGGAAAGGGCCCGCTTTACCCCGTCGGCCACGGCCACGGCGTTGGAGTCGGGGGTTTTCACCACCGCCAGGAGCACGGCGGGGCGGCCATTCAGGCGGTTTAGGGTGGTGGGCTCCTCGGCCCGTTCCTCCACCCGGGCCACGTCCCGCACCCTAAGGCCACGGGAGGGGTCCAGGAGGAGGTCTGCCACCTCCCCTGCCGTGGCCGGGGTGCTCCGCAGGGTGTAGACCAGGCGCTTCTCCCCTTCGGTGAGGCTTCCCAGGGGCAGGTTGAGGGCCGAGGCGGAGAGGGCTTGCGCCACCTGCCCTGGGGCCACCCCCAGGGCTTGCAGGCGGTCCGGGTCCAGGTAGACCCGGATGGAGCGCTTGGGGGCCCCGGTGAGGCGGATGTCCGCCACCCCCTGCACCAGCTGGAGCTTGGGCTTCAGGGTGCGCTCCGCGTAGCGGAGCACCTGGGAGAGGTCCTTCCCCGGGGCCTCGAGGGCCAGGTAGAGGATGGGGCTTGCCGAGGGGTCGAACTTCTGCACCACGGGGGCCGAGGCGTCCTTGGGGAGCTGGCCCCGGGCGGCGGCCACCTTCTGGCTGGCCTCCACCGCCGCCCGGTCCACGTCCACCCCCTGCTGGAACTGGACGAAGACCAGGCTGAAGCCCTCGGTGGAGCTGCTGCCGATGGTGTCCACCCCGCTTAGGGTGGAAAGGGCATCTTCCAGGGGTTTGGAGACCTGCTCCGCCACCTCCTCCGGGCCCGCCCCGGGGTAGCTGGTGGAGACCGCCACCACCGGCACGCTGAAGCGGGGCAGGAGCTCCACCCCGAGCCCCAGGCCCAGCAGCAGGCCCACCAGCACCAGGCCCACGAAGATGGCCGTGGCGAAGACAAAGCGCTCCACAAAGAAGGCCACCAAGGGGTTTTCCCTCACGGGAGCACCTCCACGGGGTCGCCGTCCTTAAGGCCTTCGGGGACGGGGTAGATGACCTGGGCCCCTTCGGGCAAGCCCTCCACCACCGCCTGGGTCCCTTCCTGGGCCACCAGCCGCACCCGGACTTCCCGGGCCCGGCCGTCCTCCACCCGGTAGACCACCGCTTCGCTCTCCTGAATGCGCACCGCGCCGGCGGGCAAGCGAACCCCTTCCGCCACCCGCTCCCGGTAGCGGGCCTCGGCGGGGCCGGGCAGAAGGGGCCCCTGGGGCTCTAGCACCACCTCCACCAGGCGGTTCTGGCCCGGGAGCTCGGACTTGCGCAGAAGCCTGGCCGCCACCTCCTGTCCGTTTTGGCGCAGGGTGAAGGGGGTTTCCGGCCCCAGGGCGCTGGCCTTTTCCGGGGGCAGGTAGACCTTGGCCAGGAGGCGGTCGGTGGTGGCCAGGCGGAAGGCGCGGCTACCCGTGCCCAGGAACTCCCCTTCCTTTACGAAGACCTCCACCACCTCCCCAGCGAAGGGGGCCCGCACCACGCTCTCCTTGAGGTTCCGTTCCGCCTGACGCACCTGGAGCCTGGCCCCTTCCACCTGGAGCTCCAAGAGCCTGAGGTCCTCGGCCCGCTCCAGGCGGGAGAGGGCTTCCCGGGCGTTCTCGTAGGCGCTTTGCGCCTGGCGGAGCTGGGCCTCGAGGGCCTTGAGGTCCAGGGGGGCCAAGGCGCCCGCCTGGAGGAGGGCCTGGCCTTCCTCGTAGCGCCTCTTGGCGGCTTCCAGCTGCACCTTGGCCGCCTCCAGCTGGGCCTGGAGGGCGGCCCGGTTGCCCAGGAGCTGGTTCCGCGCCCGCTCCAGGTTGGCCTCCGCCTGGCGGAGGTTGAGCCTTGCGGCTTCCAGGGCCTCCTGGAAGGGGGCGGGGTCCAGGTAGACCACCCCTTCCCCGGCCCGCACCGGGGTGCCTGCGGGGAGGGTCTTGAGCACCCGGCCTGCGGCCCCGGCGGCCACCAGGCTGTCCCGTTCCGCCTGCAGGCTGCCGGAGGCCCGCACTTCCCGTTCCAGGACGCCCCGCTTGGCCTCCACCACCCGCACCTGGAGGGCCAGGGGGGCTTGGGCTTCCTGGGCAGGGGCCTCCGCCTTCTTGGGGGCGCAGGCGAAGAGGAGGAGGGGTAGGAGAAGGAGGAGTCGGCGCATGTTCACCTCGAGGCCAAAAGGCCGTAGTAGGCCTTCAGGTAGGCGTGCTTGGCCTGCTCCCAAGCAAGCTCCGCCTGCTTCAGGGCAAGCTCCTGCTGCAGGAGGGAGAGGCGGCTTGTGAGCCCGGCTTGGAAGCGTTTTTCCTCGGCCCGGTACCGCTCCTGGGCTGCCCGGTACGCCTCTTCCGTTGTTTTCACCCCTTGCAGGAGGGGGGACAGCTGTCGGTACCTGGCCTCCAGTCCTACCCTTAAGGAACGCTCCAGGTTGGCCAGGTTGGCCTCGAGGGTTTGGATCTGGTCCTCTAAGGCCTCGATTTCCTTCCTCGGAACGAAGCTTTCGTCCAAGAGACCCCGCTGGAAGCGGAGAAGGACCAAAGACTGCTTCAGCTGCAGGAGGTCGACGTGTTCCTGAAGAAGGGTCTCCACCACCTTACCCTCAGGGAGAGCTGGAAGTTCCTGAACGCTTTCCGGCTTCCATGGACCCACCAGGTTCGCCAAGGCGGCCAAGGCGCTATCCCGCCCCCTTCGGGCTAGCTCCAGGTTCTTCCTGGCCTCCAGGAGGCGGTTCTGCGCCTCCAGGAGGTCCAGGCTGGTGGCCCCACCTCCCTTGAGGCGGATCTCCGTGGCCTTGAGCCCCAGCTCGGCCACCTCCACGGCTTTTTCCGCCAGATCCACCTGCAGGAGGGCTTCATAGGCCTGGGTGTAGGCGGAAACGATCTCGCTTTCCGCCTGGGCCAGGGCCCTTTTGAGCTTGGCCTCGGCCAGTTCCCAGGCTTGGCGCGCCTGTAGCTCGGCCAAGGCGGTGCGCAAGGGGTCCTGGAGGGTGCGGGCCAGGTCTTTCTGTTTGGTTTCGTAGTCCAAACGGGCCGTGACCACCCCTGCCACCTCGGGGGCCCGCTTCAGGGCCTCGGGGAGGGGCTGGGCCAGGGCGGGGAGCAGGAGGAGAAGGGTCAAAAGGGCTCGTTTCATGGATTTACCTCCGGTAAAAGCTCGCCGTAGAACTGGTAGAGCTCCATCAGACGGTTTCGGTACTCGCTTTCCGCTTGCGCCAGGCCCAGGCGGGCCTGCATCCACGAGAGTTCAGCCTGGAGGAGGCCCAAGGGGCTTTCCAGCCCCAGGGCCAGGCGCTTTCGGGTTTCCTCCAGGGCCTGCTCTTGTGCGGCCAGGTGCCTTTGGGCCAGGGCCAAGGCGGCCTCGGCCCCTTGAAGGGCGTGGCGCAGGCTGGCCTCCTGGAGATGGGCCTGGATCTCGGCCGCCCGCAGGGCCTCCTCTGCCCCCTGCTTCTGGAGGTTGGCCGCCTCCAGGGCCGCCAGGAGCCCAGGGGAGAGGGTGAGGGAGAGGGAAAGCCGGAGCTCCTCCTGGGTGCGGTAGCTGCCCCCGCCCGGCACCGGGGTGGGCTGGCGGGCCGGGTCCTGCCGGGTGTAGGAGAGGGTGGGCTGCAGGGAGCGGCTGGAAAGGGAAAGGGCCAGGGTGTCGTTGCCGCTAGGGTAGAGGAGGTAGCTGGCCTGCACCTGGGGCAAGAGGGCGCGGAGGGCACTCCCGTAGGCGATCTCGGCCTCCGCCACGCTTAGGCGGGCCTCCTCCAGGGCAAGGGGTGTGCTCCCCTTGGGCGGGGGGATCTCGGGAAGGGGCCTTTCCAGGTCCACCAGCCCTAGCGCCGCCTGCTTGGCCAGCTCCAGGCCGCGGCGGGCCTCCTCCAGGCGGTTTTGCGCCTCCAGGAGAGCAAGCTCCGCCTCGCGCAGCTCCTTGGCGTTGGCCTGGCGCTTTCTGGCGGCCTCCAGGGCTTTCTCCGCCAGCTCCACGCCCTTGGTTGCCGCCTCCACCCCCAAAAGGGCCTGGCGGTGACGGCCGTATGCGGCCACCGCCTGGGCCTGCAGGGCGGTGAGGGCCTTGCGGTAGCCCAGTTCCGCCCGGCGGTAGGCGATCTGGGCCCTTGCTAGCCCGTCTGCGGTCTCTCCGAAGGGGAAGGGCGTGAGGACCAGGGACAGGGTGAGGCTCCCCCCCGTGGCGGGGAGGCTTGGGCAGAGGGAGGCGGGGGTGCACTCGTAGCCCAGCCGGGCGTAGTTGCCCTGGAGGTTGAGGGCGAGGGGGGCGGCCTGGGCTTCCAGCCCCTTGCGCGCCGCCTCCAGAAGGGCTTGGGCCTGGCGGAGGAGGGGGTGCTCCCGCAAGGGCACTAGGGCGTGGCCGCTGGCCAGGGCCGGGACCAGGAGGAAGAGAAGGGCCCAAAGCCTAGCCACGCTCCACCTCCGTGAGCTTTTTCAGCAGGTCGCGGAAGGCCAGAAGCTCCGCGGTGTTCAGGCGGCTAAGGTGCTGGCGGTAGGCCTCCAGCCAGGCCGCCTGGAGCCGCTCTTGCACCGCCTTTCCCTTGGGGGTGAGCTGGAGCTGGACCCGCCGCCGGTCCTCGGGGTCGGGGTGGCGCTCCAGGAGCCCGGCTTCTTCCAAGGAGGCCAGGAGGTGGGAGACCTGGGAGGGCAGGACCTCCAGGTGCTCGGCCAGCCTCGAGGGCAGCCGCACCCCCTCGGCCACCAGGCGGAGCGCCTCCGCCTGCAGGGGGGAAATCCCTTCCTTAGCGAAGACCTCCTTGGCCCGGGCAAAGAGGAGGCGCATGAGGGTGTAGCCCAACCGGGAAAGCTCTTCCACCAGGGTGAGGGGCGGACCATTCATACCCTTCAACTATACAGAAAGGTGAAGTAAGGAGGTGGGGCCGGGCCACACTTGCCCATGGTGTACAATGCGAAAAGGTGATATGGACAGACCTCCCAGTCGGTGGCTCTTCTTCTTGCCCTTCGGCACCGTAGCCCTGGCCCAGTCCCAAGCCCCTAGTCCTGGGGACCTTTTTCTTTTGGCCCTCTTCCTGGTCCTTTCCGCCTTCTTTTCCGCCAGCGAGACCGCCTTCACCACCCTCTACCCCTGGAAGGTGCGGGAGCTTTCGGAAGCCCAAGGGGGGCCCTTCCGCCTCTTGGCCCAGGACATCACCCGCTTCCTCACCACCATCCTGGTGGGCAACAACCTGGTGAACATCGCCGCCACCGCCTTGGTCACGGACCTGGCCACCCGGGCCTTCGGCTCGGTGGGGGTGGGGGTGGCCACCGGGGTCATGACCTTCCTGATCCTTTTCTTCGGGGAGATCACCCCCAAGTCCATCGCCGTGCACCACGCCGTACCCCTGGCCCGGGTGGCCGCCTGGCCCATCTACCTCCTCTCCGTCCTCCTCTACCCGGTGGGGCGCTTCTTTAGCCTGGTTTCCGTTTCCCTGCTCAAGGTGCTGGGCCTCGAGCCCCGGGGCACGCCCCTGGTGTCCGAGCAGGAGCTCAAGCTCATCCTGGCGGGGGCGGAGGAGTCCGGCACCATCGAGGCCCAGGAGGAGGAGATGATCCACTCCATCCTGGAGCTGGAGGAAACCCCGGTGCGGGAGATCATGACCCCGCGGGTGGACATGGTGGCCATCGAGGCCGACGCCACTTTGGAGGACTTCCTCCACCTCTTCCGCGAGCACCGCTACAGCCGGGTGCCCGTGTACCGGGAGAGCGTGGACCACATCGTGGGGGTGGCTTACGCCAAAGACCTCCTGGACTACTACTGCGAGGAGGACCTCAAAGCGCGCACCGTGGCCTCCATCGCCCACCCCCCCTACTTCGTGCCCGAGAACATGGACGCCTGGACCCTCCTGCGGGAGCTTAGGCGCCGGAAGGTGCACATGGCCATCGTGGTGGACGAGTTCGGGGGCACGGCGGGCCTGGTGACCCTCGAGGACGTGATGGAGGAGATCGTGGGGGAGATCTACGACGAAACCGACGAGCCGGAGGATTTGGCTATCCGCAGGCTTCCCGACGGCTCCTTTTCCATCCAGGCCCAGACCCCCGTGGACGAGGTCTCCGAGGCCTTAGGGGTGAAGCTTCCCGAGGGGGAGTACGACACCCTCTCGGGCTTCCTCTACGAGCAGTTCGGGCGCATCCCCAGCGTGGGGGAGAGCGTGGAGTGGCAGGGCTTCCGCTTCGTGGTGGAAAGCGCCGACCAAAGGCGCATCGAACGGGTGCGGGTGGAAAGGCTTGTGGAGCATGGAGAAGGTTAGGGAAATCCTGAAGGCCCACGTGGGGCGGGCCTACGCTCCCTATTCCGGCTTTCCCGTGGTGGCCCTGGTGGAGGCGGAGGGGGAGGTGTTCTTGGGGGTGAACGTGGAAAACGCCTCCTTTCCCCTCTCCCAGTGCGCGGAGCGCAACGCGGTGGCGGCCATGGTCCTGGCGGGGAAGAGGAGGCTGGAGCGGGTGCACATCTATAGCCCCAGAGGCCCCATTCCCCCCTGCGGGGGGTGCCGCCAGGTGCTCTTGGAGTTCGGCGGGCCCGAGGCGGAGGTGGTGATGCACGGGCCCGAGGGGTACGAGGTGCGCTCCTTGGGGGAGCTCCTTCCCCTCGGCTTCAAGCTCTAAAGGGCCAGGACCAGGGTCTGGCGGAAGAAGCCTGGGACCTCGAGGGTGAGCTCCAGCCTTCCCGAACCCCGCTCTAGCCCAGGCCGGAAGCCCACCACCTGAAGCCTTCCTTCCCCCCGGGCGGGCAGGTCAGCCTCCACCCGGAAGCTCTGGCCCAGGAGGACAAGCCGCCCTTCCACCCGGAGGGGCAGGGGGTTGGGGTTTTCCAGGAAGAAGTTCACCCCTGCCCGGCGCACCCTTGGGGGCTCTAAGGGTAGGGCCACCCGGGTGCGGAAGAAGGTCAGCTCCCGCCCCAGGGTGCGGCCTTCCAGGGCCACCTCCACCCCCTGCGGGGAGAGAAGGGCTTGGGCGGTGTTCAGGGCGTTTTGCGGGATAAGCCGCACCAGAAGCACCTCCTCCTTCGCTCCTGGGGGTAGGGTGAGGTCCAGGGGCACCGCGACCTCGCCCACCTTGAGCCGGGCGCCCAAGGCGGAAAGGGGCAGGGGGAAGGGGTTGGGGTTGTGGAAGGCCACCCTAAGGCCCAGAAGGAGGGCTGGGCTCGGGGAGAGCTCCAGGCCCCGTAGCTCCGCCCCCAGGAAGCGGGCCTCAGGGGTGAGGGTCTGGGGGGCGCAGGCCCCCAGGGCCAAAAGGACCAGGAGAAAACCGGTTCTGAAGAAGGCCTTCATAGGATCCACCCCTCTTCCTTCAGGCTTTCCAGCTCCGGCAAAAAGGCCGGCCAGAAGGGGCTTTCCTCAGGATAGGGCGGCCGGGGGTAGCCCGCGGGCAGACCCAGGTGGCGGAGGGCCTGCTTGAGGAGGGGCACCCCCCCCTTGGCGAGGAGGTCCCCCAAGGGGAAAAGCCGCCGCTGGAGGGCTTGGGCCTCCTCCAGGCGTCCCCCGCGGAAGGCTTCCAAGAGGGCCCGGTAGGCCCTAGGGGCCAGGTTGGCCGCGGCCAGGATGCCCCCTTCCGCGCCCAGGGCCAAGGCCCCCAGGAAGGTGGGGGCGTGGCCGGTGAAGACCCGGAAATCCTTCAGATGGGCCTGGTAAAAGGCCAGGCGGGTTAGGTCCCCGCTGGAGTCCTTGATGCCCAGGACCTGCGGGTGGGCCGCCAAGGCCTCCACCGCAGGGAGGGGGAGGTCCACCTTGGTGTTCTGGGGCACGTGGTAGAGGAAGACGGGCATCCTGTCCGCTAGGGCTTGGTAGTAGGTGAGAAGCCCTTCCCCGAGGCTTCCGTGGTAGTAGCGGGGCGGGGTGGCCAGGAGGGCCATGGCCCCCGCTTCCTTAGCCTCCAGGAGGGCCCGCTCCGCCTGGGGCAGGGTTTCCTCCATGAGGCCCACCAGGAAGGGCTTCTTGGGGCTCAGGGCCCGCAGGCCCTGGGCCCGCTCCTCCGGGGTCAGGTGGACGCCCTCCCCGTTGGAGCCGTAGATGAGAAGCCCGTCTACCAGGGGTTCTAGGGCTTCCGCCAGTTCCCGAAAGGCTTCCGCGTCCAGGCGGCCTTCCCGGTCAAAGGGAGTGGGGATGGGAGGAAGGATCATGCGGACCTCCTCAGGCTAAGGGCCAACCCCAGGAGGTGGAGCCCATAGGCCAGGATCAGGAGGGTCGGTCCCTTCCTCTCCAGGAGGGCCAGGAGCCCGTAGGCGAAAAGGAGGAGAAGCACGAGGCCCAGCCCCGCGGAGAACCCCAGGCTTCCCGGTACCAGGAGGCGCACCCCCAGGGCCCAGGAGGGGGGGACCGGGGTCCTGCGCCGGGGCAGGAGGAAGGTGAGGAGGTGGTAAAGAAGGAGGAGCCAGAAGCCCACGAAGGCCCAAGGCTTCACCCCTTCGGGAAGGGGGGTGCTGAGGTGCAGGAACCCCCGGAAGGGATCCTCCAGGAGGCGCTTTAGCTCCACCTGGAGGAGGGCCTGATAAAGGGTGCGCACGGAGGGGCCTGGCTCCCTGGCCCCCCAGGGGTCCTGGCCCAGCCCTAAGGCGGTGCGGATGGGGCCCTCGAGGGGAGCCTTACGGTAGGCTTGGGCCAAGGCGGTTTCGTCTCCCCTAAGGGCCAGGGCAAAGGGTAAGGAGGCCTCCCGCAGGAGGTCCCGGGCCTCCTTGGGGGCTTCCGAAAGGAGGGCGTAGCCCAGAAGCGCCTTGACCTCGGGGGTAGAGGGCAGGGTGCGGAGCCAGTCCTGGGCTTTTTGGGTGCGGAGGGTGCCTTGGTCCAAGGGGGAGGCGAAAAGTCCTTTGCGCACCTGGGCGTCCAGTCCCTGAAGGAGGAGGCCCAGGCCGAGGGCCAGGAAGAGGGCCAGGGCCAGCACCCGTTCCCCCAGGCTGGCGTAGGCCAGGTGGAGGTGCCGAAGGCGCAGGAGGGGGTGCCGCCAGAACCCACCCAAGTAGCCACCGATGGGCTTCAGGTCCTTTAGCTGGGCGGGCAGGTAAAAGAGGAAGAGGTAGAGCATAAGGGCCAAATACGCCAGGCCCAGGGTCCCAAGGGCGGGGGAAAGCAGGGAAAGCCTTGGGGGAAGCCAGGTCCTAAGGAGTTTCTCCGCTTCCTGGAAGCGCAAGGCCTGGGCCGGGTGCCCCTGGGCCTCCAGGTACTGGGCCGTTTCCTTAAAAAAGGCCAAGGAACCCGGGAAAAGGGGGGTGTAGCGGAGAAGGGCCTGGGCCAGGAGGAGGGCCTTTTCGGGATCCTTTTGCCGCAGGGAGCGGGAGACCTCCGCCATGCGGGCCACCTCCGGTTGGCCGAAGAAGAGTTCCGGCCTATGGCCCCGGGCCAGCAGGTCCTGGCCGTAGGCCTCCAGGTCCTCCGGGGTGAGGCTGGCGGGGTCTTGGGTCCAGTAGGCGAAATAAGGCCAGGGCTTAGGAGGGTTAAGGGCCTGGAGGAGGGTGCCTAGGGCCTTTAGGTCCTCCCCATGGCCTTCAAAGGGCAAGGGGGGGAAGGGGATGGGCAGGACCCAGTCCCCTTGGAGGAGGGCCTCAGGGCCTGGACGGAGGGCCAGGATGCGGGCCGGGGCGAAGTGGAAGGAGACGGCTTCCCCCTTCAGGCTGGTCTCCACCACCAAAAGCCCCTGGGCCACGTACACCTTATCCCCCTGGACCAAGGGTCCCAGCCAGTCCCCTGGGGGCAGGGGCAGGAGGCCCCAGGGGAGCTTAAGGCCTTCCTGGGTCAGCTCGGGGGTGGTGGGAGCCAGGGCGGTGAGGCGGGCTTCCAGGGCTCCGGAGGGCAGGGAAAGGCGGATGCGGTACTCCCCAGGGGCCTTGGGGTGTAGCTCCAGCTGGAACCTTCCCTTCTGGGCCTCCACCTCCAGGGTTTCCTGCCCCTCGGGTCCTTCCAGCACCAGGGGGAAGCGCCCTTCGGGCAGGTCCCGCCCCTCCAGGACCACGGGCCTTCCCGCCTGGACCTCCTTCGGGACCACCAGGCTTTGGCCCAAAACCGGGAGTCCCAGGGCCAAGAGGAAGCCGATGGCCCGGGTCAGGAACGCGCGCATGGGGTTATTCTACAGGCATGGGTCTACTGGACATGATCGGCCCGGTGATGGTGGGGCCTTCCTCCAGCCACACCGCTGGCGCCTGCCGCCTGGCCCTTCTGGCCCGTCACCTCTTGGGGGAGAGGCCCAGGCGGGTGGAGTTTGGCCTCCACGGCTCCTTCGCCAAGACGGGAAAGGGCCACGGTACCCACCTGGCCCTGGTGGCGGGGATCCTGGGCTTTACCCCTGACGACGAAAGGCTTAAGGAAAGCCTTTCCCTAGCGGAGAAAGAAGGCCTCGAGGTGGCCTTCAAGGTAGTGGAGCTAGGGGATGTGCACCCCAACACCGTGCGCATGGTCCTGGAGGGGGAGAAGGAGCGCATCACCGTGACGGGAAGCTCCCTGGGAGGCGGATTGGTGCGCATCTTTGACCTGGATGGCTTCGAGGTGCGCATCACCGGGGCCGCCCCCACCCTGGTGATCCGCAACGTGGACACCCCGGGGGTGGTGGCCCGGGTGGCCCGCATCCTGGCCGATGACGAGGTGAACATTGCCTACCTCA
Source organism: Thermus tengchongensis (assembly GCF_021462405.1). Lineage (NCBI taxonomy): Bacteria > Thermotogati > Deinococcota > Deinococci > Thermales > Thermaceae > Thermus > Thermus tengchongensis. The sequence continues at coordinate 183,173 of NZ_JAKEDU010000001.1, read as the reverse complement.
CGGTAAGCCGCAAGAAGCGGGGTGGGGAGGCCATGATGAGCCTCGAGGTGGACCGTCCCCTTCCCGAGGTCCCCTTGAGGTACCTGGAGCACCTCTCCTACATCCTCTGGGTGCGGCAGATCCCCCCGGTTATGGACTAAAGCTCCTTAGCCGAGGGGAGTTCCAGGCGCAAACACGCCCCGCCCAACGGGCCTTTGCAGGTTAAAAGCCTCCCCCCGTGGGCCTCAGCCACCCGCTTGGCGGTGTAGAGGCCAAGCCCCGCGCTTCCCCGGTTCGGGCCCCCTTGGCGGAAGGGCTGGGCCAGGGCCTCGAGGGGCAGGGGAAGCCCCTCCCCGTCGTCCTCCACCTGCAGGACCCCTTCCTCCACCCGGATGCGCACCTGGGTCTTGGCGTGCCGTAGGGCGTTGTCCAGAAGGTTGGCCAGGGCCCTTTCCAAAAGGAGCCGCTCCCCCCGGGCGAGACCCGCCCCCTCCACCGTGAGGGCAAGTCCCCGCCTTCTCCCTTCCTCCCGGTAACGCAGAAGGAGATCCTCGGCCAAGGCCCTCAGGTTCAGAGTTTCCCGCTGGGGGGTGCGGGCCTCGAGGCGGGAGAGGGCCAGGAGGTTTTCCACCAGGAGGTGGGCCTGGGTTAACTCTCGCCTCAGGGCTAAAAGGAGTTCCACCCGCTTTTCGCGGCCCAAGTGGTCCGCCCTTTCCAGGTACTCCAGGGCCCGGATCGCGGAAACCAGGGGGGTTTTCAGGTCGTGGGCCAGGGCCCCGTAGAAGGCTTCCCGGGCCTCCATGAGGCGCTGGAGGCGTTGAAGAAGCTCCCCGAAGCGGGCGCGGAGCAGGGCGATCTCCATGGGGGGAGGCTCCTTGGGGGCGGGTAGCCTGAGCTCGTTCACCGGACCCTCCCTGACGGAAAGGTAGGCCAGGGCGCGGGTGAGCTCCTCAAGGGGCCTGAGGAGGCTTCGGGCCAGGAAGTACCCCACCGCCCCGGAAACCAGGGCGATGAGGAGAAGCCAAAGCACCAAGGGCAGCCAGGGACCTTCCCCCACGAGGCCCAGGGTGAGGGCCAGGACCAGGTTGGGCAGAAAGGCCAGAAGGGCGATGACCAGGGCCAGCCTTGCCCTAAGGCTCATCCCGCCCCGCCGAGAGCACCGCCAGGAAGGCCTCCTGGGGCACCTCCACCTTGCCGATGGCCTTGAGCCGCTTCTTTCCCTCCTTTTGCTTTTCCAGAAGCTTCTTCTTCCGGGTCACGTCCCCGCCGTAGCACTTGGCCAAGACGTCCTTCCTGAGGGCCTTCACCGTGGCCCGGGCGATGATCTTGCCCCCGATGGCCGCCTGGATGGGCACTTCAAAAAGCTGACGGGGGATGACCTCGGCCAACTTATCCACGATGGCCCGGGCCATGGGGTAGGCCTTCTCCCGGTGGGCGATGAAGGCGAGGGCGTCCACGGGCTCCCCGTGCACCAGGACGCTCACCTTGACCAGATCCCCGGGTTGGTAGCCGATCTGCTCGTAGTCCATGGAGGCGTAGCCCCGGGAGAGGCTTTTCAGGCGGTCGTGGAAGTCGTAGAGGATCTCGGCAAAGGGCACCTCGTAGACCAGCTCCACCCGCTTGGTCTCCCCGGGAAGGTAGGTCATGTTCACCAGGCGGCCCCGTTTTTCCTGGACGAGTTGCATGATGGCCCCCACGAATTCCTCGGGGGTAAAGACGGCGAGCTTCACGTAGGGCTCCAGGATCTCCTCGATCTTCGTGGGGTCGGGGAGGTCGGCGGGGTTTAGCACCTCCACCTCCTCCCCGTTTTTCAGGCGCACCCGGTAGACCACGCTGGGGGCGGTGGCGATGAGCTCCAGGCCGAACTCCCGCTCCAGGCGCTCCTGCACGATCTCCGCATGGAGGAGCCCCAGGAAGCCGCAGCGGAAGCCGAAGCCCAAGGCGGTGGAGGTCTCCGGCTCGAAGGTGAGGGCGGCATCGTTGAGCTTGAGCTTTTCCAGGGCGTCCCGGAGCTTGCCGTAGTCCCCGGAGTCCACCGGGTAGAGGCCGGCGAAGACCACGGGCTTGGCCGGGCGGAAGCCGGGGTAGGGGGCGTCCGTGGGCCTTTGGGCGTGGGTGAGGGTATCCCCCACCTGCACGTCGTGGATGTCGCGGATGGCGGCGGTGAGCCAGCCCACCTCTCCCGCGGTGAGTTCCTCCACCGGGACAAGCCCCTGCGGGGTAAAGATCCCCACCTTGTCCACCACGAACTCCTTCCCCGTGGACCAGACGCGGATGCGGTCTCCCGGGCGCACCCGGCCCTCAAAGAGGCGGAGGTAGGGGATGACCCCCTGGTAGGCGTCGTAAAGGGAGTCAAAGATGAGGGCCTTAAGAGGCGCTTCCGGGTCGCCCTTGGGGGGTGGGATGCGCTTTACGATGGCCTCGAGGATCTCCTCCACGCCTTCCCCCGTCTTCCCCGAGGCGAAGATGGCCTCGTCGGCGGGGAGGCCCAGCACCTCCTCCACCTCGAGGGCCACCTCCAGGGGCCTGGCGTTGGGAAGGTCGATCTTGTTGATAACCGGAATCATCGCATGGCCGTGTTCCAGGGCCATGTAGAACTTGGCCAGGGTTTCCGCCTCCACCCCCTGGCTGGCGTCCACCACCAAAAGGACCCCCTCCACCGCCGCCAGGGCCCGGGAGACCTCGTAGGTGAAGTCCACGTGGCCCGGGGTGTCGATCAGGTTGAAGATATAGGTTTCCCCGTCCTTGGCCCGGTACTCCACCCGCACGGCGCTGGCCTTGATGGTGATGCCCCGCTCGCGCTCCAGCTCCAGGGAGTCCAAAAACTGCTCCCGCATCTCCCGCTCGCTCACCGCGTGGGTCATCTGCAGGATGCGGTCGGCCAGGGTGGACTTCCCGTGGTCCACGTGGGCGATGATGGAGAAGTTGCGGATGCGCCTGCTGTCCATCCTTCTCATCGTCCAGGGTGGAGGGGGCAAAGTCAAGCTGGCCGCTTTGGGGCCCCTACCCCAAATGAACCGCCCGGTGGTCTGGATAGAATGCGGCATGTCCCCTGAGATCTGGCCGGGGCTGGTCCGCCTGTACTGGCGCCTGGCCCTGATCCCTTTGGTGTGGATCCCGGTGGTGGTGCTGTATGGGGGCCAGGTGATGTACGCTGCCACGCTCCTTTACTGGTTGAGCCTTCCCGTGGCCTACCTCCTGGCCAGGGCCACCGGCATGGGGCGTCTGGCCGTAGCCCTGCACCTGGGGGTGGCCCTATTCACCGCCCTCATGAGCCTGGTGGCCCCGCCGGCGGCGGTGGTCAGAGGGCTTTCCGGGGAGGATTGGCGGCTTGGGGTCATGGCCTTTTTCACCGTGGGCGCCTACGCCTTTGCCGCCTTCGCCGGCTGGCCTGGGCTTTGGCTGGCCTTGGCCTATGTCCTCCTCGCCCCTTGGCCCCAGGAGGAAACCCGCTTCCTGGTGGCGGCGGGGGGGCTTTTGGCCGGCATAGCCGGCCTCAGCGTGGCGGCCATGATCCAGCGCCTTCAGGCTTTGCAGAGCCTCATCCAGAGCGAGGCCCTCACCGATCCCCTCACAGGCCTGGCCAACCGCCGCTCCCTGGAGCGGGACTTTCCCCGGCTGCAGGCCTTGGCCGCCCGGGAGGGGCTTTCCCTGGTCCTTTCCCTTTGGGACCTGGATGATCTTAAGGCAGTGAACGACCGGGAGGGGCATAAGGCAGGAGATGCCCATCTGGTGCGTTTCGCCCAGGTCTTGAGGGAGGAGGCCCGGGAGGGGGACGCCCTTTACCGGGTGGGTGGGGACGAGTTTGTGGGCCTGCACCTGGGCTTAAGGGACGGGGCCTCCTTGGAGGCGCGGGTCCATGCCCACTTCCCCTCGGTTTCTGTGGGTTTCAGCCCGGTGGAGGAAAGGGAGCTTTTGCAGGCCCTCGAGGCGGCCGATAGGCTTATGTACCGCAAGAAGGGGAGATGAGGGCCCTTGCCCCAGGGTTTTGCACCGGGTAAACTTTCCCCGGGGGTTCCCTTGGATCTGGAGAAACCCATCCGGGAGCTGGCATGGCGCTTTGCCCGGGAGCGGATCCTTCCCGAGGCCCGAAGGCTAGACCAGGAGGCCCGTTTTCCCTGGCCGCTTTTTCGCGAGGCGGCGGAGCTGGGTTTTCCCGTGCTGCTGGTCCCGGAGGAGCTGGGCGGAGCTGGGCTTGGGCCGAGGGCCTTGGTCCTGGTGGCCGAGGAGCTGGGCTACGCCTGCACCGGGGTGGCGGCGGCCCTGCTCCTCAACAACCTGGTGGCGGACGCCCTCCTCCTTTCGCAAAGCCCCTACGCCCAGGGCTTCCTTCCCCGGCTCAAGGGGGAGGTGGCCGCCTACGCCCTCACCGAGCCCCAGGCGGGTTCGGACGTGGCCGCCCTCCGCACCCGAGCGGAAAGGGTGCCGGGAGGCTACCGCCTCTACGGGCGGAAGACCTGGATCAGCCACGCCCCCGAGGCGGCCTTCCTCGTGGTCTTCGCCAAGGTGGCGGAGGGGAGGGAGGGGATCGCCGCCTTTCTGGTGGAGCGGGGGGAAGGGGTGGAGGTAGGGCCTCCCTTGCCCAAGCTGGGGCAGAAGGCCTCCCCGGCGGCGGAGGTGGCTCTGGAAGGGGTTTTTGTGCCCGAGGAGGGCCTCATCGCCCGGGAGGGTTTCCGGCTCGCCATGCGGGTCTTCAACCGCTCCCGGCCCATGGTGGCCGCCTTGGCGGTGGGGCTTTTGCAGAGGGCTTTGGACGAGGCCCTGGCCTACGCCGCCATGCGGGAAGCCTTCGGCAAGCCCCTTTGGGAGCATGAGGGGGTGGGGTTTAAGCTTTCGGAGATCTTCATAGACCTCGAGGCCGCCCGCCTCCTCACCTTGAAGGCTGCCGAACTGGCGGAACGGGGCGAGGAGAACGCCTTGGAGGCAGCCGCGGCCAAGGCCTTTGCCGCCGACGCCGCGGTGCGGGGGGTATCCGAGGCCCTCCAGGTCTTCGGGGGCAACGGCTACAGCGAGGAGTACCCCCTGGCCAAGCTCTACCGTGACGCCAAGGCGCTCCAGATCTACGAGGGCACCTCGGAGATCCAGAGGCTCATCGTCCTGCGGGAACTGGTGCGGAGGAAGGTATGGGAGAGCCGGTGATCCTGGAAGCGGTGCGCACCCCCATCGGCAAGCGGAACGGGGCTTTAAGGGCGTGGCGGCCCGACGCCCTTTACGCCCGGGTCTTGGATGCCCTCCTAGAGCGGACGGGGATCGACCCCCACCTCATCGGGGACGTGGTCACGGGGTGCGTGACCCAAACCGGGGAGCAGGGGGCCAACGTGGGCCGGCTGGCCGTCCTCCTCTCCCGCCTGCCCAAGGAGGTGCCTGCGGTAAGCCTAAACCGCATGTGCGGCTCCAGCCAGCAGGCCATTCACTTCGCCGCCCAGGCCATCGCCGCCGGGGACCTGGACTTCGCCATCGCCGGAGGGGTGGAGAGCATGACCCGATGCCCCATGTTCTCCGACATCGGGGGCGGCTTCCACACCTTGAACCCTGCCCTTTTCCGGCGTTATGAGCTCGTCCACCAAGGGGAAAGCGCGGAACGCATCGCAGAGAAGTATGGCCTCTGCCGGGAGGAGCTGGACGAGTGGGGCTACCTCTCCCACAGGCGGGCGGCCCGGGCCATCCAGGAGGGGCGCTTCCGGGACCAGATCCTTCCCCTGGAGGGGGTGGATGGGGAGGGAAGGCCTTTCCTGCTGGACCGCGACGAAGGGGTGCGTTTCGACGTGGACTACGAGCGGATGCTGGCCTTGAAGCCCGTCTTCCGGGAGGACGGGGTGGTGACCGCCGGTAACTCCAGCCAGATCTCCGACGGGGCGGCGGCCCTCCTCCTGGGGGACCGGGAGAAGGCCCAGGCCTTGGGCCTTCGCCCCCGGGCCCGCTTCCTCGCCCGGGTGGTGGTGGCGGGGGACCCCACCCTGCAGCTTCTGGAGGTGATCCCCGCCACGAGGAAGGCCCTGGAGCGGGCCGGGCTTTCCCTCAAGGACATCGACGTCATCGAGATCAACGAGGCCTTCGCCAGCGTGGTCCTGGCCTTCCTGCGGGAGCTTGGCCCCGACCCGGAGAGGGTGAACCCCAACGGCGGGGCCATCGCCCACGGCCACCCCTTGGGGGCCACGGGGGCGGTCCTTATGACCAAGCTCCTCCACGAGCTGGAACGCACCGGGGGGGAGTTCGGCCTGCAGGTGATGTGCATCGGCCACGGCCAAGCCACGGCCACCATCATCCAACGGATCTAGGGGTGGACCATGGAACGAAGCGCCTTGGTGACGGGTGGGGCCTCGGGGCTCGGACGGGCCGCAGCCCTGGCCCTAAGGGATAGGGGCTACAGGGTGGTGGTCTTGGACCTCAGGCGGGGGGAGGCTCCCGGCCTCCAGTACCTGGAGGGGGATGTGGCCCGGGAGGAGGATGCCAAGCGGGCGGTGGAGCTCGCGGCCTCCCAGGCTCCTCTCTTCGCCGTGGTGAACGCGGCGGGGATCGGCCTGGCCCGCAAGATTTTGGGCCGAGAAGGCCCCCACGACCTGGAGGGCTTCCGCAAGGTGGTGGAGGTGAACCTCTTGGGCACCTTCAACGTGTTGCGTCTGGCGGCTTGGGCCATGCGGGAGAACCCTCCCGACGCCGAGGGGCAGCGGGGAGTCATCGTGAACACCGCCAGCGTGGCTGCCTTTGAGGGCCAGGTGGGCCAGGCGGCCTACGCCGCCAGTAAGGGGGGCGTGGTGGGCCTCACCCTTCCCGCTGCCCGGGAGCTGGCGGACTGGGGCATCCGGGTGGTGACCGTGGCCCCAGGCCTCTTCGATACCCCCCTTCTTCAAGGGCTTCCTGAAAAGGCCAAGGCCTCGTTGGCGGAACAGGTGCCCTTCCCTAAGCGCCTGGGCCGGCCAGAAGAGTACGCCCTGTTGGTCCTCCACATCCTGGAAAACCCCATGCTGAACGGGGAGGTGATCCGCCTGGATGGCGCCCTGCGCATGGCCCCCAGGTAAGGTTCTGGACCTGACCCGGCTGCTTCCCGGGCCCTTGGCGGGAAAGCTTCTTGGGGATTTGGGTTTTCCCGTGGTCAAGGTGGAGCCTCCGCAAGGGGATCCCCTTAGGGACTGGGCCCCGGAGGCCTACCGCTTTTTGAACGGGGAAAAGGAGGTCCTGACCCTTGACCTAAAGAGGGGGAAGGATCGGGAGAGGTTGTTGGTCCTGGTAAGGGAAGCCGCCGTTCTCCTGGAGTCCAACCGCCCCGGGGTCATGGAGCGGATGGGCCTCGGGCCTGAGGTGCTCCTTGGGGTCAACCCCCGCCTGGTCTACGCCCGGCTTCGGGGTTACCCGGATGTTCCCGACCCTGGCCATGACCTCACCTATTTGGCGGAGGCGGGGCTTCTCGGGCGCTTTCCCTGGCAGGCCTTCCAGTTCGCCGACCTGGCCGGGGCCTACGCCCTGGCCCTCACCGCCCTCAAGGGGCTTCTCCTGGGGGGCGGGGTGTACGAGGTGGCCCTCTCCGAAGCGGTCAAGGCCGTGGCCTATCCCCCGATTCCCTTTCTGGATGGCTCGGTCCTTTGCTATGGGGTTTACCCTGCCCGGCAGGGGCAGGTGGCCTTGGCCGCCTTGGAGCCCCATTTCTGGGCCCGGTTTTGTGAGGAGGCAGGTCTACCAGAGTTGCTTGCGGCGGCCTTCAGCCCGGCCAAACCCGGCCTTGCGCCTTATGAGCGGCTACGGGCCTTCTTTCAAGGGAGGACCGCCCAAGAGTGGGAGGCCTGGGGCAAGGAGAAAGGGGTCCCCCTCCGGGCCGTGCGGGGCTAGCGGGCGGTCCAGCCCAGGTCGATGGGGAAGACGGCGCCGGTGATGGCCCCCGCCTTCTCCGAGGCCAGGAAGAGGGCGAGCTCGGCCACCTCCTCGGGCTCGATGAGCCGCTTCACCGCGGCCTGGGCCAGGAAGACCTTCTCCACCACCTCGCTTTCCGGTATGCCCAGGGTGCGGGCCTGGTCGGCGATCTGGTTCTCCACCAGGGGGGTGCGCACGTAGGCGGGGGCGATGGCGTTCACCGTGACCCCGAAGGGCCCCGCTTCCAGGGCCACCGTTCGGGTGAGGCCGATGAGGCCGTGCTTGGCGGCGATGTAGGCGCTCTTGAAGGGGCTTGCCACCAGGCCGTGGACGCTGGCGATATTGAGGATACGCCCCCAGCCCTTGGCCTTCATCCCGGGAAGGAGCGCCTTGGTGAGCTGGAAGGGGGCGGTGAGCATCACCTGGAGCATCCTTTGCCAGGTTTCCAAGGGAAAGTCCTCCACGGGGTCGATGTGTTGGAAGCCGGCGTTGTTCACCAGGATGTCCACGCCGTACCGGGCCGCTTGCTCTCCCAGTTCCTCCACGGCCTTAGGGTCCCCTAGGTCCGCCTGGAGGAACACCCCGCCCAGTTCCGCCGCTAGGGCGGAGGCGTCCTTCACGTCGTGGACCAGTACCCTGGCCCCCTTCTGGGCGAAGGCCCGGGCGATGGCCAGGCCGATGCCGCTTCCCCCTCCGGTGACGAGCGCTGTCTTTCCCCTGAAATCCCCCATGCCTACCCCTTTCCCCGAGTCTAGAACAACGGGGGCGGGACCGCACAGGTCCCGCCCCCCCCGGCTAGGGGCTACGCGGCCTTCTTGGCCCGCGCTTGCCGCAGTTCCTTCCAGAACACCACCAGGGCGCTCACCACGTAGATGGAGCTGTAGGTGCCCACGAAGATGCCCACGAAGATGGCCAAGGAGAAGTCCCTCAAGACGCTTCCCCCCAGGAAGAGGAGGGCGATGATGGGCAGGAGGGTGGTGAGGCTGGTCATCACCGTGCGGGAGAGGGTCTGGTTGATGGAGCGGTTCACCATCTCCCGGTAGGGCACCCCCCGCAGGAGCTTCTGGTTTTCCCGGATGCGGTCGGAGACCACGATGGAGTCGTTGATGGAGTAACCCACGATGGTGAGGAGGGCGGCGATGGTGGGGATGGAGAACTCCAGGCCCAAAAGGCTATACATCCCCGCCACGATGGCCACGTCGTGGGCCACCGCCAGCACGCTGGCCACCCCGAAGGTCCAGTCAAAGCGGAAGGCCACGTAGAGGAGGATGAGGCCCAGGCCCACCAGCACCGCCATCACCGCGTTCCGCCTTAGCTCGGAGCCGATGGCGGGGCCCACGGTCTCCGAGGTGAGGACCGTGGCCTTGAGCTCCGAGGCGAAAAGCTCCTCCAGCTCCAGCCGTTTGGCGTCGGGCAGGGGGGGGAGCTTCAGGGAAAACTCCCGGTAGTCGGCGGTGGGGGCCTGCACCTGGGTGATCACCGCCTCCTTGGCGGGGAAGCCCTTCTCCTCCAGGAAGCGCCTCAGGGTGTCCACGCCCACCTCGGTTCCTGTGCGCACGGTGTAGGCGGTGCCCCCGGTGAAGTCGATGGAGTAGTTGAAGCCCTTGGTGAAGACCACCCCCGCCGCCAGCGCCGCCAGGAGGAGCGTGGCCGCGGTGATGAAGCGGGCTGGGCCCATGAAGTTGAACCTGGGGTCCACCAGCCACATGGGGGGGCGGATCTCCCCCCGGTCCGCCAGGCGCTCCAGGAGGTAGCGGCTGAAGACCAGGTTGGAGAAGACGCTGGCCACCACCCCGATGGCCAGGATGACCGCGAAGCCCCGCACCGGCCCGGTGGCGTACTGGTAAAGGGCCGCTGCCGCCAGGAGGTGGGCGATGTTCACGTCCAGGATGGTGAGGGTGGAGTGCTTGAAGCCCTCGGGGATGGCCTGGCGGAACTTCTTTCCTGCCCTTAGCTCCTCCTTGATGCGCTCAAAGGAGAGGACGTTCCCGTCCACCGCCGCCCCCAGGGTGAGGACCAGGCCGGCGATGCCGGGGAGGGTCAGGGTGGCCCCAAGGCCCGAAAGGAGGCCCAGGATCAAGACCGAGGTGTAGATGAGGCCCAAGGAGGCCACCAGGCCAAGGCTAAAGCCGTAGTAGGCGAAGATGAGGAGGAAGATGGCCAGGGTGCCGATGAGGGCCGAGCGGATGCCCGCCTGGATGGCGTCCTGGCCCAGGGTGGGGCCTATTGAGCGGATTTCCGCCACTTCCAGGGAGACGGGCAAGGCCCCGGAGCGTAGGACCAGGGCGATCTCGCTGGCCTCCTCGAGGCCCGAAAGCCCCTCGATCACCGCCTGCCCCCCGGTGATGGCCTGGCGGATCACGGGGGCGGTGTAGACCTTGCCGTCCAGGACGATGGCCAGCCGCTTGCCCACGTTGGCCCGGGTGACCTCCTCAAACTTCTTGGCCCCTTCCGGGGTGAAGGTGAGGGCCACCTGGGGGCGGCCGAACTGGTCGAAGACCGCCCGGGCATCGGCCAGATCCGCGCCCGTAAGAAGGGCTGGGCCCAGGTCCTCGGGCTTGATGAGGTCCTTTTCCAGGTCTTCCCGCTTGAGCCTTGGGTTTTCCCTGAGGGCCTGGTTGATCTGGGCCACGGTGGTGCCCGTGGCCCCTTCCTTAACGATGCGGAACTCCAAGACCGCCCGCTGGCCGATGAGCTTAAGGGCCCGGTCCTGGTCCGCCTGGGAGAGGCCGGGAAGCTCCACCACGATGCGCTTCTGCCCCTGGATTTGGATCAGGGGCTCGGCCACCCCCAGGGCGTTGATGCGGTTTTCCAAGACGGTGCGGGCCTTTTCCAGGTCGTCGGGGGTGGGGTTTTCCACGGCGGCCTCGAGGACGATGCGAAGGCCTCCTTTAAGATCAAGCCCCAACTTGACCTTGGGTTCCCCGGGAGCCCAGGGCTTCCAGACCATGAGGAGGGCCAGGAGGAAAAGGCCTAGGAGGAGAAGTCCGTTGAGAAGCTTTCGATTCATACCCTTCACCTTTTGGGGCACCCATGTGCCCGATTCGCTAGCAGAAGTGCTTGAAGCCGTATCCTAGAGCCTAAATGTGAGTGCGCCGGATGGCCCGGCGTGGGAAGAAATTCCAGGCCCTAGCCTCCATCCATCTGGAGGCGGCCATAAAGGAGGTAAAGGTGGGGTGAGGAAGAGGTTTCCCGTGAGGGTGGCTTGGCCTCCCTCTTCTGGGGCTGGAGGGAAAAATGGGGAGGCCGGGTGGGAGCCTGGGGCAGGGGGGTAAGCCCGTTTCCCTGGCGGTCCTCCTTAAGGACCCAAGCAGGTCCCTTGGCGTGAAGCCCGGCTTCCGCCTTCCCCTTTCCCACAGGGAAAGGAGGTAGGCCTTGAAGGACCAGGGCCAGGATGGCCAGGGCCAGCCCTAACCTTCCCCAAGCCTTCCCTGGGATCTTCCATGGCCCTAAGGAAGGGCAGGCCCCGGAGTAAGACCGCTGGATCCAGCGCAAGGAACCTCCTACGCCGGCACCTCCACCATCTGGAAAACCTCTATGATATCCCCTTCTTGGAAGTCGTCGAACCCCTCGAGGCCGATGCCGCACTCGTAGCCCTGGGCCACCTCCCGCACGTCCTCCTTGAAGCGCTTGAGGCTGGCCATTTTCCCCTTCCAGATTTCCTCGCCCTTGCGCAACACCCTCACCTCGGCGCCGCGCACCACCTTGCCCTGGGTGACCATGCATCCCGCCACCTGCTTGCCCCCGGGCAGGCGGAAGATGGCCCGCACCTCGGCCCGGCCCAGGACCTCCTCCTTGAACTTGGGTTCCCGCTGCCCTTTGACCATGGACCGGACCTCGTCGATGAGGTCATAGATGATGCGGAAGGTTTTGAGGAGAACCCCCTTGCTTTCCGCCGCCTTCTTCACCGAGCCTGGTGGGTTCACCCCAAAGGCCAGAATGGCGGCGTTGGCGGTCTGCGCCAGGAGGACATCGGATTCGGTAGGGGCCCCCACCTGGGCCAAGAGGACGTTGATCTTCACCTCCTCGGTGCTTTCCTTGGCCAGAATGTGCTGGATGGCCTCCAGGGAGCCCTGGGTGTCCGCCCGCAGGATCAGGTTCACCTCCTTCTTCCCCTCCTCCTGGAGGGCGCGGAGGAGGTCCGCCATGGTCCTGGGGCGGCGCTCCCGCTCTGCTTCCTCCCGGGCCCTTCGCTCCTCCTTGCGCTCCTCGGTGATCTCTTTGGCCGCCTCGAGGTCCGGCACCCACTCCACCACCTCCCCCGCTTGGGGTAGCTCCTGGAAGCCCAAAACCTGCACGGCGCTCCCCGGGCCCGCCTCCTTGCGCTGGTTGCCGTCGGCGTCCATCATGGCCCGGATGCGGCCAAAGACCTCCCCGGCCACCACGTAATCCCCCACCCGGAAGGTGCCCTCCTGGACCAGCATGTTGGCGATAATGCCCGCTTGCTTGTCCAGCTTGGACTCGAGGACAACCCCTTTGGGCTCGGCGTTCGGGTCGGCCCGGTAGTCCTCCAGCTCGGCGATGAGGAGGATCATCTCCAAAAGGTCCTGCACCCCTTGGCCCGTTTTGGCGCTGATGGGCACCACGATGGCCTCCCCGCCGTACTCTTCGGGTACAAAGCCCCGCTCCATGAGCTGGCGCTTGACCCGCTCAGGGTCGGCCTGGGGAAGGTCCATCTTGTTCAGGGCGAAGATGATCCTGGCCCCGGCGGCCTTGGCGTGGGCGATGGCCTCGTCCGTTTGGGGCATGATCCCGTCGTCGGCAGCGATGACGATGACGGCGAGGTCCGCCACCTTGGCTCCCCGTTGCCTTATGGTGGTGAAGGCCTCGTGCCCCGGGGTGTCGATGAAAACCACCGTGCCCTGGGGAGTCTTCACCTCAAAGGCACCCACGTGCTGGGTGATTCCCCCCGCTTCCTTCTCGGCGATGCGGCTTTTCCGCAGGTAGTCCAGGAGGGTGGTCTTCCCGTGGTCCACGTGGCCCATGATCACCACCACGGGAGGCCTTCGGGGTAGGGCTTTCCTGCGCTCCTCCTCCGCCAGCTTCTCCTGAAGGCCCCGCTGCTCTTTTACCAGTTCCCGCACCGCCTCCGCATCCTCCTCGGAAAGGGTGGAGGCGTGGGACTTGTAGGGAACTCCCATCTGGTCTAGGAGCTCCAGGAGCTCCTCGCTGGTCATGCCCAGCTCTTTAGCCAGCTGGTAGATGCGTACTTTGGCCATCCGTACCTCCTAAAAGGGCGATGAGCGCTTCCGATAAAGCCTTCGCCCGGCTCCCGGCAAAGCGCCTGAGTTTCTTTTCCGTCCAGCACTCGGGGTTGTCGGGGCAGACATAAGCCCCCCTGCCCGGCAGTTTTCCCGTGGGGTCCAGGCGAAGCCCCTCCGGCATGAGCAGGATCCGCAAAAGCTCCCCCTTGGGCCGCCTCCTGCGGCACGCCACGCACATGCGGATGGGGACATGCTTCGCCATTACTGGGAAAGATCCCGGAAGAGTTTCTCGAATTCCTCTTTGGCCCGGCTGGGGGTTTCGGCTTCCTCCTGGGCGGCCTTGCGAATGGCCTCGTCCAGGTCGGAGATCTCCGCCTCCTCAAAGTGGATCTCGTAACCCGTGAGCTTGGAGGCCAGGCGCACGTTTTGCCCGCCGGTGCCGATGGCCAGGGAGTGCTGGTCCTTGGTCACCTTGACCCGGGCCTTCTGCCCATCGGGTTCCAGCTCGATGGAACCCACCTGGGCGGGGGAGAGGGCGTTGCGGATGAATTCCTTGGGATCCTTGGCCCAGAGGATGATGTCCACCTTCTCCCGGCCTAGCTCGGCGGAAACCGCTTGGATGCGCTGGCCCTTGTGGCCAATGCAGGCCCCGATGGGGTCCACATTGGGGTTGTGGGTCATCACCGCCACCTTGCTGCGGCGGCCGGGTTCGCGGGCGATGGCCTTGATCTCCACGATGCCCTCGGCGATCTCGGGGACCTCCTGCTTCAAGAGGTGCTCCAGCAGCTTCTCGTGGGCCCGGCTCACGATCAGGGAAGGGCCTTTGGCGGAGCGGTCCACCTTCTTCAGGTACACCTTGAGGCGCTGGCCGGGGTAGTAGCGCTCGGTGGGGATCTGTTCGCTCTTGGGGAGGTAGGCCTCTCCCCGGCCCAACTCCACGAAGACGTTGCCCCGGTTGTCCACCCGCGTCACCACCCCGGTGAGGACCTGGCCCTCCTTGTCCTTGTACTCGTTGTAGATGCGGTTGCGCTCGGACTCCTTGAGGCGCTGGGTGAGGATCTGACGCAGGTCCTGGATGGCCATGCGGGAGAGGCCCTCGGGGTCGATGGGGAACTCCATCTCGTCCCCCACCTGGACCTCGGGGTCGTACTGGAGGGCCTCGGAGAGGGCGATTTCCTTGTCGGGGTCCTCCACCTTCTCCACCACGCGGCGGACCTCCACCATCTCGATGCGGCCGGTCTGGGGATCGATGTACACGTCCACCTCTGGGCCCTTACCCGCCTCGATCTCCTCCTTGCGGTACCCCTTTTGCCGCTTGATGTAGGCCTTGCGCAGGGCTTCCTTGAAGGCCTCGAGGATCTCCTCGGTGGTGACCCCCCGCTCCAAGGCCAGTTGCTGCATGGCGTCTATGAATTCCCGGTTCATCTCTCCTCCCTGAATCTCAGCTGTTACCTGGGCTCCTCGGGCCATTCGGCAAGGTTGGCGCGGAAGGTGCCGATCCTCAGGCGCTTTTCCTCCTGGCCCACCTGGAAGACCACCTCGTCCTCTTCCACTCGAAGGATGCGCCCGGTGAAGCCCTCGGGCCCCGGCACCTTGGCCTTTAGACCCTGGAAGCGCTCGAAGTGGCGGCGGGTAAAGAGGGGGCGCTTGGGGCCGGGAGACTCCACCAGGAGGCGGTAGCTTCCCGGAATGGGGTCCACCCGGTCAAGGACGGCCTCTATGGCCCGGCTAGCCCGTTCCAGGTCGGCCACGCTTATGGGCCTTTCGTCCTTGCGCTCCAGACGGACCAGGACCTCCCCGGGGGCTTCCTTCACCTCCAGGACCTCGAGGTCCAAGGGCTCCACCGCTTCCTCCACCAACCGCCAAAGGTCCACAGGCACCTCCCTAACCTCCCTTCACAAAGGAAGGGTGGGCTTACACCCACCCCCCTCCCTTGGGAGCACTGGGCTCAGTTTACACCCAAAACCCCCTTGACTACAACCCCTTTAGCCTAGTACACTCAGGGTTGCCGGTCCGATCCCGGTCAGGTTCATGGGGGTGAACGGTCTCGACGGGGGTCGCCGAGGGCAGGTGGCGCGCCGAGGTGCGGGTGGCCTCGTAAAAACCCGCAAAAGAATAAAGGCCAACAAGCCTGCTTACGCTCTCGCGGCTTAGACCCGCGACCTCGCCCGGAAGCCCTGCCGGGGGCTCGCCGGCGCGGGGACACAAACCCGGCTAGCTGTGGGCAACGCCCCGTAGTCCGCAGCGAACCTTAACGGGGCTTGCTCCTGGCCGCCCGTCCGCGGGCCAAGCCAGGAGGACATCCAAAACGCGGACTACGCGCGTAGAGGCCTGCCGTAGGGACTTTCGGACGGGGGTTCGACTCCCCCCACCTCCACCAAGGGGCATAGGGGCCTGCAAAGGCCCCTATTTGCTTTTGGCCCCATAGGGCAGGGTGGAAGCGTCTGCTGGGATGCCTGGATGCCTCTTCCCTGCTGAGGAAAGGATCCATATGGGGGTTAAGGAGGCGCAGGGGGGCCGGGAGGGTGCCCCGAGGGTAGCGCATTTCCAGCTTTTGCCCTTTCCTAGGGTGTAAAGTGAGGTTGGGTGCCACCTGGCACCTCCTTCGGGGCGGGGTGGAAGTCCCCACCGGCGGTGAAAGCCCGCGAAGCCCCTATGGGGCCCGACCCGGTGGAATTCCGGGGCCGACGGTGAAAGTCCGGATGGGAGAAGGAGGGCCTTTGCGAGAGCTGGACGAACGTTTCCTGCGGAGGGCGCTACAGCTGGCCGAGAGGGCTCGAGGCCATACTCACCCCAACCCCCTGGTGGGGGCGGTGCTGGTGCGGGAGGGCCGCATCGTGGGGGAGGGGTACCATCCCAAGGCGGGGGAGCCCCATGCGGAGATCTTTGCCCTAAGGCAGGCGGGGGCCTTGGCCCAGGGGGCCACGGCCTACGTTTCCCTGGAGCCCTGCAGCCACTTTGGCCGCACCCCTCCTTGCTCCCTGGCCCTTTTGCAAGCGGGGGTGGCCCGGGTGGTGGCGGCGGTTCGGGACCCCAACCCTTTGGCCCAAGGTGGTCTGGAACGGCTTAGGGCCGGGGGGGTGGAGGTGGAGGCCGGGCTCCTGGAGGCCGAGGCCCGGGGGCAGAACGAGGTCTTCTTCCACGTGCAGAGAAAGGGCCGGCCCTTCGTGCTCCTCAAGGCTGCCTTGACCTTGGACGGCAAGGTGGCTGCCGTGAGCGGGGATGCCCGCTATGTGTCCTCGGTGGAGAGCCGGCGCGTGGCCCAGGCCTACCGCCAGTGGCTTCCCGTGGTGATGGTGGGGGTGGGGACAGTCCTCAAGGACGATCCTTGGCTTACCGTGCGGGAGCCCGACTTCAGGCCCTTCCCCCTCATGCTGGAGCCCCCGCCCCTCAGGGACCCGGTGAAGGTGGTTTTGGACACGGAAGGTCGCACCCCCCCCACCGCCCGCATCTTTCGGGAAGGACCCCGGGGGGAGCCTGCCCAGGTTTACGTGCTGGTGGGCAAAGGGGCGTCCAAGGATCGGCTTAGGGCCCTCGAGGAGGCGGGGGCCCGGGTGGTGGAGCTTCCCCGGGACGGAGGGAGGGTGAGCCTCGAGGCCGCCTTGGCCTTTCTCCTGGAGGAGGGTTTGGACGGGGTGTTGCTGGAAGGCGGGCCTCGCCTGGCCGGGGCCTTTTGGCAGAGGGGCCTGGTGGACAAGCTGGCCCTGTTCCTGGCCCCCAAGCTTTTGGGAGAGGGAAGGGGCCTCCTGGAGGGGTTTGTCCCCGAACACATGGCCGAGGCCAAGGGGCTTAGGCTGGCCCGCAAGGAGTGGATAGGGGAAGACCTTTGGCTGGAGGCATATCCGGAGGGCTAATGTTCACGGGACTGGTGGAGGAAACCGGCGAGATCGTGGAGATCAGGGAAGGCCCGTTCCTTAGGGTCAGGATCGCCGCCCAGGAGGTGCTTTCGGACCTTGAGGTGGGGGATTCGGTGGCGGTGGACGGGGTCTGCCTCACCGCGGTGGCGGTGGACGGGGAGGGCTTCTGGGTGGAGCTGGCCCAGGAGACTCTGCGCCGCACCGCCCCCACCTGGCGCCCTGGGCACCGGCCCAACCTGGAAAGGGCCCTTAAGGTGGGGGACCGGCTTGGGGGGCATTTCGTTACCGGGCATGTGGACGGGGTGGCAGAGGTGGTGGCCATCCGGGATGCCCCGGGGGCCAAGGACTACTTCTTCCGCCCCCCCCAAGACCTTGCCCGTTACATCGCCGAGAAGGGAAGCGTGGCCCTAAACGGCGTCTCCCTCACGGTGGCGGGCTTATCGGGGCAGGACTTCTTCGTCACCCTCATCCCCCACACCCTTAAGGTCACTAACCTGGGAAACCTAAAGGTGGGGGATAGGGTGAACCTGGAAGTGGACCTCATCGCCCGCTATCTGGAGCGGCTTTTAAGGGGGAATGATGGAGGGTTTGGCCAGCGTTAAGGAACTCATGGAGGAACTCCGCCAAGGCCGCCCGGTGATCCTGGTGGACGACGAGGACCGGGAAAACGAGGGCGACCTGATCATGGCGGCGGAGCACGTGACCCCGGAGTGGGTGAACTTCATGCTCAAGGAGTGCCGAGGCCTCCTTTGCGTGGCCTTGACGGAGGAGCGGGCCAAGGCCCTGGACCTGCCCCTCATGGTGGAGAGGAACCAAGATCCCCAGGGGACCCGCTTCACTGTGAGCGTGGATGCCCGGGGGACCACCACGGGGATCTCCGCCTTTGAGCGGGCGGCCACCATAAGGCTTCTGGCTGATTCTGAGGCCACCGCCCAGGACTTCCGGCGCCCCGGGCACATCTTCCCCCTGGTGGCCAGGCCGGGTGGGGTCCTGAGGCGGGCCGGGCACACCGAGGCCACGGTGGACCTCTTGCGCCTGGCGGGGCTTAGGCCGGTGGGAAGCCTCATCGAG
Source organism: Thermus tengchongensis (assembly GCF_021462405.1). Taxonomy (NCBI): domain Bacteria; kingdom Thermotogati; phylum Deinococcota; class Deinococci; order Thermales; family Thermaceae; genus Thermus; species Thermus tengchongensis. Next base: position 165,217 of record NZ_JAKEDU010000001.1, on the reverse strand, counting down.
ATCCTCAAGGAGGATGGCACCATGGCCCGCCTGCCCGACCTTTTGGATTTCGCAAAGAAGCACGGGCTCAAGGTGGGCACCATCGCTGACCTCATCCGCTACCGCCTAGAGAAGGGGGACCTTTACGTGAAACGGGAGGCGGAGGCCCTTTTGCCCACCCGGTTTGGCGAGTTCCGCATCCTGGGCTACCGGGATACCCTCACCGGGGAGGAGCACGCCGCCTTGGTCATGGGCGGCTGGGATCCCGAGGAACCTATCCTGGTGCGCATGCACTCCGAGTGCCTCACCGGGGACGCCCTGCACTCCCTGCGGTGCGACTGCGGCTTCCAGCGGGATCTGGCTCTGGAGCGCATCTCCAAGGAGGGGAAAGGGGTTTTGGTCTACCTGAGGCAAGAGGGGCGGGGGATTGGCCTGGTGAACAAGATTCGGGCCTACCATCTGCAGGACCAAGGCCTGGACACCGTGGAGGCCAACCTGGCCCTGGGGTTCCCTCCGGACCTGAGGGACTATGGGGTTGGGGCCCAGATCCTCTATGACCTAGGGGTGCGGAAGATGCGCCTTCTCACCAACAATCCCCGCAAGGTGAAGGCTTTGTCTGGCTTCGGCATCGAGATCGTGGAGCGCATCCCCTTGCGGGCTGGGGACAACCCCCACAACGAACGTTACCTCCAGGCCAAGAAGGAGAAGCTGGGGCACTGGATGGACTGACGGGATGCCCTGGACCATCCAGGGCATCCCAAAGCCTCTAGCATGAGGCTATGCTCCGGCTTCTTAGGGTTGGGGTCCTTATCCTGCTTTTCTTGGCCTTCCTGGACCCCAGGTGGCCCATGCCGGGGCGGGTGGTGTACCTTCTGGACTTCTCGCCCTCTGCCCGGGAAAGCGTTTTCGCCTTGGCGGATAGGCTCCCCAGGGACGGGATCTATGTGGCCTTTGCGGAGCGGGCGGTGAGGATTCCTTCCCCCACCGCCCGCAGGCTGGACCTGGGAGAGGGAACGGATCTGAAGGCAGCCTTCCAGGAGGCGGAGGCTCTTAAGCCCACCCGGGTGGTGCTGGTTTCCGATGGGCTTTTTGAGCCCATACCGGCACCCTTTCCCCTGGATGCGGTCTATGTGCCTCCCAAGCCCCATGTGGCGGTGGAGCTGGTCCCCCCGCCTTACCCCTTGTACGGGGAAACGGTGGGGGTGGGGGTGGTCCTCGAGGCCCCCCTCCCCACCGAGGCCCGCCTGAGGGTGGAGGGGCCCGGGGGGGTCCTGGAACGTTCCTTGCGGGTGGAGGGCCGGAAGAGCCTCACCTACACCTTCTCCCTCACGGAGGAGGCCGAGGTGCGGGCGGTGGCGGAAGGCCCTTGGGGGCGGAGCGAGGCCAAGGTGCGGCTCGCCCCCGCCGACCGCCCCAAGGCCCTGGTTCTGGGGGACCCGGCCTTGGCCCGTTACCTGGAGGCCCAGGGGTTTCGCGTGGAGGAGGGGCCTTTCCGGTTGCCCCTCGAGGCCGACCTGGTGGCGGTGGGGCTTGGGGTCTTAGACCTCCCCGAGGGGGCTCCTGAGGCCCTTCGGGACTACCTCCGCCGGGGCGGGGGCCTCCTCTTTACCGCCACCGCCAAAGGGCTCTTCTTCGGCGGGTGGGACCGCGCGCTGTCCGAGGACCTCCCCCTGAAGCCCCTAGGCCGCAAGGGGGCCGCTTTGGTGCTGGTCCTGGACGTGTCCGGGAGCATGGAGGGGGAAAAGCTTTCCCTGGCGGTGGCGGGGGCCTTGGAGCTGGTGCGCTCGGCAGCGCCGGAGGACTACCTCGGGGTGGTGCTCTTTTCCTCCAGCCAACGGGTGCTCTTCCCCCCTAGGCCCATGACGGAGCAAGGCAAGCGGGAAGCAGAAAGCCTCCTTCTCTCCGTGCGGGCGGGGGGTGGGACGGTGTTGGGGCCGGCCTTTCGGGAAGCGGTGCGGCTTGTGCAGGGGGTGCCGGTGGAGCGCAAGGGGATCCTGGTGCTCAGCGACGGCCTCATCTCCGACCCCCAAGACCCCATCCTGGCCCTGGCGGAGGCTCCGGGCCTCGAGGTGAGCGCCGTGGCCTTGGGACCCGACGCCGACCGGGCCTTTCTGAAGGCCCTCGCCGAAAGGGGTGGGGGCCGGTACTACCAGGCGGCCACCGCAGGGGAGCTTCCCCGGCTTTTCCTTAAGGAAGGGCAAGAGGTTTTCCAGGGGGAGGGCCTGGAGGGCCGTTTCCCCGTCAAGGCCAGGCCCCATCCCTTGGCCCAGGGGTTTTCCCCACCTCCCCTTTCCGTTCTCCTTCCGGCCCGGGCCGAGCCCTGGGCGGAGGTGGTGTTGGAAAGCGACGGCAGGGCGGTGCTGGCCCTGGGGGAGAGGGGAGAGGGGCGGGTGGCCGCCTTGGCCACGGATCTTTCCCGCTCCTGGCGGGGTTGGGAGGGGGCGGCCCCCTTTCTCGGGGGGCTTGCCCGTTACCTCATGGGGAGCCAAAAGGCCCTGGCCCTCTACACCTACCCTGAGAAGAACCAGGTGCGTGCCGTGGTCCTGGGCCGTTTAGAGAATCCCCTTTTCCTCAGCGGGGGAAGGGAGGTGCCCTTGGTGCCCACGGGACCTGCGCGCTACGAGGTGGTGGCCGGGGAACCGGGGGTGCTCTTAGACGGGAAGCGCCGCATCCCCCTAACCCTGCCCCTTCCCGGGGAGTGGACCCCCAGGGATGGGAAGCTGGTCCTCAAGGCCCTGGCCGAGGCTTCCCAAGGGCGGTTGCTGGCTCTAGAGGACCTGGGGCGACCTGGATCCTCTCCTTTGCCCCTGCGCCCCTATCTCCTGGCCTTGGCCCTGGTGCTGTTCCTCCTGGAGCGGCTCCTCGAGGCCCGGTCCTTTGCCAGGAAAGCCTGAACCAGGGTCCAGAGGGCCGGTTCTGGGAGCCAGTGCATGGATTGCACTGGGATGCTGGGTCTTTCTATTAATCTGGAACCCATGCACTGGGATGATTGGGAGGAGCGGATCCGCCGGGAGAGGGGGCATAGGCGCCAGGAGGAAAAGCCCCTCCGTGACCGTATCCACCAGCTGGAGGCGAACCTCTACTTGGCCAGGCAGGAGGTCAGGCACCTACAGCGGGAAAGGAGAGAGCTTTGGGAAAGGTCCCAGGCCCTGGCCCTGGGTACCGTCTTCCCGGGAAGGGAGCTGGAGGAGGTGGTGCCACCCCACGCGGACAAAGTCCGCATGGGGGCCCCGGTGAAAGGGTATCCAAGGCCCCCGACAGGCGAAGGGAGGAAAGGGTTCAACGGCAAGGGGCATGAAACGGACCCTAGAGGAAGCCCGGCTGGAGCTGGCCCTGGTGGTTTCCCCCAAAGCCGAGGATCTTTCCCGCATTATCGCCTTGTTGGAACGGTATCTCCTTGGCCGAAGCCCTCGGTGATCTGCACCAGGACCGCTTCCCCTCGCACGGTCACTTCCCCGTTGGCGTAGAGTTCGGTTTCCACCACCACCTTCCTCCCCTTTACCTCCTTGGCCCGGCCCACCAAGACCAGCTCGGGCCCCAAAGGGGTGGGCTTCAGGTAGTCCACCTTGAGGCTGGCGGTCACAAAGCGCAGGGGATGGGTTTCCAGGTCCAGCCCGTCAGCGTCCGCCTTGGCGGCGGCAGCGGTGGCGGTGGAGTGGCAGTCCACCAGGGAGGCGAGAAGCCCCCCGTAGACGAACCCGGGGATGGCGGTGTGGTGGGGGCTTGGGGTGAAGGCGGTGCGGCTCTCCTTGCGCTCCTTGTCCCAATAGGTCCTGAGGTGGAGGCCCATAGGGTTCAGGTAGCCGCACCCGTAGCAGTGGGCCCACTCCGGGGGGTAGTAGAGCTGGATGGCCTTCATGCCAAACCCTGGGCCCGCCAGCGCTCGGGCACCGCCTGGCGGAGGAAGTCCACGATCTCCTGGGTGCTGGTTCCCGGACCGAACACCGCCGCCACTCCCAGGGCCTTCAGTTTGGGCACGTCCTCGTCGGGAATGATCCCTCCCCCGAAGAGGAGGATGTCCGAGGCCCCCTGCTCTTCCAGAAGCCGTTTGACCTCGCGGAAGTAGTGCATGTGGGCCCCGGAGAGGATGGATAGCCCTATGGCGTCCACGTCCTCCTGGATGGCCGCGGATACGATCATCTCCGGGGTTTGCCTGAGCCCCGTGTAGATCACCTCCATGCCGGCGTCCCTGAGGGCGCGGGCCACCACCTTGGCCCCGCGGTCGTGGCCGTCTAAGCCCGGCTTAGCGATGAGCACCCGTATGCGCCTGTCCATACGCCCATCCTAAACGTAAGCTGGCTCCTGGTAGGTGCCGTAGACCTCCCGCAGGACGTCCATCATCTCCCCCAGGGTGCAGTAGGCCAGGGCGCACTCCACGAAGTGGGGCATGGTGTTCTGCCCTTCCACCGCGGCCCGCCGGAGACCCGCAAGAGCCTCCTCCACCCGCTTGGGGTCCCGTTCCCGGCGTACCCGGGCCAGGCGCTCCGCCTGCACCCGCTCCACCTCGGGGTCCACCAGCTGGATGGGAACCTTCAAGGGAATCTCGTCGGTGAAGGCGTTCACCCCCACGATGATCCTCTCCTTGCGCTCCACCTCCTGCTGGTAGCGGTAGCTGGCCTCGGCCAGCTCCCGCAGGAAGTAGCCCTCCTCGATGGCCCGCACCACGCCCCCCATGCGCCGGATCTCCTCGATGATGGCCATGGCCTGGCGCTCCATCTCGTCGGTGAGCCACTCCACGTAGTAGCTGCCCGCCAGGGGGTCGATGGTGTGGGTGACGCCCGTTTCGTAGGCGATGATCTGTTGGGTGCGGAGGGCGATGGTGGCGGATTCCTCCGTGGGCAGGGCCAGGGCCTCGTCGTAAGCGTCGGTGTGCAGGCTGTTGGTACCCCCCAAAACGGCGGCCAGGGCTTGGATGGCCACCCTGGCGATGTTGTTGAGGGGCTGTTGGGCGGTGAGGGAGACCCCGGCGGTCTGGGCGTGGGTGCGGAGCATCCAGCTTTGGGGGTTCTTGGCCCCGTAGCGGTGGCGCATCTCCTTGGCCCAGATGCGCCTTGCCGCGCGGAACTTGGCGATCTCCTCAAAGAAGTCGTTGTGGACGTCGAAGAAGAAGCTGATGCGGGGGGCGAACTCGTCGATGTCCAGGCCCCGCTTGAGGGCGGCCTCCACGTACTCGAAACCATCCGCCAGGGTCCAGGCCAGCTCCTGGACCGCGGTGGAGCCTGCCTCCCGGATGTGGTAGCCGGAGACGGAGATGAAGTTCCACTTGGGGACGTTCTTGGGCCCCCACTCGAAGGTGTCGATGACCAGCTTCACGCTGGGCTCGGGGGGGAAGATGAACTCCTTCTGGGCGATGAACTCCTTGAGGATGTCGTTTTGGATGGTGCCCCCCAGCTTCTTCCAGTCGTACCCCCTCTTTTTGGCCACCGCCAGGTACATGGCCCAGATGGCGTTGGCCGGGCTGTTGATGGTCATGGAGGTGGTGACCTCCTCGAGGTTGATCCCCTCGAAGAGGATCTCCATGTCCGCGAGGCTACTGACCGCCACCCCGCACTTGCCCACCTCTCCCTTGGAAAGGGGGTGGTCGGAGTCGTAGCCCATGAGGGTGGGCAGGTCAAAGGCCACGCTGAGGCCGGTCTGGCCCGCCTTTAGGAGTTTCTTGAACCGCTCGTTGGTCTGTTCGGCGGTGCCGAAACCGGCGAACATGCGCATGGTCCAGAGCTTGGACCGGTACATGGAGCCGTAGACCCCGCGGGTGTAGGGGTACTCCCCCGGGTAGCCCCGCTTTTCCTCGTACTCCGGGTCCAGGACGCCGATGTCCTCGGGGGTGTAGAGGGGCTCTGGGGCGATGTCCGAAAGGGTGCGGTGGGCCACGGGCCTCTCGGGCATCTTCTCCAGGCTCTTCTGATAGGTTTCCCTGAGCCAGTCGTGCTTCTTGCGCATAGGCCCTCCCTTGGCCCGTATTCTACGCTTTTATGCGCCCGAGGAAAAGAGCGTTATGCCCCCCACCGGGGGTGGTCCCCAAGGCCCCCGCCTGCCTCATCCTGGGCGTTTGCGCTCGCTTTCTGGTTCCACGTGGATGGTGACGGCAAGCCCAGGGAAACCTTCCTCCAAAGCCTTTTCCAGCTCATCGCAGAGGCGATGGGCTTCCTCCACGGTCATGGACCCCGGCACCACCAGGTGAAACTCCAAAAAGGCCCGGTTTCCCGCCTTGCGGGTTTTGAGGTCGTGGACCTCGAGGGCCCTCCCCCCTAGGGCCTTTGCGATGGTTTCCCGGATTCGCGCCACCTCTTCTGTGGGAAGTCCCTCGTCCATAAGCCCCCCCACGGACTGGCGCACCAGGCGGAAGCCCATGAGGAGGATGTTCCCCGCCACCAAAAGGGCCAGCAAAGGATCCAGCATCCATAACCCCGTGGCCCAGGCAAAGCTTACCCCGGCGAGAACCCCCACGGAGGTGAGCGCGTCGGAAAGCACATGGTACCCATCGGCGGTGAGGGCAGGGGACCGGAGGACCTTACCCAGGCGGATGAGATGCCAGGCCAGAAGGCCGTTGGTCAGGGAGGCCAGGAGGCTGACCAAGAGCCCCGGTCCCAGGCCCAGAAGAGGCCGGGGATCGAGGAGGCGGGGCAGGGCTTCTTGGGCGATTAGGAGGGCCGCCGCCACCACCAAGACTCCCTCCACCACCGCAGAGAAATACTCGGCCTTGGTGTGGCCGAAGGGGTGGGTTTCGTCGGGGGGGCGTTGGGCGAAGCGGATGGCGAAGAGGGCCAAAAGCGCCGCGGCCACGTTCACCGTGGACTCGAGGGCGTCGGAGAGCAGGGCCACCGAACCGGTGAGGAGGTAGGCCAAGGCCTTTAACCCCAGGACCCACAGGGCCACCAGGAGGCTGAGGCGGGCGGCCTTCTCCGCCATCTAGGCCTTTTCCTCCACGGGCTCCCGCTTGGGTTTGAGCAAGGGGAAGAGGAGGACGTCCCTCAAGGAGGGCTGGTCGGTGAGGATCATGGCCAGGCGGTCCAGGCCGAGGCCAAGCCCTGCCGCCGGGGGCATGCCGTACTCCAGGGCCAACAGAAAGTCCTCGTCGGGCTCGGGGGCCTCCTCGTCCCCTTCCCGCCTGCGCCTGGCCTGCTCCAAAAAGCGTTCCCTCTGGTCCAGGGGGTCGTTGAGCTCGGAGTAGGCGGGGGCGAGTTCCATCCCGCCCGCATAGAGGTCCCAGCGCTCCGTGAGCCCGGGCTTTTCCCGGTGCCGCTTGGCCAGGGGGCTGATGGCCAGGGGGAAGTCGAAGACGAAGGTGGGGTTTTGGAGTTCAGGCTCCACGTAGATGCTAAAAAGCTTGTCCAGGAGCTTGTAACTGGGAACCTGGGCGAGCTCGGGGTGGTGGGCGTCGGCGAAGATCCGAAGCCTTTCCAGGTCTAGGGGGTCAAAGGGCAGGCCAGCCTTTTCCTTCAAAGCCTCCACGAAGGAGATGCGTTTAAAGGGCGGGGTGAAGTCCAGCACCCGCCCCTGGTAGGGGACTTGGTAGCTGCCGAAGAGGTGGAGGACCAGGCCGGAAAGGAGTTCCTCCACCAGCTGGGCCATATCCTGGTAGTCCGCGTAGGCCCAGTAGGCTTCCAGCATGGTGAACTCAGGGTTGTGGTTGTGGTCGATGCCCTCGTTGCGGAAGTTGCGGCCAATCTCAAAGACTTTTTCAAAGCCGCCCACCAGGAGGCGCTTCAGGTGAAGTTCCAGGGAGATCCTTAGGTAGAACTCGTGGTCCAGGGCGTTGTGGTAGGTCTTGAAGGGCCTGGCCTCCGCTCCGCCGGTGGTGGCCTGAAGAATGGGGGTTTCCACCTCCAAAAACCCCCGTTCCTCAAAGAAGCGGCGGATGTAGCGCACCATGGCGGTGCGCCGCCGAAAGACCTCCCGCACCTCCGGGTTGACGATGAGGTCCAGGTAGCGCTGCCGGTAGCGCACCTCCTTGTCCTTGATCCCGTGCCACTTGTCGGGGAGGGGATGGAGGCTTTTCACCAGGGGGGTCCAGGAGAGGACCTTCACCGTGACCTCCCCGGTCTTGGTGGTGAAGACCGTGCCCTTGACCCCCAGGATGTCCCCCACGTCCAGCTTCTTCAAGAGCTCGTAGCTTGGGGTGAGGTCCTTTTGGAAATAGAGCTGGATCTTCCCGCTTTCGTCCAGGAGGTGGGCGAAGGTGACCTTCCCCATGCGCCTTAAGGCCACGATGCGCCCGGCCAGGGCCACCTCCTCCTCCCACTCCCTTTCCGGGGGAGCCCCCTCCTTGGCGGATAGGATTTCCTTTGCGCTGTGGGTCTTGGGATACCGATAGGGGTAGGGTTGAAACCCCGCCTCCACCAGGGCTTCTAGGTTGAGTAGGCGTTGCCGCGTCTGTTCGTTCATGTTTAGCCGCGCACCGAGACCACCCGGAACTCCTTTTTGCCCTTGGGGGTTTCCAGGCTGAGCACATCCCCCTCCCTATGCCCCAGGAGGGCTTTGCCCATGGGGGAGGCGTCGGAGATCTTCATGGGGGTTTCCAGGACGCTGGCCTCGGCAGGGGAGACCACCTGCACCTCCAGGCGCTCCCCGGTGACCGGGTCTTCCAGCTCCACCACTGAGCCCAGGCCGATGACCTCGGTGGCAGCCTCCTCGATGATCACCGCCCGGGAGAGGATGTCCTCGAGGCTGTCGATCCGGGCCTCGATGCGGGCCTTTTCCTGTTTGGCCGCCTCCAGCCCCGAATCGTCGTAGTCGTCAGAGGACTCCATGAGCTCCTGCAGGATGCGGGTAGCTTCTTGCAGGCGTTCCCTTTCCTGCAGAAGTTGCTGCATGAGCCGCTCGTAACCGGCTTTGGTTAGCTTCACCTCGCGCGCCATAGTTCACCTCGTAAGTCATGAAGGTCGGCCAAAGCCGACCTCCTTGGCCCAAGGGCCTCCTTCTCAGGTGAGTATACCGCGGAGGAGGATTTCCCTCAAACGCTCGGGCTCCGCGTGGCTGGCGCAGGAGCCCGTGTCCAGGCAGAGGACCAGGTAGCGGAGGTGGGTTTCCCTTCCCCCCACCGGGTGGCGGAAGAAGCCCAAGGCGCTTCCCGAAAGATGGCGGTGGCAGGCCTCGCACACCTGAGGGCTTCCCAGGGTTCCGGGCAGGGGTTCCAGGGTCAGGCGGAGCTCGGGGGGCCCCTTTTCCTGGATGATCACCCGGCCTTCCTCGTCGCGATAATAAAGAATCTCCCCAATGGGGAGAAGTTCTGGGGGAGTGCCTGGAAAGATCTCCAGGATCATCTCCCTTTCCTCATGGTCCATAGGACTAGCTTAGCCCAAAACGCCCCAGGAGGGGGGGCAGGAAGAGGTAGAAGCCTAGGAGGAGGGCGAAGAAGCTCGCCAAAAGCACCGCCGCCGCCGCCGTGTCCTTGGCCCGCTTGACCAGGGGGTGGAAGACGGGGCTCACCAGGTCCGCCAGGGCCTCGAGGGCGGTGTTCATGAGTTCCAAGGAAAGCACCAGGGCGCTAACGAGCAACACCGGCACCGGATTGACCTCCAGCCAAAGGGCAAGCCCGAGGGCCAGAAAGGCCAAGTAGGCCTCCAGACGGAAGTTGCGCTGCACCCGCCAGGCGTAGAGGATCCCCTCCCAGGCATAGCCCAGGGAGCGCCAAACGCCCTTTAGAGGGCGAGGATCCTCTCTTGGACGCGGCGGAAGCCCTCCCAATCCTCCTCCCGTTGGTGGTCGTGGCCGAGGAGATGCCATAGCCCGTGGGCCGCCAGGACAAGCACCTCCTCCTCGAGGCCCACCCCCCGCGCCTCGGCTTGGCGCTTGGCCGTGTCCAGGCTGATCCAGATGTCCCCCAGGTGGGGGGGGACGAAGGGATCCCCGGGTTCATAGTGGGGAAAGGAGAGGACATCCGTGGCCTCGCTCTCCCCCCACCACGCCCGCTTGAGCGCCCGGATCCTGCGGTCCCCGGTGAGGATGACCGTGACCGCCTTGTCCCCCACGCCCAGTTCCTCCATCAGGGTGGAAAGAGCCCGGCGGAGCCTAGGGATGAGGCCGCGGGGCGGACGCTTATTGGCTACGATCGCCACCACGTTCCGCTTCCTCGTAGGCCTTGATGATGCGGGCCACCAGGGGGTGGCGCACCACGTCGGACTCCTTGAAGTAGATGAAGGCGATGCCCTCAATGCCCTTGAGGATGCGGATGGCCTCCACCAGCCCCGACTTCTGGTGCTTGGGCAGGTCGATCTGGGTGATATCCCCGGTGATGACCATCTTGGAGGAGAAGCCCATGCGGGTGAGGAACATCTTCATCTGCTCCGGGGTGGTGTTTTGCGCCTCGTCCAAGATGATAAAGGCATCGTTCAGAGTGCGGCCCCGCATGAAGGCCAGGGGGGCCACCTCAATGATCCCGGACTGGAGGTACTGCTCAAAGCGCTCGGCGTCGATCATGTCAAAGAGGGCATCGTAGAGGGGGCGGAGGTAGGGGTCCACCTTGGCCTGGATGTCCCCGGGCAGAAACCCCAGCTTCTCCCCCGCCTCCACCGCCGGCCGGGTGAGGACGATGCGCTTAACCCTCTTGGCCCGAAGGTGGCTCACCGCCATGGCCACCGCCAAATAGGTCTTGCCGGTTCCCGCAGGGCCCACCCCGAAGGTAACGTCATGGTGGGCGATGGCCTCCACGTACCGCCTCTGCCCCGGGGTTTTGGGCCTAAGGCGGCCCGGTAGCGCCAGCTCGGTTTCCGGGGTGGTGGCCTGGTACAGGCCCTCCCCTTGTAAGGCCAGGGCCACGGACTGTTCCAGGGTGGGCGGGTCCAGCTCCGCTCCTTGCCTGAGGAGGGCCAAAAGGTCCCGCACGGCCCGCTCGGCCACTTCTACCGCTTCCTGGTCACCCTCCAGTTCCACCTGGTTACCCCGCGTGATGAGCTTGAGCCGATCGCCGAAGGCCTCCCGGAAAAGGGAGCGGAGCTTCTTCAGGTTGCGGTCCGCCTGGCCCAAGAAGGCCAGGGTTTCCTCGGGTTTTAGCGGGATTACCAGCCTTTGGGCCTCTTCAGGATTTCGTGCCATATCACCCCTTTCAGGATGCTCTCACCGTCTGTGGCCAACAGCTTTCTTTTGGGAGCCCTTTGGGGCTCCTCTTCCGGGCTTGGGGTTGCGCGGAAGCTGACCTCCAAGGGGGTTCGCTCCGGGCTGGGGTAGCGCTCCAAGGAGGCCGCCTCGGTGGGTTGGGAGGGAGGGGGGGTAGGCCGGGGTTTCGGCTTGGGTCGGGCCTTGGGCTTGGGGCGGGGTAGGGGCTCCGGTAAGGGCAGGTCCTCGGGAAATCCCGGGGGGGTGGGGGGAGGCTGGCCCCGGCGGCTTAGGCCCTGCAGGGCGGGGATGACGATGAAGAAGAGTAGGAAAAGGAGGCCCAGGAGGTCGTCTAGGCTCATTCCTCACCCTCGGGCTTGGCCGCCCGGCTGATGGACTCCCGCATCTCGGTGTCGGCCTCGATGTTCTTCAGGCGGTAGTAGTCCATGACCCCAAGCTTTCCCGCGCGCAAGGCTTCCGCCAGGGCCAGGGGCACCTGGGCCTGGGCTTCCACCAGCTTGGCCCGCATGGCCTCCACCAGGGCCCGGTTCTCCTGCTCCGCGGCCACCGCCATGGCCCGGCGCTCCTCCGCCTTGGCCTGGGCGATCTTCTTGTCGGCCTCCGCCTGGTCGATCTGGAGCTGGGCCCCGATGTTCTTGCCCACGTCCACGTCCGCAATGTCCACCGAAAGGATCTCAAAAGCCGTGCCCGCGTCCAGGCCCTTTTCCAGCACGGTCTTGCTGATGCGGTCGGGGTTTTCCAGGACCTCCTTGTGGGAGAGGGCGGAGCCGATGGTGGTCACGATGCCTTCCCCCACCCGGGCGATGATGGTCTCCTCCCCGGCCCCGCCCACCAGGCGGTCGATGTTGGCCCTCACCGTTACCCGGGCGGTGGCGAGAAGCTGGATTCCGTCCTTGGCCACCGCGGCCACCATGGGGGTCTGGATCACCTTGGGGTTCACCGAGACCCGCACCGCCTCCAGCACATCCCGCCCCGCCAGGTCGATGGCCGCGGCCCGATCAAAGGTGAGCTTGATGCCCGCCTTGTCGGCGGCGATCAAGGCGTCCACCACCCGGTCCACATTGCCCCCCGCCAGGTAGTGGGCCTCGAGGCGGTCCAGGCGCACGTCCAGCCCCGCCTTGGTGGCCTTGATGAGGGGGTAGATGATCTTGGCGGGGGGAACCCGCCTTAGGCGCATGGCCACCAGGGTGATGAGGGGCACCCTGACCCCTGCGGCCCAGGCGGAGATCCAGAGGCCTACGGGGATGAAGCTGAAGAAGAGAAAAACGAGGACAAGAACAACAAAAGCCAGAAAGAGCACGCCAAGTCCTTCCATATCATTCCTCCAAGGCTTCCACCACCACCGTGGGTCCCCTGACCTCCACCACCCTTAAGGTGGTGCCCTTGGGCAGGAAACCCCGGTTGGCCACCACATCGATGCGCTTGTTGCCGAAGCGGGCCACCCCCCCGGGTCTCAGGTCGGTGAGGGCCACGCCGATGGCGCCCACCTCCACCTCGTCCCCGGTGGCGTGTTCCGCGATGGTGCTTTCCAGCACCAAGGCCCTTGCTGGCCGGGTCCTGGGTAGGAAGCGAAAGACCATGAAAAGGCCAAGGCCCAGGGCGATCACCGCGATGGCGATGACCATCAGGGCGTTCTCCCCGAAGGTGAAGTACACGGAGGCCAATATGGATCCCACGCCCAAGGCCCCAGCGATGCCAAACCCAGGGAAGAGGAAGGCCTCGGCCAGGAGGAGGGCCACCCCCAGGAAGAAGAGGACGAGCTCGAAGGCCCCGGAAAGCCCGGCAAGCCACCCCCCGGCAAAGTAAAGGGCCAAAAAGGCCAGGCCCAAGGCCCCCATCACCCCAAAGCCCGGGGTGAAGAGCTCGAGAAGGAGAAGAAGAAGCCCAAGGGCCAGGAGAAGCCCCGCCACGGTGGAGCTGGTGAGGAAGCGGGCCACCTGCACCCGGGGGCCGGGCTCCAGCCTTTCCGTCTCCAGGGCGTAGCCCGCCTGGCGCAGGGCCTCCGCCAGGCTTCCCGCCTTAAAGTCCGCCACCTTCAGCTCCACCGCCTTGTCGGCGGAAAGGGTAAGGGGCTCCCCCTTGGCGGAGAGGCCGGGGATTTCCAGGTTGGGGTCCACCATGGCCTCGGCCAGCTCCACCGGCCTGCCCCGGGCTTCCGCCACGGCGCGGAACTTGCCCTTAAGGGCGGAGATGATCTTCTGGTCCGCCGCCTGGGGCTGTTGTAGGGGCAGGGCCACCACCGGCAGGGCGGCCCCGATTTCCGAGCCCGGGAGCATGGCCATCTGGCGGCAGGAAAGGGCGATCAGGGCGCCGGCGGAAAAGGCGTTCTGCACCACGGCCAGGGTGGGAAGGGGGGTTTGCAGGATGCGGTCGGAGATGCGGATGGCGGCGTCCACCCGGCCCCCTGGGGTGTCGATGAGGAAGACCACACCGCTCGCCCCTTCCCGTTCGGCGCGGGTCAGGGCCTGCTCCACAAAGACGGCCAAGGCGGGGTCGATCTCCCCCTGGATGGGGACGAGGTAGGTTTTCCCCAGGGCCAGGGAGAGCAGGAAGCATAGGGCAAGGAGCCTTTTCACCGTCCTCATTCTATAGGGCTTTGGCGGGGGAGTGTGGTGGGGTTATCCTAAAGTCCGTGCTACGCCTAGCGGTGTTGGGCCACCCCATAGCCCACTCCCTCTCCCCGGCTATGCACCGGTACGCCCTGGGCTCCCTGGGCCTCAAGGGGAGCTACGAAGCCTGGGAAACCCCCCTCGAGGCCCTGAAGGACCGCCTGGAGGAGGTGCGCCAGGGGTACCGGGGCGTGAACCTGACCATCCCCCTTAAGGAAGCGGCCCTGCCGTTTTTGGATTGGATCTCCCCGAAAGCCCAGGCCATCGGGGCGGTGAACACGGTGCTTTCCGTGGAGGGGAGGCTTTTCGGCTTTAACACCGACGCCCCCGGGTTCCTCGAGGCCCTCCAAGCAGGCGGCATCCCCCTGGAAGGCCCCGCCTTGGTCCTGGGGGCGGGGGGAGCGGGCCGGGCGGTGGCCTGGGCCCTGAAGGAGGCGGGGCTGGAGGTCTGGGTGTGGAACCGCACCCCCGCTCGGGCGGAGGCCCTGGCGGAGGCGTTTGGCCTGAAGGCCGTGTCCCTGGAGCGAGCAAAGGAGGCCCGGCTCCTGGTGAACGCCACCAGTGTGGGGTTGAAGGATCCAGGGGCCACGCCTTTGCCCCCGGAGTTCCTTCCGGCGGAGGGGGCGGCGGTGGACCTGGTCTACCGCCCCCTTTGGACCCGGTTCCTACGGGAGGCCCAGGCGCGGGGGCTCAAGGTGCAGACCGGGCTTCCCATGCTGGCCTGGCAGGGGGCTTTGGCCTTCCGCATCTGGACGGGCCTTCTCCCCGACCCTAGGGGCATGGAGGAGGCGGCTCGCCAGGCCTTGGAGGGAGAGTGAATGGCCTACACCCTGGCAGCCCCGGTGGTTCACGAGGAGATCATTCAGAAAAGCCGCTTCCTCGCCAAGGCGGCCCCGGTGGCCTCGGAGGAGGAAGCCTTGGCCTTTTTGGCGGCCCAGCGGGAGCCGGAGGCCACCCACAACTGCTACGCCTACAAGATCGGTTCTCTTTATCGCTTTTCCGACGACGGCGAACCCACGGGCACAGCGGGCAAGCCCATCCTGCATGCCATCGAGGCGGGGGGACTGGACCGGGTGGTGGTCCTGGTGGTGCGCTACTTCGGGGGGGTGAAGCTGGGGGCCGGGGGCCTGGTGCGGGCCTACGGAGGGGTGGCGGCGGAGGCGTTGCGGCGGGCTCCCAAGGTGCCCTTGGTGGACCTTGTGGAGGTGCGCTTCCGGGTGCCCTTCGCCGAAGTGGGCCGGGTCCACGGCCTCTTGCGCGCCCGCGGCCTTGCGGCGGAGGAAACCTACCTGCCCGAGGGGGTGGCTTTCGCCCTACGTCTTCCAGAAGAGGAGAAGGAGGCTTTTCTTAGGGCCCTTGGGGACCAGACCCGGGGCCAGGCCCAGGTGGAGGGGTGAGCCCTTACCATGGAGGCGATGCTGCCCCTCTTCGAACCCAAAGGCCGCCTCCTTCTGGTGGATGGCCACCACCTGGCCTACCGCACCTTCTTCGCCCTGAAGGGCCTCACCACCAGCCGCGGTGAGCCCGTGCAGGCGGTATACGGCTTCGCCAAGAGCCTCCTCAAGGCCCTGAAGGAGGACGGGGATGCGGTGATTGTGGTCTTTGACGCCAAGGCCCCTTCCTTCCGCCACGAGGCCTACGAGGGGTACAAGGCGGGCCGGGCCCCCACCCCGGAGGACTTTCCCCGGCAGCTGGCCCTTATCAAGGAACTGGTGGACCTTTTGGGCCTCACCCGGCTGGAGGTGCCGGGTTTTGAGGCGGACGACGTCCTGGCCACCCTGGCCAAGAAGGCAGAGCGGGAAGGGTACGAGGTGCGCATCCTCACCGCGGACCGGGACCTCTACCAGCTTCTTTCGGACCGAATCTCCATCCTTCACCCGGAGGGATACCTGATCACCCCGGAGTGGTTTTGGGAGAAGTATGGGCTTAAGCCTTCCCAGTGGG
This sequence comes from Thermus tengchongensis, assembly GCF_021462405.1. Taxonomy (NCBI): domain Bacteria; kingdom Thermotogati; phylum Deinococcota; class Deinococci; order Thermales; family Thermaceae; genus Thermus; species Thermus tengchongensis. Next base: position 149,630 of record NZ_JAKEDU010000001.1, on the reverse strand, counting down.
TGGACTACCGGGCCTTGGCCGGGGATCCTTCCGACAACATCCCCGGCGTGAAGGGCATTGGGGAGAAGACGGCGGCCAAGCTCATCCGGGAGTGGGGAAGCCTGGAGAACTTGCTGAAGCATCTGGAGGAGGTAAAGCCCGCCTCCGTTCGGGAGAAAATCCTCAGCCACATGGAAGACCTCCAGCTATCCCGGGAGCTTTCCCGGGTGCGCACGGATCTCTCCCTGGAGGTGGACTTTGCCCGGAAGCGGGAGCCCGACCGGGAAGGGCTTCGGGCCTTTTTGGAGCGCCTTGAGTTCGGAAGCCTCCTCCACGAGTTCGGCCTCCTGGAAAGCCCGGTGGCGGCCGAGGAGGCCCCTTGGCCGCCCCCAGAAGGGGCCTTCGTGGGCTTTGTCCTCTCCCGTCCCGAGCCCATGTGGGCCGACCTCCTGGCCCTGGCGGGGGCCCAGGGGAGCCGGGTCTTCCGGGCGGGGGACCCCTTGGCGGGCCTAAGGGACCTCAAGGAGGTGCGGGGGCTTCTGGCCAAGGACCTTGCCGTCTTGGCCCAGCGGGAGGGGCTGGACCTCCTCCCGGGGGACGACCCCATGCTCCTCGCCTACCTCCTGGACCCTTCTAACACCGCCCCAGAGGGGGTGGCCCGGCGCTACGGGGGGGAGTGGACCGAGGAGGCGGGGGAAAGGGCGTTGCTTTCCGAAAGGCTTTACGCCGTCCTCCTGGAGCGGCTTAAAGGGGAGGAGCGGCTTCTTTGGCTCTACGAGGAGGTGGAACGGCCCCTCTCCCGGGTGCTGGCCCGGATGGAGGCCACCGGGGTGCGCCTGGACGTGGCCTACTTGAAGGCCCTTGCCCTCGAGGTGGAGGCGGAGATGAAGCGCCTCGAGGAGGAGGTCTTCCGCCTGGCAGGGCACCCTTTCAACCTGAACTCCCGCGACCAGCTGGAAAGGGTCCTCTTTGACGAGCTGGGGCTTCCCGCCATCGGCAAGACGGAGAAGACGGGCAAGCGCTCCACCAGCGCTGCGGTGTTGGAGGCCCTGCGGGAGGTCCACCCCATCGTGGACCGCATCCTGCAGTACCGGGAGCTTTCCAAGCTCAAGGGCACCTACATCGACCCTCTGCCCGCCCTGGTCCATCCCAAGACGGGCCGGCTCCACACCCGCTTCAACCAGACGGCCACGGCCACGGGGAGGCTTAGTAGCTCCGACCCCAACCTGCAAAACATCCCCGTGCGCACCCCCTTGGGCCAGCGAATCCGCCGGGCCTTCGTGGCCGAGGAGGGCTGGGTCCTGGTGGCCTTGGACTATAGCCAAATCGAGCTCCGGGTCCTGGCCCACCTCTCCGGGGACGAGAACCTCATCCGGGTCTTCCAGGAGGGGCAGGACATCCACACCCAGACCGCAAGCTGGATGTTTTCCGTGCCCCCGGAGGCCGTGGACCCCCTCATGCGCCGGGCGGCCAAGACCATCAACTTCGGGGTCCTCTACGGCATGTCCGCCCACCGGCTTTCCGCAGAGCTTGCCATCCCCTACGAGGAGGCGGTGGCCTTCATCGAGCGCTACTTCCAGAGCTACCCCAAGGTGCGGGCCTGGATTGAGAAAACCCTAAAGGAGGGGCGGGAGCGGGGCTATGTGGAAACCCTCTTCGGCCGCAGGCGCTACGTGCCGGATCTGGCTTCCCGGGTGAAGAGCGTGCGGGAGGCCGCCGAGCGCATGGCCTTCAACATGCCGGTGCAGGGCACCGCCGCCGACCTGATGAAGCTGGCCATGGTGCGGCTCTTTCCCAGGCTTGGGGAGCTGGGAGCCAGAATGCTTTTGCAGGTGCACGACGAGCTGGTCCTCGAGGCGCCTAAGGACCGGGCGGAGGCCGTGGCCGCCCTGGCCAAGGAGGTGATGGAAGGGGTCTGGCCCCTGGCCGTGCCCTTGGAGGTGGAGGTGGGCATCGGGGAGGACTGGCTTTCCGCCAAGGCCTAGGCTTTTCCTGTGGCCCCTTGGCGGGGAAGGCCATCAGAGGCGGTACACCTCCTCCGGGTCCAGCTCCAGGTCCAGGCAGGGCAACCGCAGCCGACCCCGTTCCTCCACGAGGCCCTCCGCCGTTTTCCGGTAGAGGGTCAGGGAAGGGCGGCGGCTGTCCACCATAAGGTAACCCTTGAGGCCGGGCAGACCCAGGTAGGCGGTGCGCTTCTCCCGGGCATCGATGCTGGCGGTTTTGGGGGAAAGCACCTCCACCACCAGGCAAGCATCTTCCAGGTACATGGCCTCCAGGTCCACAGGATGGCACACCACGGTCAGGTCCGGGTAGTACACCCGGTTCCCCACTTTGAGGCGCATGTCCGAGGGGAAAACCCGGCAGGGTTTGCCCTCCGCGCCTCGTCGCAGGAGGTAGAGGAGGTTGCTCACCAGGAGGTTGTGCCGGGCGTTGGCCCCAGCCAAGGCGTAGGCAACGCCTTCCACGAACTCGTGTTTGCGTGGGGAGCGGGCTTCCCGCTCCAGGTAGGCCTCGAGGCTCAGGAGCTTAGGAGCCGTTCCCATGCTTCCAGAATACCAGGCAGGGGCGTATAGTCTTCCCCATGAGGCGCTACTTCGGCACCGACGGGGTGCGGGGGGAGGCGGGGAAGCCCCCCCTCACCCCGGAGTTCGTCTTGAGGCTCGGCCAGGCGGCGGGGGCCTACTTCCGGGCCCATAGCCCCAAGCCCGTGGTCCTCCTGGCCAAGGACACCCGCGAGTCCTCCGACCTCCTGGAGGCGGCTTTGGCCGCGGGGCTCCTGAGCCAGGGGGTTAGGGTGGAGCACCTAGGGGTTCTGCCTACCCCGGGGGTGGCCTACCTGACCCGGCACCTTAAGGCCACCGCCGGGGCCATGATCTCCGCCAGCCACAACCCTTACCAGGACAACGGCATCAAGTTCTTCGGGCCCGAGGGGGAGAAGCTTCCCGACGAGGCGGAGGAGGAGATCGAGGCCCTTTTGGAGGAGGAGCATCCCACCCGGGGCATCGGCACCGTGGGGGACTTCCGGGAGGCGGAGAGGATGTACCTGGATTTCCTTCTGACCCACGCCCCCGACCTCAGCGGGCTCAAGGTGGGCCTGGACCTGGCCCACGGGGCCACCTACCGCATAGGCCCAAGGCTTTTCCAGCGGGCGGGGGCCGAGGTGATGGCCTTCTTCAACACCCCAGACGGCAGGAACATCAACAGGGGGTGCGGCTCCACCCACCCGGAAGCCCTGAGCCGCTTCGTGGTGGAGCTGGGGTTGGACCTGGGGATTGCCTTTGACGGCGATGGGGACCGGGTGCAGTTCATTGACCGCAAGGGGCGGCTTTTCCACGGGGACCACATCCTCTACCTCACCGCCTTGGCCTTTGGGGAGGAGGGGGTGGTGGGCACGGTGATGAGCAACATGGGGCTGGAGGTGGCCCTAAAGGAGCGGGGCCTGGCCTTCCACCGCGCTCAGGTGGGGGACCGCTACGTGCTGGAGACGCTGAAGGCGAAGGGGCTTCACCTGGGCGGGGAGCCCTCGGGGCACGTGATCTTCCTTAGGCACCACACCACGGGGGATGGCCTCCTCACCGCCCTCCTCACCCTAAAGGCCCTGAAGGCTTTGGGGGGGGACCTGGCCGACTGGTACGAAGCCCTGCCCATGTACCCTCAGGTGCTCCTGAACGTGCGGGTGGAGGACAAGGCCAAGGTGATGGGGCACCCTCGGCTGAGGGAGGCGGTGCAGGAGGCGGAGAGGCGGTTTGGGGGGCGGGGCCGGGTGAACGTGCGCCCCTCGGGGACCGAGCCCGTGGTGCGGGTCATGGTGGAGGCCAAGGAGGGGGCAGAGGCTGTGGCGAGGGAGCTTGCCGACCTGGTCGCCGCCTTGGACCGGGAGTAAGCTTTAGGCGTGAGCTACGGGAAGGCCCACCTGGAGGAGAGGCTCCTGCGCGCCCTGGCGGAGGCCATTGGGGAGCTGGAAGACCCCAGGCTTTTCCTCCTCACCGTGGAGGGGGTGCGCCTTTCCCCGGATGGCCGGGTGCTCACGGTGTACGTGGAGGCCTTTCAGGACGAGGAAAAGGCCCTTTCGGCCCTGCGCCATGCCGAGGGCCGGCTCCTTGGGGCCCTTGCCCGGCGGGTGCGGATGCGCCACCTACCCAGGCTGGAGTTCCTGCCATGGAGAGCCTGACTCGCATCAAGGTCCGCTACGCGGAGACCGACCAGATGGGGGTGGTCCACCACTCCGTCTATGCGGTGTATCTGGAGGCCGCCCGGGTGGACTTCCTGGAAAGGGCGGGCCTGCCCTACCCCCAGGTGGAGGCCCGGGGGGTGTATTTCCCGGTGGTGGAGCTTGGACTCACCTTCCGCGCCCCCGCCCGCTTCGGGGAGGAGGTGCTGGTGCGGACCCGCCTGGCCGGGCTTTCCCGGCGGGACCTCACCTTCCGCTACCGAGTGGAGCGGGACGGGATCCTTTTGGCCGAGGGCTTCACCCGCCACCTTTGCCAGGTGGGGGAGAGGGCCGGGCGCATTCCCGAGGACATCTACCAAACCTTGAGTGTGCTACACTTAGGGTAGCCTTGTGGTCATGAACCCCGATCCCTTTACCCTCTTTGAGCGCCACATCAATCCCGGCTTGGCAGGGTTGCTTCGCTTCACTGGCCTGGACCGCATCGAGTCCCACGCGGAGGGCCCTTATGTGTGGGACACCACGGGCAAACGCTACCTGGACTTCTTGGGCCTGTACGGCACCCTGAACCTGGGCCACCGCCACCCCAAGGTGGTGGAGGCGGTGAAGCGGCAGCTTGAGCGCATGCCCATGTCCGTGCGGGTGCTGGTGTCCGAGCCCACGGCCAGGCTTGCCGCCAAGCTGGCGGAGATTACGCCCGAAGGCCTGGAGATGGTCTTCTTCGGCAACTCCGGGGCCGAGGCGGTGGAGGCGGCCATCAAGCTGGCCCGGGCCTACACGGGCAAGCCCGGCATCGTGACCACCCAGGGGGGTTTCCACGGCAAGACCATGGGGGCCCTTTCCCTCACCCCCAAGCCCGAGTACCAGGACCCCGCCAGGCCCCTCCTGCCCGGGGTGAAGGCGGTGCCCTACGGGGACCTGAAAGCCTTGGAAGCGGCCATAGATGAGGAGACGGCTGCAGTGATCGTGGAGCCCATCCAGGGGGAAGGCGGCATCCGCGTGCCCCCGGATGGGTACTTGCGGGGCGTGCGGGAGATCACCCGGGAAAAGGGCGTCCTCATGATCGCCGACGAGGTGCAGACCGGCCTCGGGCGCACTGGCAGGCTCTTCGGGGTGGACTGGGAGGGGGTGGCCCCCGACCTCATGACCCTGGCCAAGGCCCTGGGAGGCGGGGTGATGCCCATCGGGGCCTGCGTGGGGCGGAAGGAGGTCTTTGAGGTCTTCAAGGCCAATCCCCTCTTCCACTCCTCCACCTTCGGGGGGAACCCCCTAGCGGCGGCGGCGGCCTTGGCGGCTATAGAGGTCACCCTGGAGGAGAACCTGCCGCAAAGGGCCCTGGAGGTGGGGGGCTACCTCATGGAGGGGCTAAAGGCCCTCAAGGCCCAGTACCCCCACCTGATTGAGGACGTGCGGGGCCGGGGGCTGATGTTGGGCGTGGAGTTCACCGACGCCGACATCGGGGCCTTGGTGGTGGCGGAGCTGGCCGAGAGGGGGGTGATCACCGCTTTCGGCCTCAACAACCCCAAGGTGGTGCGCCTCGAGCCCCCCCTCATCATCCGCAAGGAGCACGTGGACGAGGCCCTTTCGGCCTTCTCGGAAAGCCTGAAGGCCACGGAGAAGGCCTTGGAGGGCCTCCTGGGTTAGAATGCGGGAAACCTTACTGGAGTTTTTCAAAAAGACGGGCAGGCCCCACCGCCTGGAGGAAATCCTGAGCCGGTTTGGCCTGGAGAAGCGGGAGGCCAAGGCGTACCTGCGGGGCCTGGTGCGGGAGGGCCTTCTGGAGAAAAAGGGAAGCCAGTACTTCCTCCCCGCCCGGGTGCAGGGGCCCATCAGCCTCCACCGGGACGGGTACGGCTTCGTGCGCCTCCCCGAGAAGGACCTCTTCATCCCACCCGGCTACACCAAAGACGCTTGGCCCGAGGACCTGGTGGAAGCCCGCCTCATGCCCCCCGGGCGGGACGGGAAGCCCTGGGGGGTGGTGGAGCGGGTTTTGAAGCGGGCCCGGGAGCGGGTGGTGGGCACCCTGGACTTCCGCAGGGGCTACGCTGTCCTCCTTCCCGATGAGCCGGGGCTTCCGGAGCTTAGGCTTCTTCCTGAGGGGCTCCACGGCCTCAAGCGCGGAAGCCGGATCGTGGTGAAGGTGCACTATGACCGGCGCCCTTATGGGGAGTTTTTGGAGTACCTGGGGGAGGGGGACGCCCCCGAGACGGAAACCGAGGCGGTCATCGCCAAGTACGGCCTGAGGGCCGAGTTTCCCGAGGAGGTCTTAAAGGAGGCGGAGGCCATTCCCCTGGAGATCCCTGAGGCCGAGCTCAGAAGGCGGGAGGACTTCCGCTCCTTGCGGGTCTTCACCATCGACGGGGTGGACGCCAAGGACTTTGACGACGCCATCCACGTGGAGCGCCTGCCCCAGGGGTACCGCCTCGGGGTACACATCGCCGACGTCTCCCACTACGTGAAAGAGGGTAGCGCCTTGGACCAGGAGGCCCTCTTAAGGGGCACCAGCGTCTACCTGCCGGGAAGGGTCTTGCCCATGCTCCCGGAAAGGCTTTCCAACGGGGTCTGCTCCCTGAAGCCCCATGAGGACCGGCTGGTCCTCTCCGTCCTGGTGGACCTGGACGAGAACCTGGAGGTGAAGCGGGTGCGCTTCGCCGAGGGGGTCATAAGGAGCGTGGCCCGGTTGACTTACACGGAGGTGGAGGCCTTTGCTGAGGGGTACGGCCTTCCCGAGGAGCACGCCTTTTTGGCGGAGGACCTGAGGCTCCTCCTGGACCTGACGGGGAGGCTGAGGCAAAAGCGCCTGCAGGCGGGCTCCTTGGACTTCAGCTTCCCCGAGGTGAAGGTGGAGGTGGAAGACGGCACCCTCCACCTCATCCCCCAGGAGGAGCCCAGGGCGAGGGGCCTCATCGAGGAGCTCATGCTCCTGGCCAACCGGCTGGTGGCTGAGTACCTGGTCAAGAAGGGGCTTCCCGGGCTCTTTCGGGTACACGAGGAGCCCTTGGAGGAAGCCTACGGGAAGCTCCGCACGGCCTTGGCCCGGCTGGGGTATACCCTGCCGGAGAAGCTTTCCTCCAAGGCCCTGCAACGGGTTCTCCTCGAGGCCAAGGGCCGCCCGGAGGAGCCCGTGGTGGCCAACCTGGTCCTGCGCTCGTTGCGTTTGGCCCGGTACGCTGCGGAGAACCTCGGGCATTTCGGGTTGGCCATGGAGCACTACCTGCACTTCACCAGCCCCATCCGCCGCTACCCGGACCTGGCGGTGCACCGGGTGCTGAAGGCGGTGCTGCGGCGTACCCTCACCCCGGCCAAGAAGGCCCGCTGGCAGGAGACCTTCCCCGCCATGGCCGAGCACGCCTCGGAGATGGAAAGGAAGGCGGAGGCCGCCGAGCGGGAGCTCACCAAGTACTACATGGCCAAGTGGGCCGAGCTCCATCTGGGGGAGCGCTTTTTGGGCAAGGTGACGGGGGTGGCCAGCTTCGGGGCCTTCGTGATGCTGAGAAACGGGGTGGAGGGGCTGGTGCGCCTCGAGGCCCTGGGCCCCTACACCTACAGCGAGGAGGCCCTGGCCCTCCTGGGCCCTAAGGGCAAAAGGATCCGCCTGGGGGACGAGATGGAGGTGGTGATCGCCGCCGCCAACCCCAGGCTCCGGCAGATCGATCTCCTACCCTACCGGGAGGAGGAAAAGAAGGAAGCTTCCAGGAGAAAAACCCTGGTGCAGAAGGGAAAGGCAAAGGAGGAGGAGATGCGCAAGGTGGTAGGACCGCCTAAGGATACAAGCCGCGACAGCCGGCCCGAGCGGGCCACGGTGAACACCGTTTACTTCGGCGAGTGGGCTCCTAGGGAGGAGAAGGCCGGGATGCACCGCCCGGTGGACACCAGGGCCAAGAGGCGGCGTAGGCGCCGCTGATACCACCCCACGGGGACGAAGTCCCCGTGGGGGCCCCGGTGAAAGGGTATGATGCCGCCCCACCCTGGCTTCGCCAGGGACCCGGCAAAGCCCTTCGGCCCTAAGTGTCCCGTCGTGGCTTGCGCCACGCCGGGGGCCCCCAAAAAGGCCATGAGCAAGCCGCTTTGGCTTTGGCCGGTGGGGCAACCTTTGCGTGCGGGTACTTAGCCTTGGGTGGCCGTGGGGTACGATTCGGGGAGAAAGGGCATGGGGCCCCATCGCCTGGGGTTTAGCCGGGAAGGGTGGGGAAGACCAGGGTGCCCGCCCCCACCGCCGAGAGGGTGGGGGCCTCGAGGTCCAGGCGGTAGGCCAGGACCTGGCCCTTCCTGCCGGTGAGGAGGGGGATGAGGCTCGCCACCACCTCCACGGCGTCCACGCGGGTGGGATTCCCTCCCAAAAAGGCCAAGGCGGCCTCGGGCTCCCCTTGGGCCAGCCTTTCCAGGAAGCCCAGGTCCCGCTTTCTGGCCTCCTCCGCCAGGGGGCGGGAAAAGGGCTTGTCGCCAAAACGGGGCCCCACGTGGGAGAGGTCCACCGCCAGCACCAAGAGGCCTGGGAAGTCCTTGAGAACCACCTTTAGGGCCTCCCCCAGCTCGGGGCTTCGCCGCCCCACCAGGAGGGGCAGCACCTTGGCCTGGGGAAAGGCCCTTTTCAAGAAGAAGAGGGGAAGCTCCAGGCTGTGCTCCTCCCGGAAGGCCAGGGGGGTGTTGAAGAGCTCATAGGGAAGGAGGGCGTCCAGGGCCTGGAGGGCTTCCAGGTCGGGCTCCGCCGGGCCGAAGGGGGTGTGGAAGGGAACGGGCAAGGCAGCGGCCCTCTCCTTCAAGGGGCGGTGGGCCACCCCCACCAGGTAGACCCGCTCCGGCTCAGGGATGCCTTCCAAGGTAGCCAGGGCCGCCCCGTAGGCCTCGGGTACCCGGCTTGGCTCCAGATGAGGAAGTAGGAGGATGGAGGGGCTCCCTTGGGGCCTCGGCCCCGGGAAGCTGGCCCGGAAGGCCTCCCAAAAGGCGCGGGCCTCTTCCTCCCCCTCGGGGTAGGAGAGGCCCGCCAGGCGCATGGGCCGCTCCTTCCTGAGCCTTTCCTCTTCCTCCTTTAGGCGCCTTTCCACCCCCTCCGTGAGGAGGAGGCCCGCCTCCTCCAAGGCCTTCAGGAGGTCTTCCAGCTCCTTCCGGGGCACCAGGATCCCGTGGGCTTTGAAGACCTCCTCCTGCACCTCCTCCAGGGTTTTTCCCTCCATGAGGGAGAGGAGGAAAAGCCCCCCTTCCGTGAGGGCCAGGGGTTTCCCGAAGACCCCGTAAGGGTCACTGAGGAGGAACCCCCCTTCCACCGGGGTGATCTGTGGTTCACGAAGACGGATCCTGCCCTCCACCCTTCCAATATAGGAGAAGGGCCTTGGCCTCCTCGGGGCTTCGCACCCGTCCTTCCGCCTGGGCCTCGAGGAGGAAGGCCAAGGCCCGCCCCACCTCCGGCCCTGGCCTCAAGCCCAGGAGGGCCATCACCTCTTCTCCGGAAAGGAAGGGCCGCTCGGGGAGCGGCTCTCGGGTGGCCTCCTGAAAGTTCCTGAGCACTTCCCAGGCCTCCCCCTCCACCCCCCGGGTGCCCAAGCGGTCTGCCGCCATGAGGTAGGGGAGGGCGGGAAGGAGATCCTTGCGGCGGAAATAGAAGCGGCGGAGGGCCCCTTTCCCTTCCGGAGGGCGGTCCATGTGGCGGCGCACCAGGGCCTTGGCCCCCTCCGCCACCTCCTTGGGGAAGCGGAGCCAGAGGAGGCTCGCTTCCGCCACCTCCGCCCCCACCTCGGCGTGGCCCAGGAAGCGGTAGCGCCCCACCTCGGGGTCATAGCGGCGGGTCAGGGGCTTGCCCACGTCGTGGTAGAGGGCGGCGAGGCGTGCGGTGAGGGGGGCTTCCGGCCAGAGCCAGGCGAGGTGGAAGAGGACGGAGAGGGTGTGTCGCCAGGCGTCCAGGTGGTGCACCCCGCCCTGCTCCAGACCCACCAGGGGGCGGAGCTCGGGGAGGTAGACGTCCAAAAGACTCGTGCGCTCCATCAGGTGAAGGCCCCAAGCTGCCCTTGGGGAGAGGAGGAGCCGGCTCAGTTCCTCCTTCACTCGTTCCCGGGCGGGAAGGGCCTCGAGGTGGGCCTGGAGGAAGCGGGCATGGCGGGAAAGGGCGTTTCGGGTTTCCCCGGGCAAGCCCAGGCCCAAGCTGGCGGCCAGGCGCACCGCCCGCAGGCTTCGCAGGTGGTCTTGGTAGAGGTTCTCCTCCCGAACCGGGACCAAGACCTTGCGCCTGAGGTCTTCCTCCGCCCCCCTTAGGCCTAGGATCCGTCCCCCTTTCCAGGCCAGGGCGTTTAGGCGGAAGTCCCGCCTGAGGAGGTCTTCCTCCAGGCTCCCCTCCAGGGGGGAGAAGTCCAGGACCAGGGTGCCGGATACGAGGCGGTACTGGCCCCGCGTGGCATCCAAGGGGAAGAGGGTACCCCCCAGACGGCCTTGGGCTTCCTCCGCCGCCTTCAAGGGGTCCAAGGCGGCGAAGTCCAGGTCCCAGGGCCTTCGTCCCAGAAGGAGGTCCCGTAACGCACCCCCCACGGGAATGGCCCCCTTGGGGGTATAAAAGGGAAAGTCCCTATGGGCGATCGGGCGGAGCACCCCATCATTATCGGCATCACCGGGAACATCGGAAGCGGCAAGAGCACGGTGGCTGCTCTCCTAAGGTCCTGGGGCTACCCCGTCTTGGATCTGGATGAGCTGGCGGCACGGGCCAGGGAGAACAAGAAGGCGGAGCTTAAGCGGGTTTTCCCGGAGGCCTTCGCGGGCGGGGAGCTGGACCGCAGGGTGCTGGCCCAGCTGGTTTTTTCCGACCCGGAAAGGCTTAAGGCCCTCGAGGACCTCCTCCACCCCGAGGTGCGGAGGCTTTTGGCCGAGGAGCTGGCCCGCATAAAAGCTCCCTTGATTTTCCTGGAAATCCCCCTGCTTTTTGAGAAGGGGTGGGAGGCCCGCCTGGATGGAACCCTTTTGGTGGCGGCGCCTGTGGAGGAGCGGGTGAGGCGGGTGGTGGCCCGCTCCGGACTTTCGCGGGAGGAGGTCTTGGCCCGGGAAAGGGCCCAGATGCCTGAGGAGGAGAAAAGGAAGCGGGCCACCTGGGTTTTGGAGAACCAAGGAGGGCTTAAGGAGCTGGAGGAGGGACTGAGGGGAATCCTGGCCCGGATCCAGGAGCGTTTTGGGCTAAGCTAGAGGACATGCGGGTGGCCTTGGTATCGGGGGCGAGCCGGGGGATTGGGGAGGCCATCGCCCGGCTTCTGCACGCTAAAGGGTACAGGGTAGGGCTCTTTGCCCGGGATGGGGGAAGGCTCGAGGCCTTGGCCTCGGAGCTGGGGGAGGGGGCCTTGGCCTTGCCCGGGGACGTGCGCTCGTTTGCGGACTGGCAGAAGGCGGTGGCGAGCCTCTTGCAGGCTTACGGCCAGCTGGACCTCCTGGTCAACAACGCCGGGATTGGCGTGATGAAGCCCGTGGCCGAGCTCAGCGAGGAGGAGTTCCGCCAGGTTTTGGAGGTGAACCTGGTGGGGCCCTTTTTGGGCCTCAAGGCGGCTTTGCCAGCCCTCTTGGCCTCGAGGGGGGTGGTGGTGAACATCGGGAGCCTTGCGGGCAAGAACGCCTTCAAGGGCGGGGCGGCCTACAACGCCAGCAAGTTCGGGCTTTTGGGCCTCATGGGGGCGGCCATGCTGGAGCTAAGGGAGGCGGGCATTCGGGTGGTGAACGTCCTGCCGGGCTCGGTGGACACGGGTTTTGCCGGCAACACCCCGGGAGCCTCCTGGAAGCTTTCCCCTCTTGATGTGGCCCAGGCGGTGCTTTTCGCAGCGGAGATGCCGGAAAGGGCTATGGTGAGCGAGATTGAGCTCCGCCCCACCCAGACCGCCCCCAAGGGGGGCTAAGCTAAGGCCATGGCCTTGCCCAAGAAGCTTCAGGAGGCCCTGGACCTGATTCGGGCCATGCCCAAGGAGCTCAAGGCCCAGGTGCTTCTGGAATACGCCAAAAAGGTGCCCACCCCCCCTCCTGGGGTGGAGCTGGAACGGGTTCATGAATGCCAGACCCCCTTCTTCCTGAGGGCGGAGGTGGAGGGGGGAAGGGTTAGGCTTTACTTCTTCATCCCCGATGAAGCTCCCACGGTGAAGGCCTTTGCAGGGCTTCTGAAGGAGGGCCTCGAGGGGGAGTCCCCTGAGGCGGTGCTTTCCGTGCCCCCCACCTTCTACCAAGGAGCAGGGCTAGAGGAACTCCTCACCCCCTTACGGCTAAGGGGCCTCGAGGCGGCCCTCTTGCGGCTCCAAGGCCAGGTGCAAAGGGCTCTTTCCTAGGCCTATGTTCGTAGCCCTTCTCCTTGGGTACTTCCTGGGAAGCTTGCCCATCGCCTACTGGTTTGGAGCCCTTCGGGGAAGGAACCTCCTCCAGGAGGGATCGGGCAACCCCGGGGCCTTGAACGCCTACCGGGTGCTGGGGCCGGTGCCGGGTTTCATGGTTCTCCTCCTGGACTTCTTCAAGGGAATCCTGGCGGTGGCCCTTGGGGAGGGAATGGGGGGAAGCCCTCTGGGTGGCCTTGCCGGGGGTGTGGGGGCGGTGTGGGGGCATTCCTTTTCCCCCTGGCTCCTCTTCCAGGGAGGTAAGGGCTTGGCTGCGGGGGCCGGGGTGCTCTTTGCCGTAGATCCTCGGCTTCTCTTCCTTTCCCTCCTGCTTTTCGCTACCCTTTTCGCCCTTTTCCGAAGGCCCTACCGTGTGGCTCTGGCCGTGGCCTTGGCCCAGCCCTTCTTGGCTAGCTTCCTGCATCCGGCTCCCGCTTACCTCCTTTTCGGGCTGGGGCTTGGCCTTCCCGTGGCCTTACGCCACCTCAAGGACTGGCACCGCTAGTTAAGTACCCCGTCGTGGCTTGCGCCACCACGGGGGCCCCAAAGAGGCCATGAGCCCGCCACTTCGACTTTGGCCGGTGGGGCAACCTTTGCGTGCGGGTACTTAGTAGGGGAGGGGCCAGGTGCGGAAGTAGTTGCGGATCCTCCCCCAAAGGCCCACCAGACCCAGGGGCTCTAGGATCAGAAAGCCCAGGATCAGGAGGCCGAAGATCACGTTGCGCCAGGCGGCCAGGGCGGCGGCGTACTGGGGCCCCAGGGCTCCCACGAAGCTGTTGAGCACCTCGGGGATGAGGAGGACGAAGAAGGCCCCAAGCACCGCCCCCAGCACCGTGCCCGCCCCGCCCACGATCACCATGGCTAGGTACTGAATGCTCACCGTGAGGGGGAAGTACTCGGGGGTTACCGCCTTGTAGAGCTGGGCCAAAAGCCCCCCCGCCACCCCCGCGTAGAAGGCGGAAAGGGCAAAGGCCAGGAGCTTTACCCCCACCAGGTCCACCCCCGCCACCCGGGCGGAGAGGTCGTTGTCCCGCACCGCCATGAAGGCCCGCCCCGCCCGGGTCATGAGGAGGCGCTTGCCGTAAAAGAAGAGGGGTAGGGCGAAGAGCAGGACCAGGTACCAAAGCCGGTCGGGGGTGTCCAAGGCCAGACCCAGGATTTCCGCGGGGGGTAGGGTGCGCCCCCGGATGCCTCCGGTGACCGCCTCCCAGTTCTTGAACACGTAGTCCGCCAAAAACTGGAAGGCCAGGGTGGCGATGGCCAGGTACACCCCCTTGATGCGCAAGGAGGGGAGACCCAGCACGAGGCCCAAAAGGGCGGCGATGCCTCCCCCGAGGAGGATACCCAAAGGAGCCAAGGGGCCATAAAGGTGGCTTGCGGCGTAGGCTCCCACCCCCATGAAGGCGGCGTGGCCCAAGGAGATCTGCCCTGCACCCCCCACCAGGAGGTGAAGGCCCAGGGCGCTTAAGGCCCCGATGGCCACCAGGGTGGCCACGTACATGGGGTAAGGCCCTAGGAGGAGGGGTAGGAAGAAGAGAAGGGCCAGGAAGGCCCAAAGCGCCAGCCGCCCCAGGGGGGTGCTGGCGTAGGCCTCGTCCTCCTTGTAGGTTTCCCGCACCGCTCGGGCAAAGCGGCGGCTATAGGCGTCGGTGAGTTGTTTGGAAAGAGCGTACACGTTAGACCTCCTGCACCTCGAGGGTAGCCTCGAGCCTCCCTTCCCCCTCCAGGTAGCGGATGGGGAGCACCACCTCCACCCGTCCCCCCTCCCCGTAGAGGGCCTGGATCACCGGGCCGTAGCGGGCCTCCACCACCTGGCGCCGGACCTTGCGGGTGCGGGTGATCTCCTCGTCGTCGGGGTGGAGTTCCTTGGGCAGGATGGCGAAGCGCTGGATCTTGAGCTTTTCGGGAAGCGTCTTGTTCACCATGCGGATTTCCTCGGCGATCAGGGCCTTGACCTCGGGCCTTTCCGTGAGGGACAGATAAGTGGTAAAGGGGATGCCCCGCTTCCTGGCCCAGTTCTGCACGTTCTCAGGGTCCAGCTCGATGAGAGCCGTGACAAAGGGTCTTCCGTGCCCCAGGACCACGGCCTCGCGGATGTAGGGGGAGTATTTCAGGCGGTTTTCCAGAAACTGAGGGGCAAAGCGGGTCCCATCCAGCAGGGCCCCCACCTCCTTCACCCGCCCCAGGATTACCAGGTGGCCCCGCTCGTCGAAGAATCCCGCGTCCCCGGTGCGGAAGAAGCCATCCTCGGTGAAGCTTTCCTCGGTAGCCTTTTCCTGGCGGAAATACCCCTGGAAGACCTGGGGACCCTTCACCAGGATCTCCCCCTCCTCGCTGAGGCGCACCTCCGTGCCGGGCAGGGGGGGGCCCACGGTCTCGGGGGGGGCATCCCCGGTGGCGTGGGCGGTGGTGGCGGCGGCGGTTTCCGACTGGCCGTAGACCTGGCGGATGTCCAGGCCCAAGGCGCGGAAGAAGGTGAAGACCTCGGGGCCCAGGGGGGCGCCCCCGGTGACGGCGATGCGGCAGGCGGCGAGGCCCAGCCTGGCCCTAAGGGGCCTGGCGATGAGGGGATAGAAGAAGGCCCGCTTGAGGTTGAGCCAAAGGCCCACCCTCTCCCCCCGGAACTCACGGCTTGCCCCTTCCAGGAGGGCCCCCATCCCCACCCGGTAGAAGAAGGCTTTGAGGAGGTCGGCGTCCGCCATGCGGCTTTGGATGAGGCTGGCCATATCCTCCCAAAGCCGGGGGGGAGCCAAGAAGAAGTCGGGCTGGACCTCCTTGAGGTCCTCCCTCAAGGTGGTGGGATCCTCGGGGAAGTGCACCGTGGAGCCTTCCACCAAGCCCTGCACCACGGTGAGCATCTGTTCCCCGATCCAGGGAAGGGGTAGATAGCTGAAGACCCAGGCTCCCTTCTGGAACCCCAGGGCTTGGCCCAAGGCAAAGTGGCCAGCGAGAAGGTTCTGGTGCGAAAGCATGGCCAGCTTGCTCCTTCCCGTGGTGCCCGAGGTGGGGGCGAGGAGGGCGATCTCCTCGGGGCGGCGCTTTTTGAGGGCCTCTTCCCCCACCTTGGGATCCCCAAGGGCCTGGCTAAACCGGAGCACCTTGCCCTGGAAGTGGCGGGACATTCCTGCCTCCTCCCAGACCAGGACGAAGTCCACCAGGTGCAGGTGGGGGTAGACCTTGTCCAGCTGCTCCTCGTCGGAAACCACGATCCCCTTGGCCCCGGTGAACTCCAGGAAGTAACCCACCTCCTCGGGCATGGCGTCGGCGTAGATGCCCATGGGCAAGGCCCCTAGGGTTTGGGCGGCCAGTTCCGCCTCCACCCACTCGGGAGCGTTGTGCCCGAGGATGGCCAGGACCTCCCCTTCCCGAAGGCCCAAGGCCCAAAGCCCCCCGGCAAGGCGAAGGGTACGCTCTAGGAGCTCCTTCCAGGAGGTCTTCTGCCACACCCCAAGCCGCTTCACCCGCAAGGCGGGGGCGTGGGGGCGCTCCGTGGCGTGGTGGTGTAGGTAGGCAAGAAGCGTTCCTTCCATGGTGTCTCAAGCTTGCCCCAGGTAGGCTTCCGCCACCTTGGGATCCTGGCGCACCCCTTGCGGGGGGCCATGGTAGAGCACCTCCCCGTAGGAGAGGACCAGGACCCGGTCGGAAAGCTCCAGGACCGCCCTCAGGTCGTGCTCCACCCAAAGGAGGGTAACCCCCCATTCCTCCCGGGCATCCAGGAGGAAGCGGGCGAGGTCTTGCTTCTCCTCCAGGGAGAGCCCGGCCATGGGTTCGTCCAGGAGGAGTAGCTTGGGCCGGCTGGCCAGGGCCCGGGCCACCTCCACCCGCTTCTGCAGGCCGTAGGGGAGCATCCCGGCAGGGGCGTGGCGGAAAGGGGAGAGGTGGAGGTAGTCCAGGACCTCCTCGGCCCAGGCCCTGAGGCGTCCTTCCTGTTCAGCCCGGGGTAGGGCGAGAGGATAGGAGGGAAGGGCCAGCTCGGCTCCCAGCTTCACGTTGTCCAAAACGCTCATACCCCTGAAGATCTCCAGGCCCTGAAAAGTCCGGGCTAGGCCCATGCGGGCTCTTTCCTGAGGGCTTTTCCCCCGGAGGTCTTGGCCCAGGAAGAGCACCGCGCCCTTGTCGGGTTCGTACACCCCGGAAAGCACGTTCAAAAGCGTGGTCTTTCCGGCCCCGTTGGGCCCGATCACCGCAAAGAACTCGCCTTCGGCGACGCTGAACTCCACCCCTGCCAGGGCCTTTACCCCCTTGAAGGCGAGGTGGAGGTTCTTGGCCTCGAGGATCACACCCACCGCTTCCTCCTTCGGTAGCGCTTGGCCTGGCGGAAGCCCACTTCCTCCCTGCCCAGGTAGAACTCCATCACGTCCTGGTCTTCCTGGGCGGTTTTGGCATCTCCTTCAAACACCACCCGGCCCCGCTCCATGACGTAAACCCGATCCACAATGGCCAGGGCTGCCCGGGCGTTCTGCTCCACCAAGAGGAGGCTTAGTCCCTTCTCCTTCCTCAAGGCGTCCAGGGTGCGCATCACCTCCTCCACCAGCTTGGGGGCGAGGCCCAAGGAGGGCTCATCCACCACCAGCACCTTGGGCCGGGTGAGGAGGGCCATGCCTATGAGGAGCATCTGCTGTTCGCCTCCCGAGAGGTAGCCGGCCTGCTCGTGCCGCCTTTCGTAGAGCCGGGGGAACCGGGCGAAAACCTCCTCCATGCCTTCCCTAAGCTCCCGGGAGGAGAGGCGATGCCCGGCGGCCACCAGGTTCTCCACCGGGGTGAGGTAGCGGAAGAGGGGGCGCCCCTCGAGGACCGCCGTAAGCCCCAGGCCCGTGATGCGCACCGGGTCCAAGTGGGTGGCTTCTTTCCCGAAAAGGCGGACGTGCCCGTCCAGCACCCGCCCCTCAAATTTGGGCAGAAGCCCCGCCACCGCCCGCACCAAGGAGCTCTTGCCGGCTCCGTTGGGCCCGAGGAGGGCCACCGCTTCCCCCTCCCTCACCTCTAGGGAAACCCCGTCCAGGGCCAGGATCACTCCCCGGTAGACCACTTTGAGGTTTTCCACGGACAGGATCATGCCTTTTCTCTCCGCATCCTTTCACCTGGCCATGGGGCCTCACACCCTCTCGATTTGCCGTTCTCCCAAGAGGCCATAGGGCCGCACCAAGAGGACCAAAAGCACCACCAGGAAGGGCAGGGCTTCGGTGAAGCCGGGGAGTACGGTTTCCAGGTAGCGCTGGGAGAGGGCCTCGAGGATCCCTAGGATAAAGCCCGCCAGCAAAGCTCCCCCCACGGAGTCCAAGCCCCCCAGGATGGCCACGGGAAAGACCTTGAGCCCCAGGAAGACCAGGTTGGGACCCACCCCGCTGGCCACCGCCAAAAGCGCCCCGGCCAGGGTGGCGAGCAGGGCGGAAATCCCCCAGACCCCCGCCAGGATGCGGGCGGTGGGAATCCCTAGGGCCAGGGCAGCCACCTCCCTTTCGGAAATGGCCCGCACCAGGATGCCGTAGCGGCTTCTTCGGAGGAGCCAAAGAAGGCCAAGCCCCAGGGGCAGGGCCAGGAGCAGGTTCCACACCGCCCGGGAGGAGACGAAGATCTCCCCGGTCTGGAAGCCCAGGTTGGGCAGGTTCCCCGGAAGGTACTTCAGGTCCGGGCCCCAAACCAGCTGTACTCCCCCGTCTAGGGTGGAGGCCAGCCCGATGGTGGCCATGATCACCGCCACCACGTTCCGCCCCAAAAGGGGCCGCACGAAACCCCTCTCCACAATAATCCCAAAGAGGAACGCAGCGGGGAGGGCGGCCAGCATGGCCAGGGGCAAGGGCAGGAAGAGGGCGAAGGTGTAGGTGAGGTAGGCCCCCACCAGCAGGAACTCCCCGATGGCGAAGTTCACCACGCTGGTAGCCCGGTAGACGAGCACAAAGCCCAGGGCCAGCAGGCCGTAAAGGGCCCCGTTGGCCAGGCCCCCGATGAGGTAAGGCAGGAGGTCGGACATGGGTCTTCCTGGGGCCCGGGCCAGCTTGGCTGGCCCGGGCGGGGCATCCGCCTAAGCCAGCTTGATCCAGTCGGTGATGGCGTTAAAGCGCCCGTCCTTGACGCTTGCCCGGTAGAGCTTGGTGTAGGGCAGGCGGTGGTTGACGAACTGGTAGCTCCGCTGGAGCCCCAGGCCATTGTAGTCCCCGAGCTTCTCCAAGTACTCCACCACCCCCGCCCGGGTGAGCTTGCCCGCCCCCGCCGCCCGGCGCATGGCCTCGGCGATGGCCAGGACCACCGCCAGGCTACCCATGTAGTAGGTGGGGCGGTAGGAGGTGTCCCGCCCCTTCCGCTGGCGGAATTTCCGCATCTCGTCCACCGCCGGCACCAGGGTGTCGTACCAGTAGGCGTTGTGGTAGGTGACGGTGAAGCCTTCGGCGGCGGGACCTGCCCGCTGGATAAGGGCCAGCTCTGCCGAGTAGTAAGTGCCCATGAACTGAGCCTGCAGGCCCTGCTCCCGGGCGGCCCGCAGGATGAGGGGTTCGGCGGAGAGGGCATAGCCCTGGAGGATGACGAAGTCGGGGTTGGCTCGGCGGAGGTTCAGCACCACGGGGGTGGCGTCGGTAAAGGCCGGGGGCGTCACCTCCTCGTGGACCACCTCCATGCCCAGAGCCTTGGCCCTTTCCTTGGCGTAGGGGATGGGGTCGCGTCCGAACTCGGTGTTGGAGTAGACCAAGGCGATCTTAGCCCGGCCCTTTTGCAGGCGGATCTGCCTAAGAAGGGCCTCCATCATGTCGTTGTAGGTGGGGCCGAAGACGAAGATGGTGGGGTAGGTCTTGGGGTCGGCGAGCTCGTTGGCGAAGCTGGTGGCGGAGTAGGGAAGGCCCATGCGGGCGATTTCCGGCGCCAGGGCCTTGGAAAGGCCGGTGGAGTCTCCATAGACGAAGAGGAGTTCGTCAGGGCGCTCCCGGGATACCACCCGGTTGAAGGCGGCGGTGCCCTTGGCCACATCGTACCCCGTGTCCTCGATGATGAGCTCCAGCTTGCGGCCTCCAATCCCTCCTTGGACCTCGTTGACGTAGTCCACCCCGTCCACGAACCCCTCCCGCCCAGCGTTCCCCGCGAAGGCGAAGGGCCCGGTGAGGGGAAGGAGGGTGGCCAGCTTGACGGGCCGTGCCTGGGCGGCGGCGAAATAGGGCATGCCGAAGGCTGCCAGAGAACCCACGCCCAGCTTCCTTAAGAACTCCCTGCGCTTCATGGCTCTGCCTCCTTTCGGGTTGTGCTTGGGCTAAAAATAACATACCGGCCACTACCCGGCAAGAGGCTCCGCCTTGGAAGGCAAAGGTTCCTGGCTGGGCGCCGGGGGGGAGGTGGCTCTAAAGCCCCAAGTAGGCCCTTTGGAACTGGGGGTCTTGCAGAAGGGCCCGGGCGGGCCCTTGGCGCACCAGGCGCCCGTTGGAGAGGACGTAGGCCCGGTCGGCCAAGGCCAGGGCCCGGGCTGCCTCCTGCTCTACCAGGAGGACGGTGATTCCCTCCTGGCGCACCCGGGCGATCTGCTCAAAGACCAGGGCCCGCACCTTGGGGGCGAGGCCGGTGGAGGGTTCGTCTATGGCCAGGAGCTTGGGACGGGCCATGAGGGCCCGGCCGATGGCCAGCATCTGCTGCTCCCCCCCGGAGAGGTTGCCTGCCCGCTGGCCCCGGCGCTCCTGGAGCCTGGGAAAGAGCTCGTAAACAAAGGCGAGCTGCTTCCGCACTTCCCCCTTGGGCAGGAGGAGCCCCCCGGCCAGGAGGTTCTCCTCCACGGAGAGCTCCTTGAAGGGCCGCCGCCTTTCGGGGCAGAGGACGAGGCCCAGCTGGGCGATCTGGTGGGGGAGGAGGTGGTCGATGCGCTTCCCCAAGAACCGCGCCTCCCCCTCCAGGCGGATCTCCCCCGCCTTGCTGCCCCGGTGGAGCCTGGCCTCGAGGCGGACCAGGCCGGAGATGGCCCGGAGGAAGCTGGTCTTGCCGGCGCCGTTGGGCCCCACCAAGCAGACGAGCTCCCCCTCCCGCACCTCCAGGTCCACCCCGAAGAGGATCTGGGCCTTGCCGTAGCTGAGGGAAAGCCCCCGGACCTCAAGCATGGGTCTCCTCCCCCAGGTAGGCCTCGATCACCTTGGGGTTGCGGGCTACCTCCTCGGGAGTTCCCTCCGCCAGTACCTCCCCGAAGTGCAGCACCACCACCCGGTCGGCGATCTTGAAGAGCTCGGAAAGCTTGTGCTCGATGATCACCATGGCACACCCCTCGCTGTGGAGCCTGCCGAACCTCCCCCCCTTGCGCAGGCGGGCTAGGGACTTGGCGAGGAGCTCTGTCTCCACCGGGGTGAGTCCGGCGAAGGGCTCGTCCAGGATAAGGAGCTCGGGCTCCGTGGCCAGGGCGCGGGCGATCTCCAGGCGTTTGAGCTCCCCTCCCGAGAGGACTGAGGCCGGCTCCTTGGCCTTGTCGGCGATGCCCACGAACTCCAAGGCGTCCAGGGCACGCGCCTCAGCCCGCTTCACCCAGTCTCCCTTCCTACCTCCTCGGGGCCCATAGGCCGCTACCAGGACGTTGGCGATTACGGGCAGGCGCTTCAGGGGCCTGGGGTTTTGGAAGGTGGCGGCTAGGCCTAGGCGCACCCGCTCCCAGGTGGGGAGGGAGGTGATCGCTTGCCCCTTGAAGAACACCCGCCCCTCGTCGGGGCGGTGGATGCCCAGAAGGATCCTCAGGAGGGTGGTCTTGCCCGCCCCGTTGGGGCCGATGAGGCCCACAATCTCCCCCTCCTTCACCCGGAGGTCCACCTTGTAAAGGGCTTGCAGGCCCCCAAAGCGCTTGGAAAGGTTTTCAGCCTGCAGCAGATCCACCCTGGACCTCCTCCCGGAGCTCCCGGCGCGATACCTTGCCCACATCCGTTTTGGGCAGCTCCCCCCGGAACTCGATCTCCTTGGGGAGCTTGTAGGGGGCGAGGCGTTCCTTTAGGAAAGCCAGGAGGTCCTCCTCTGTCACCTTGCCCCGGGCCTCCGTCTCCAGGACCACGTAGGCCTTGGGGTAGGCCCCTACCTTGGGGTCCGGCACCCCCACCACGCCGGCGGCCTTCACCAGGGGGTGGGCGCGGAGGGCTTCCTCGATCTCCCGGGGGAAAACGGGGCGGCCCTTGTACTTGATCATGTCCTTGGCCCGGTCGTAGAAGTGGAAATACCCCTCCTCGTCCATGCGCACCAGGTCCCCGGTGCGGAAGAAGCGGAGGCCCCCTTGGCTAAAGAAGCTTCGAGCGTTCTCGTCCTCCCGCCGCCAGTAGCCCCGGGTCACGTTGGGTCCGGCCAGGGCCAGCTCCCCCACCTCCCCCACGGGGACGGGCTCCAAGGTTTCCGGGTCCACCACCAGGGCCCGGATGCCCGGCAGGGGGATGCCGAAAGAGCCCCGCTTTATCCGGTCGCGGGGGTTGATGTGGCTCACCGAGGTGGTTTCGGTCATCCCGTACCCTTCGGCGATCTCCCTCCCCGTGCGCCGCTTGAAGGCCTCCACCGTAGCCTCGTGCAGGGTGTCGGCCCCGCTTACCACCACCTCTAGCCGTCGCCAGTCCACCCAGTGGGCCTTGGGGTGGTCCCGGAGGACCTCGTAGAGGGAAGGGACCCCGAAGAAGTGGGTGGCCCGGTAGCGCACCATGGCCTCGAGGATCCAGTCGGGGTCGGGGGTGGAGAAGACCACCAGCCTGGCCCCGGAGAGAAGCCCCCCAAGGAGGAGGACCACCTGGCCGTAGATGTGGTAGAAGGGCAGGAAGGCCATGATGGTGCTTTCCCGGCCCAGGGGGTTCAGGCTTTGGATCATGCGGTGGGCCGCCAGGATGTTCCCGTGGGTGATCTCAACCCCCTTGGGCAGGCCGGTGGTTCCCCCCGTATAGGGGAGGGCGGCCAGGTCCTCCTCTCCCCGGGGCTCGGGAACAGGGAGGGGGGCGCTCCGGAGCAGGTCGGCGAAGGGATGGATTCCGGGTCCTTTGGGCAGGGGAAGCCCTCTCACCAGCAACCTTTGCCACGTGGGAAGGGCTTCCTTAAGGGAGGCCACAACGGTAGCCTCCAAAGCCACGCCGGTTCGGGCGGCGTTTTCCAGCAGGGCGTCCTGGACCACCAGGAAGCGGGCCCCCGAGTCCAGGAGCTGGTGGCGAAGCTCGTGGGAGGTGTAGAGGGGGCTCACGGGCACCACCACCCCCCCGGCCCAGAGGATGCCCAGGTAGGCGATGACGAACTGGGGGCTGTTGGCCAGGTAGAGCCCCACCCGGTCCCCGGGGGCCAGACCCAGGGCCTTGAGGCCGCCGGCGAAGCGCTGGATGGCCTCCAAGAGCTCCCCATAGCGGTAGGCCCTACCGTAGTAGAGGAGGGCCACCTCACGGCTCCTCCCCTCAAAAGCCTCCCTTATTTTCTGGCCCACGTTGCCCGCAGGGGTTTCCACCTCGGAGGGGGTTCCCGGGGGGTAGAAGCGCAGCCAAGGGCGCTCCCAGTAGAGGGTCTGGGTCACGGTTTCACCTCCTTTGCCGCAGGAAGGTGCAGCTCCACCCCGCAGGCCCGGCAGTGCCTGCGGGTGAAGGCGTTCCTCACCTTGCACCGGGGGCACACCTCTTCCAAACGGTCCAGGACGCCCCGGACCACCCCTTGGGGCAGGAAGCGCATGACGAGAAGGATAAGGAGGGCGAAGGCCAGCATCCGGAGCTCTTCTGTGACCCGCAGGATCTCCAGGATGGGGAAGAGGAGAAAGGTGCCGGCCACGGGACCGTAGATGGTGGCGATGCCCCCGAAGACCGACCAGATGACGGGCTGGATGGAGTTGAAGAGGGAAAGGCTGTCCGGCCCCGCCACCCGCAGATAGTGGGCGTGAAGCCCACCGGCAATCCCGGCGAAAAGGGCGCTTACTGCGAAGGCCAGGAGCTTAAGGCGCACGGTGTTCACCCCCACCATGCGCACCGCGGCCTCGTCCTCGCGGACGGCGTGGAAGAGGAGGCCTATTCGCGAGCTTGCAAGCTTCCACAGGATGAGAAGGGAAATGAGGAAGATCACCACCACCAGGTAATACTCCTCCAGACGGCTCTGCCCGAGCCGGGGCAGGCCGGAAAGCCCGAGCTCCCCCCCGGTGAACCGGGGGAAGAGGAAGATGAGGCCGGTGGCGATGATGGGAAAGGCCAAGGTGACCAGGGAGAGGTAGGGCCCCCGCACCCTTAAGGAGGGGAGGCCTACCAGCACCCCCGCCAGGGTGGCCAGGAGGGCCCCCAAGGGGATGGTGAGGGCAGGGGAGAGCCCCGTTTCCCGGCCCAGGATGGCGGAGGTATAGCCGGAAAGGCCGAAGAAGAAGGCGTGTCCTAGGCTCACCTGGCCCGTGTAGCCGGAGAGGAGGTCCCAGCTGGCCGCGTAGAGGGCAAAGATGGCGGTGAGGGTGAGGATCCTGAGCCAGTAAGGGTCCTGGCTGAAGAGGGGAAAGAGAAGGAGGAAGAGGACGAAGAGCAGGGCCAAGGTGCGGCCCGGAAGGGCCAGAACCTCGTGCCGCAGGTATAGGAGAGCCCAGGGAAGGGACCAGACCCGCAGGGGACCCGTCATCGCTCCTCCGCGAAGGACGCGCCGAAAAGGCCTTCAGGGCGTAGGACCAGGACCAAAACCAGGATGAGGAGGGCCACGGCGGTGCGCAGGAAGGCGCCCCCGGGCACCAGGTTCACCACCGTTACCTCGGCGAAGGCCAGGACCAAGGCTCCCAGGAGGGCTCCCGGGAGGCTACCAAGGCCTCCGAGGACCACCGCCGCCAGAACCACCAGGAGGGGCGGCATCCACATGTGGGGCTCCAAGGTGGCCATGGGGGCTACGGCCAGGCCCGCCAGGGCGGCCAGCAGGGCCCCGAGCCCCACGGCCCAGTACCCGGCCCGGGAAAGGCTAATCCCCAGAAGCTCCGCTGCCTCCTGGTCCTGGGCGGCGGCCCGGATGCTGAGGCCGAGCCGGGTTCCCTTCAGGAAGGCCCAGGCCAAAAGCAGAACCCCTCCGGCGAAGAGGAGGGCCAGGAGGGCTTGCTGGGCCACCCGCACCCCCAGGATCTCCACGAACCCTGGAAGCAGGGCAGGGACAGAGCGGAAGTGCCCGCCGAAGAGGAGGAGGGCCACTTCCTGGAGGAGGAGGGCCAGGGCGATGGTGACGATGAGGACCGTGGCCTCGTACTCCTTGAGGGGTTCCAGAAAGAACCAGTAGGCCAGGAGGGCCAGCCCCAGGACCAAAAGGGCAGAGAGAAGAGCCGCCGGGGCGAAACCCATGAGTCCCAGGAAGAAGAAAAGGGCGTAGGCGGCGGCCATGTAGAAAGCGGTGTGGGCCAGGTTCAGGATGCGGGCCACCCCGTAGGTGAGGGCGAAGCCGAGGGCCAGCATCCCGTAGATGCCGCTCAGGACCAGGCCGTTAACCAGGATGGCGGCGAGCATCTACCTTCTCCAGGCCTCCACCACCCAAGGGGGGAGCTGATAGGGGCGCACCCCGGCGTAGCTCACCACCCGGCCTTCCACCTGCCAGTTGCGGGGCCAGAAGGCCTGCATCCGGCCGCCCACCCACTGCACCCCTAGGCCCGTGGTGTACCCGGGGCCCCAGGTGACGTCGTGGGTTCGATCGAAGACGATGCGCCCTGTGGGCCCAGTGTAGTCGGTGGCCTCGAGGGCCCGCACCACCGCGTCCACGTTGGTGGTGCCCGCGCGGGTCAGGGCCTCGGCCAGGATGTGAATCGCCCCGTAGGCCCCACTGGCCGTGTAGATGGGGAACTGGCGGAAGCGGGCTTGGAAGGTGCTGATGAAGGGGATGGTCCTCGGGGTAATGGCTACGCCCGGGGCCAGGGAGTTCAGGGTGGCCACGTAGGTCCCGAGGTTGTCCGTGGCCCTGAGCCAAGTTTCCTGCTGGGCCTCCACATTGATGCCCACGGGGGCGGCGGGGATCCTCAGGCGGCCCCAGTCCCGCCCGAAGGGCACCCCCACGGGGCCGGAGAGCACGGTGAAGATCACCTGGGCCCCGGCCCGCTGGATGGCCGTGAGTTCTGGGGTCACGTCGGTGGCCGTGGCCGAAGGCCGCCAGGTGCCCACCACCTCGGCCCCGTACCCTTGGGGTGGGGGGGCGGCGAAGAGGCGGCCTGCGGTTTCCACCAGGGGGTCGGCCCAAGCGGCCCGTTCTGCCAGGATGGCCACCCGGGGCCGAGGGATGCCGAGCTGCTGCCGCACCGCCTGGATTACCTCTCCCGCCAGGAGAAGGGAGGTCCGGGCCAGGTCGCTGGACTTATTGGGGCTCACGCGGAAGAGGTACTTGAAGCGCTCGTAGTTCCGGTCCACCCGCCCTGCCAGAAGGCCGTCCAAGGCGGCTCCTGTAATGATGAAGATCTTGCGGTAGTCCGCGGCCACCTCGGTCATGGCCAGGACCGCCTCGCTGCGGAAGCCGCCCACCAGGAAATCCACCCTTTGGGCGGTGATGGCCCGTTCCACTGCGGTGGCGGCGTCGGTGACGCTGGTCATCTCGTTGGTGTCCACCCGGATGAGCTCGATGCGGTAGCGCTGGTTACCGATCTGGACGCCTCCCGCCCGGTTGATCTCCTCCGCCGCCAAGGTGGCCCCGTACCAGGTGTGCTCCCCTTGCACGAAGGCCATGGGTCCCACCACCCCGATGCGCAGGGTCTGGGCCGAGACCCCGCTCCCCAAGAGGAGCGCCACCGCCCAAAGGACCGCCGTCCCTATCCTTCCCATCGCCAACCTCCTTTCCTC
The DNA here is from genome assembly GCF_021462405.1 of Thermus tengchongensis. NCBI lineage: Bacteria > Thermotogati > Deinococcota > Deinococci > Thermales > Thermaceae > Thermus > Thermus tengchongensis. The sequence goes on along the minus strand of NZ_JAKEDU010000001.1, from coordinate 123,444 downwards.
TTACCCTCTTGCCCTCAGGCTAGCCCCTCCCCCCACGTTCTACAAGGGCGTTTGCCACTCGCCAATGGGCCCCATGGGGCCTGCCACTACCGACCAGTCGGTTAGGACCAACTTATCCCCGAACCCTATTCCTTGTCAAGTAGCATGAGCCCATGCCTCGCTGGCACGCGGTTTACCGCCGTTTCGTCCTGGCGCGCCACTACCGCTTCGCCCGGGAGGAGCTCGTCCCCCACTTCTTCGATGCCCTCACCGCCTACGCCCTCGAGCTCGCCCGCTTGGGCCTTCCCTGGGCCGCGGAGGCGGTGGAGGCCCTGCGGCAGCTGCGGCTCCATCCCCTCCCCAGCTTCACCGGAGAGGTGGAGGACGTGTTCTTCTCCATCCAGGCGCAGCTTGCCGAGCATTGGGGGGAGGAGGTGGCGGGGGCCATACGCCGAGGGCTATCCCGTAACGATCTGGACCTCACCGCCTTTCGCGCTTACCTGAGGGACCGACTGGTGGCCTTGCTGGGGGATTTTCTTCGCCTGCGAGGGGCGGTACTCCGGGTCGCCGAGGCCTACGCCGGGGTACCCCTGGTCGTCCGCACCCACCACCGGCCCGCCCAGCCCTCTACCTTGGACCATTACCTCCTCGGGGTGGCGGCGCTTTTAGAGAGGGACTACCGCCGTTTGCGGCAGGCTTTGGATACCCTGGATCGGTGCCCTTTGGGTGCCAGTGCCCTGGCGGGGAACCCCTATCCTGTAGACCGACTGCGGCTCGCCGCTCTTTTGGGCTTCGCTGGGCCGGTGGAGAACACCTTGGATGCCGTGGCCTCGGGGGATTATGCCCTGGAGCTGGCCTCGGCCCTGGTGGGACTGGGTACCAGCCTCTCCCGTTTCCTCACCGACCTTCTGGCCCTGGCGGAGCGGGGGGCCTTCGTGGTGGGGGAGGGGCTGGCCCAGGGTTCCAGCTTCATGCCGCAGAAGCGGAATCCCGTGGTGCTGGAGCACGCCCGCATCTATGCGAGCCATCTGGTGGGCGGGGTGGGGGCCCTGGCCCTCTTGAACCACAACACCCCCTTCACCGACCTGAACGACCACTCCACGGGGGTACTGGAGCCTTTGACGGCTCTGATGGAAAGCGCCGAGGCGGCTTTGGAGCTAACTCGGGTGGCCCTCGAGGAAAGCCGATTTGAGCCCGCCCTTCTCCTGGAGGAGCTCTCCCCGGAGGTCCTGGCCTCGGAGGCGGTGGACCTTTTGGTGCGCAAGGGGGTGCCCCTTGCCGAGGCCTACCGGCGGGTCCAGGGGGCTTTGCCGGGGGTTCGGCCCGAGCTCTTGGGGGTGGGGCGGGAGGAACTCATCGCCTGGATGAGCCTCGAGGGCTTCTTTGCCCGCCGGGAGGTCCTGGGGGGTGTGGGGCCCAAGGCCCGGGCAGAGGCCATGGCCCGGGCCAGGAAGCGCCTTAAGGAAGACCGGAAGGCCTTAGCGGCCCTGCGGGCTCGGGTGCGCCTGGCCAGGCGGCTGTTGGCCAAAGGGCCTGAGGGTTTCCAGGCGGAGGAAGGCGAGAAGGCTACGGATCAGCAGGGGCAGGTAGAAGCCCAGGAGCACCAGGAAGAGCCCCTGGGCTAGGAGGTGCAGGAGTAGGCTGGATAGGCCCTCGGCCAGGGCCCTGGTGGCCAGGGTGAAGGCCGCCATGGGAAAGACGAAGGCCCATAGCCCGGGCTGGAACCCTAGCCGCACCCGGTGGAGGAGAAGGTTTTCCAGAAAAAGGGCCATGGCCAGGACAAACCACCACCCGCCCAGGCCCCATAGGGCGATCCCGAAGAGGTGTAGGCCCTCGAGGTCTCCTGGGAAAAAGCCCATGGTCTTGGCGCCCTTAAGGAGGGAGAGGGGGGCGAGGATTCCCACCCCCACCGGGGCCAGGCCGATGAAAAAGCTGGGTATCAGTTCGGGGGCCGGGCGTTTATGGGCGTAGAGGCGGGCCAGGAGGTTGGCCCCCACCCAGAGAAAGAGGACGAGGCCGAGCCCAAGGAACATGAGCATCCAATAGAACGCCTCCTTGGCCCAAGGGCCCATGAGGGGCAGGAGGGGGCCTCCCGCCAGGGGCACCACAATGGAGGACACCGGCGGAATGAACCAGGTGCCGTTGGCGGTTTCAAAGGGAAGGCGCATGCGGGTGAAGATCAGGTAGCTGAGAAGAAGGCTCAAGAGGAGAACCAGGGGCGAGCCCACGGCGAAAAGGATCAGGGCCAGCTTCTCTTGCCCCAAAACCTCGTGGGTCGCCAAGCTGAAGAGCAAAAGGGCTAGGGGGAAGGTGGCGTAGAGCTGGGAAAGAAGGGGGTGATGGAGCTCTTCCCAGATCCGGTCCCGGTGGCCGAGGAGCTTCGCCAGGAATATACCCAGGCTGGCGAGGAAGAGAAGGGCCACCACACCGTAATTCACCAGGGCCAGGGCCTCGAGGCCAAAGCGGTGGAGCACAAGGGCCACCCCACTTCCCCCCATGACCATGGCGAACCAGGCGGGGTGAAAGAAACGAACGCTCATACCCCCATCATCAGATAGGGGTGGGGGGTATGTCAACGGGTGCGGAAGTATTCCACGGTGAGCCGGATGCCCTCGGCAAAACCCACCTCAGGCCGCCAGCCGTGGGCCAGGAGCTTGGCGGGGGACAGCACGCTCCGCTCCAGGTCCCCGGGGCGAGGAGGGGCGGGGTTCACGGCGGGCGTTTTCCCTGCGGCTTCGGCCACGGCCTGGAGCACCTCCTGGGTGGTGTGTCCCTCCCCGGTGCCCACGTTGTATACCCCTTCCAGGGACTTGAGGGCCAGGTTATGGGCCCGCACCACATCCTTCACAAAGATGTAGTCCCGCACGCACCCATCATCCCCCGGGGTTCTGCGGGCGTAGAGGGTGACGGGCTCCCCCTTCAGCACCCGCTCGGCGAAGATGGCCACCACCCCCGCCTCCCCGTGGGGGTCTTGGCGGGGGCCGTAGACGTTGCCGTAGCGGAGGGAGACCCACCTGAGCCCGTAGTTCTGCCCGTAGGCGGAGAGGTAGTGCTCAAAGGCCGCTTTGCTTGCGGCGTAGGGGCTTTTGGGCCGGGGGGGCCAGGTCTCCTCCGCGGCCTCCCCCTCGGGCACCTCCCCGTAGATGGCTCCCCCGGTGGAGGCGAAGACCATCTTCTCCGCCCCCCACTTGCGCATGGCCTCGAGGAGGTTCAGGCCGCCCAGGAGGTTCACCTCAAAGTCCAGGACGGGGTTTTCCACGCTCACCTTCACCGAGGCCTGGGCCGCCTGGTGGGAGACGTGGGTGGGGCGGAACTCGCGGAAGACCCTTTCCAGCCCCTCTCGGTCCCTGAGGTCCACCTTGTAGAAGTAGACCCCTTTGGGGACGTTTTCCCGCTTACCCGTGGAGAGGTTGTCCAGGACGGCCACTTCCAAGCCTTCTTCCAAGAGGCTTTCCACGATATGACTCCCGATGAACCCGGCACCGCCCGTGACTAATACGCGCATAAAACCCCTCACAAGGCTACCCTGTAGGGCCTGCGAAAGCAAGACCATTTGTGTTAGCAGGTCGGAGGAGGAAGCACGCCGCTACAGCCAACACAGACGTCGGTTTCCGAGTGGCGAAGAAGCTCGTGGCGCAAGTGCGGTATGAAGTAAGTCAGGGCGTCTTCAAATAAGACGGGAGCGTTTACCATTCCTGAGGGGCCCCATAACCATGTAGGGACTCCACTTCTGGAACGTGGTGGAACCCGGTAATTTAAGTACAGGAACTCGTGTACCAGGGCCCTGGGTCTAGGGGGGTCGGGAAAACATGCTTTAAAGGCTGTTACCGAAGTTCCGACAGGGGGGTGGTAATCCACCCAGAGGGCTTCCAGCTGGAGCATGACCACGGTCCATGGGTTGCCGTGGACGTAGGTAACCCCCCAAACCTTTTTCAGCTCATAGAGGGAAACAACGCTGGGGACATTGGGCTTCATATCCACCACCAGGCGATGGTCCGGGTGGGTGTACCCTAAATGAGACAGCAGATCGGCGTCAGTTGCGCACCAGCGGATGGGTGAGGGGCAAGGAGAGGAGGCAGAGGGAAGGCCCTGGGGGCTTAGGCAACCGCTCAGCGTGCCGCCAGGGGGTGCCGAGGGCGGAGGGGTGGGGAGTGTTGTTCCTGGCGGTAGGCAACCGGCAATAATTGCTGTAAGAGCGGAGCCGGCGAGATTTACTGACCTTAGTAGCTGATACCCCGGACTAGCGCATGGCACGGCGCCGTACTCATAAACGAAAAAGCCCATATCTGCTTCCTCCTTTCAGCTATCTGATGCTTTCTCTTTCCTCCCATTTATCCAATGCCGATCTCGGGCTCGTTGCCGGGGCGCCACTTGATGGTGCAGCCGATGGCCGGGGCTTCCTTGAGGGGAGGCTCTTCTCCTTTGAGGAGGGCCTCTATGGCCGCCTCCAGGTCGTGGCTTTGCACCTGGTCGGGGAACTTGGGGCTGTCGTTCACCCGCCCGTGGTAGCGGAGGAGCCGGTTCTGGTCAAAGAGGAAGACCTCGGGGGTGCGCAGGGCCCGGTAGGCCTTGGCCACCTCCTGGCTCTCGTCCAGGAGGTAGGGGAAGAAGATGCCGTGCTCCTCGGCGAAGGCCACCATCTTCTCCGGGGCATCGTCCGGGTAGCGCTCGTAGTCGTTGGGGTTGATGCCCACGAAGGCCACCCGGCCCCGGTACCTCTCCGCCAGGGCCACCAGCTCGGCGATGGAGCCCTTCACGTAGGGGCAGTGGTTGCACATGAAGACCACGGCCAAAAGGGGCTCTTGGAACTGGGAAAGCCGGTACCGCCCGCCCCGGGGGTCGGGAAGCTCGGCGTCGATGAGGGGGCTTTCTAAGGGAAGCTCGGGATACTGGAGCATGGCCCCATGGTATCAACGCCGGGGCTTCCGGGACAATGGCCCTGGGCCTTTTCGGTTATCCTGGCCCTATGCGCGGGCTTTCCTCGGAAGAGGCCAGGCTTAGGCTCAAAGAGTATGGGCCTAATGCCCTCCCTGAAAAACCTCCCGAGCCTCTCTGGCGAAAGTTTCTGCGCCAATTCCAAAGTCCTCTCATCTACATTCTGCTTTTTGCCCTGGCGGTGGACCTGGTCTTGTGGGGTCTTGAGGGGGCACAGGGTCTGCCCTTGGAGTCTTTGGCCATCTCGGCCATTCTCCTTCTGAACGCGGGGCTTGGCACCCTGCAGGAGAAGCGCTCCGAGGATGCCCTGCGCCGCCTGAAGGCTTTGGCGGAGCCCATGGCCTGGGTGCTCCGGGATGGGGAGTTTAGGCGTATCCGGAGCCGGGAGATCGTCCCAGGGGATGTGGTGCGCCTCGAGGCCGGGGACCGGGTGCCCGCGGATGGCGTGCTGGTAGAGGCGGGCGGGGTCATGGTGGACGAAAGCGTGCTCACCGGGGAGAGCGTCCCCGTGGAGAAGGGGATGGGGGAGGAGGTCTATGCGGGCACCCTTCTCGTGCGGGGCCGGGCCCTCGTGGAGGTGACCCGCACGGGCCCCCAGAGCGCCATGGGCCGCATCGCGGGCCTGCTGGCGGGGATGGAGGAGGAAAAAACCCCATTGGAGCGGCGCCTTACCGCCTTCGGCCACCGGGTGGCCCGTTGGGTGATCCTCCTGGCCGCGGCCTTGGTGATCCTCGGCTTCCTGGTGGAAGGGGTTTCTGCGCAGGTGGTCCTCTTTGCCGTGGCCTTGGCGGTGGCCGCGGTGCCCGAGGGGCTTCCTGCCGTCCTCACCCTGGCCCTGGCCCTGGGGGTGGAGCGCATGGCCCGGCGCAAGGCGGTGGTGCGCCGCCTGGCGGCGGTGGAGGCCCTGGGGAGCGTCACGGTGATCGCCACCGATAAGACCGGCACCCTCACGGAAAACCGCATGGAGGTGCGGGAGGTGGTGGGGCCAGACCCGGAAGGGGCCCTGCTTGCCATGGTCCTCTGCAACGACGCCGACCTGGACACGGGGGCGGGAGACCCCTTGGAGCTGGGCCTCCTGCGCTATGCCACCCGGCACCTGGACGTGGCCCAGGTTAGGGCCAAGCACCCCCGGCTTTCCGAGCGCCCCTTCGACAGCGCCTGGAAGTTCATGCGGGTCACCACCCCCAAGGGGAGCTACCTCAAGGGGGCTCCCGAGGCTCTCATCCCCCGCCTGGCCCTTTCCCCAGAGGAAAAGGCCCGGCTCCTGGAGGAGGCGGAGGCCCACGCCCAAAGGGGTTTCCGCGTCCTGGCCCTGGCCTATGGCGAGGGGGAGCGGGAAGAGGGCCTGAGGTTTTTGGGCTTTGTCCTCCTCCTGGACCCGCCCCGCCCCGAGGTGCCGGAAGCGGTGCGGAGGGTCCAGGAGGCGGGGGTTAGGGTGGTGATGGTTACCGGGGACCACCCGGCCACCGCCCTGGCCATCGCCCGTCAGGTGGGCATCCCCGCCGAGGTGGTGGCCACCGGGGAGGAAATCGCCGAGCTTTCCGACGAGGAGCTTTTGGAGGTGGACGTCTTCGCCCGGGTCCGTCCCGAGGACAAGCTCCGCATCGTAGCGGCCCTGCAGAAGGCTGGAGAGGTGGTGGCCATGACCGGGGACGGGGTGAACGATGCCCCCGCCCTGAAGCGGGCGGACGTGGGCGTGGCCATGGGGCTAAGGGGTTCCGACGTGAGCCGCGAGGTGGCGGACTTGGTCCTCTTGGACGACAATTTCGCCACCATCGTGGCGGCCATCGAGGAGGGGCGCAACATCTACGAGAACATCCAGAAGTTCATCCGCTTCCTCTTCTCCACCAACCTCTCCGAGGTGTTGGTGGTGGCCATCGGGATGGTTTTCGCCGCCCTTTTGAACCTCAGGGACGCGGCTGGGCACTTGCTGCTTCCCTTGACCGCGGCGCAGATCCTTTGGATCAACCTGGTCACCGATGGTTTGCCCGCCTTGGCCCTGGCCCTGGACCAGAACCCCGGGGTGTTGCGCTCTCCCCCAAGGCCCAAGGAGGCTCCCCTTCTGGACCGGATTTCTCTCCGCTTCGTGCTCATCACCGGTTCGGTGAAAGCGGGGGTGGCCTTGGCCATTTTGGCGGTCTTCCCGGGGTGGCTGGGCCTCGAGGCGGCCCGCTCCGCCACCTTCCACTTCATGGCCATTGGCCAGCTCTTCTTCGCCTACGCCGCCCGGCACACCCACCTCATCCCCCTGCCCAATCCCTACCTGCACGGGGCCGTGGCCCTGGGCATTCTGGTGCAGCTTCTCTTGGGCCTTTTGGCGCCCCAGTTCGTGGAAGGGGTTGCCCTTCCCCTTTGGGGGTGGGGTGTCATACTGGGGTTGGCCCTTCTCGCTTGGCTGATGGCCGAGGGTGTGGATCGATGGCTTTGGCGAAAGGAGGCTAGACCATGAAAGCGAAGGACGCCATGACCAGCCCGGTGGTGGGTGTGCCCCTCGGGACCTCCTTGGAGGAGGTTGCCCGTCTCATGCTGGAGAAAAGGATCGGTAGCGTGCTGGTGCTGGACGAGGAGGGGTGCCTGGCGGGGATTGTCACGGAAAGCGACTTCCTCAAGGAACGGGGCATCCCGTTTTCCACGTTCCGCGCCCCTGTGCTTCTGGGGCGCTTTTTGGGAAGGGAAGGGTTGGACCACCTGCTGGAGGAGGCCAAGCGCACCAAGGTGGAGGAGATCATGAGCGCACCCGTTCATGGGGTGGGCCCGGAGGCGCCCCTGTCCCAGGTGCTGGAGATCATGCTGGAGTACGACATCAACCATGTGCCCGTGGTGGATGCCGAGGGAAGGCCTGTGGGCATCATCACCCGTTTTGACCTGTTGCGCCTCCTAAGGCCCCACCTATGACCCTTTGGGCTTTCCTGGGCGTAGCCTTGGTCATCCTCCTGGCGGGGCGCCAGGTGGCCTTTTACGGCGACGTGCTGGCGGGGAAGACGGGCTTGGGCCGCACCTTCATGGGGCTTTTCCTGGTGGGGGTCACCACCAGCCTGCCGGAGCTCTTCAACGTGACCAGCGCCGTGCTCCAGGACCTGCCGGAAATCGCGGTGGGCAACCTCTTGGGCGCCACCATGGTGAACTTCCTCCTGCTCACCCTGCTGGATGCCCTTCACCCTAGGCCCCTCACCGCCCGGGCTAGCCAAGAGCATGCCCTGAGCTTGGGGCTACTCATCGTACTCCTGGCCATTTTGGGGCTGGGCTTGGTCCTGGACCGGGGTAGCGGCCGGCTTGGGATGTTTACCCTGGCCTTGCTTCCCCTCTACCTCTTCGCCCTTTGGCTTTCCTTTCGCTACGCCAGGCGTTTTCCCCGCGACGAGCAGGTGGAGGCTGAGGCCTACGAGGGTTTCACCCTGGCGGGGGCCTTGGTGCGCTACCTGGTAGGGGCCTTGTTCCTGGTGGGGGCAGCGGTGCTCCTGCCCGGCCTAGCCGAGCGCTTGGCCCAGGAAACGGGCTTGGGGGAGGCTTGGGTGGGGACCTTTTTGGTGGCCCTGGTGACCACGCTCCCCGAGGCCACGGTGACCATGGCCGCCGCCCGCTTGGGGGCCGTGGACCTGGCCTTGGGTAATGCCCTGGGCAGCGGCATGTTCAACAGCTTCCTCTTCTTTTACGCCGACCTCTTGGCGCCGGGGCCCCTGGGGCGGGAGGTGGGGGAGGGCCACCTGGTCAGCGTTCTCATCCTTCTGGCCATGTCGGGGGCGGTGCTGGTGGGCCTGATGTACCAGAGCCTGCGCAAGCTCTGGGTATTGGCCTACGATTCCTGGGCGATTCTGGGGCTTTACCTGCTGGCCGCTTGGCTGTCGCTGGGCCGATAGGGGACCACCAGGATGGGCTTGGGGCTGCGGCGGACCACCTCTTGCGTCACGCTGCCCAGAAGGAGCGCGTCCAAACCCGTGCGCCCGTGGGAGGCCATGACCACCAGGTCGTGGTTTTCGGCCTCCCTGAGGATGACCTCCGCCGCCCGGCCCTCGAGGAGGTGGGCCTCAAAGGGCACGCCGAGTTCTTCCGCCAGGTGGGTGGCCCGGTCTAGGGCGGCCAGGCCCGCCTGGCGCGCGTCCTCCAGAAGCTCCTGGTAGTAGGGGAGGGTTTCCGGGCCCAGGAGGAGCCTGGGCCCCAAGGGCTCCAGGGCGTACAGGAAGGCCACCCTGGCCCCCAGGGCCTTGGCCAAGCGGAGGCCTTCCCGCACGCCACGTTCGGCAGCCTCGCTGCCGTCGGTGGGGAGGAGGAGGCTTTGGTACATGGCTCACCCCTCGATGACCACGGGAAGGATCACCGGGTCGCGGCCCGTGGCCTTCTTGAGGAACTTCTTCACCGGGTAGTAGATGTCGTCCCGGATGCGCTCCAAGGGCTTCTTCTCCCTCACGCCGTTTTGCAGGGCCTCGAGGGCCATGCGCTTCACCTCGCCGAGAAGCCTTTCCCCGGCCTTCACAAAGCCCCGGGACACCACCTCCACCACCGGGTCCCGGGCGGCCAGGGCGGTGATGACCACAATGCCCTCCTCGGCCAGATGCTGGCGGTCGGCCAGGATCTCCTCGGTGATGTCCCCTACCCCCAGCCCGTCCACGTAGAGCACCCCCGAGGGCACCTGCCCCACCTTCTCAAAGGCGTCCCGGGTGAGGCGGTACACGGCCCCGTTTTCCCCGATGAGGGTCTTCTCCGGGGGGCGGCTCATGCTTTCCGCCAGCCACTTAAAGTTGGTCTGGTGCCGCACCTCCCCGTGCCAAGGCAGGAAGAACTTGGGCGTGGTCAGGTTCAGGATGAGTTTGAGCTCCTCCTGGGAGGCGTGGCCGGAGGCGTGCACCTTGTAGGTGGGGGGGTAGAGGACGTAGGCCCCTAAGGCGTAGAGGCGGTTGATGACCCGGTTCACCGCCTCCTCGTTGCCGGGGATGGGGCTACTGGAGAGGATCACCGTGTCCCCGGGCTTGATGGCCATCTTGGCGTGGCCCTCAAAGGCCAGGCGGGAGAGGACGGACATGGGCTGGCCCTGGCTTCCCGTGGCCAGGATGAGCACCTGGTGGTCGGGAAGGTCCTTGACCTCCTCCAGGGTGTAGAGGCGGTCCTTCACCTTGAGGTAGCCCAGTTCCATAGCGATGCGGCTGAACTTCAGCATGCTCCGCCCCTCCATGGCCACCTTGCGCCCGTACTTTTCCGCTGCCCAAATCACCGCTTGGATGCGGTGGATGTGGCTGGCGAAGGTGGTGACGAAGACCCTTCCCGGGGCCCGGCCGATCACCCGGTCCAGTTCCTTGGCGATCTCCATCTCGCTGGGGGTGTAGCCGGGACGCTCGGCGTTGGTGGAGTCGGCGATGAGGAGCAATACCCCTTCCGCCCCCGCCTGGGCCACCTTGGCCAGGTGGGAGACCTTGCCGTCGATGGGGGTGGGGTCCAGCTTGAAGTCCCCCGTGTGCACGATGGTGCCGATGGGGGTGCGGATGACCACCCCGGAGTTGTCGGGGATGGAGTGGGTCATGCGGAAGAGGTCCAGGGTGAAGTACCGCCCCACCTGGATGCGGTCGTCGGGGGAAACCTCCTTCAGGTTGAAGGATCCTGGCCGCAGGCCGAACTCTTCCAGCTTCCCTCTAAGGAGACCCAGGGTGAGTTTTGCCCCGTAGATGGGCACTGGGGAGTCCTTGCCGAAGACCATGGGCAGGATGAAGGGAAGCCCCCCAATGTGGTCCTCGTGGCCGTGGGTGAGGACCCAGGCTTTGATGAGATGGCGGTTTTCCACCAGGTAGTCCACTCGGGGGATGAGGAGGTCCACCCCGGGCATTCCCTCCTCGGGGAAGGCTAACCCGCCGTCCAGAACGAAGATCTCATCCCGGAAGCGGAAGGCGGTGATGTTCTTGCCAATCTCCCCCATCCCTCCTAAGGGGATGATCTCCAGGAAGTCCTGGGGACCGGTGCCGGTTACTCCGCCTCCCTCTTGCGGCCTTCTCCGCCGCCGCCTCGGTTTGCGCGCCTGATCTTCCATAAACCTCCTATCTTCCCGGCCTGGCCGGGATGGGCGCTAGGGAAAACCCCCAGGGGCTAGCCGCGCCGCCTGGGGGGGATCTTGCCTTCCAGTTCGGGGCGGATTAGGTCGATCTTGCCCCGCTCGTCAATGCGGTGCACCTTGACCTTGATCACGTCCCCCACCTTAAGGTGGTCCTCCACCCGCCGCACCCGTCCGGGGGCGACTTGGCTGATGTGAAGGAGCCCCTCGGTCCCGGGGAAAAGGCTCACGAAGGCACCAAAGGGGGTGATCTTGGTGACGGTGCCCTCGTAGATCTCGCCCACCTTGGCCTCCATGGTGAGCTCCTCGATGCGCTTCTTGGCCTTTTGGGCCGCCTCCATGTCGCTGGAGTAGATGCGCACCGTCCCGTCCTCCTCGATGTCCACCTCCACCCCAAGCTCCTCCAGGGCGCGCACGTTCTTGCCTCCAGGGCCAATCACGATGCCGATCTTCTCCACCGGCACCTTGAGGGTGAGGATGCGCGGCGCGAAGGGCTTGAGCTCGGGGCGTGGGGCGGGAAGGACGCTTTCCATGAGGTCCAGGATCTTCATGCGGGCCTCACGGGCCTGCATGAGGGCCTCTTTAAGCACCTCCCGGGGAAGCCCACCCACCTTGTTGTCCATTTGCAAGGCGGTAACCCCCTGGCGCGTCCCCGCCACCTTGAAGTCCATGTCGCCTAAGGCGTCCTCCAGCCCTAGGATATCGGTGAGGATCACCGCCCGCTCCCCCTCCCACACCAGGCCCATGGCCACCCCGGCCACGGGGGCGCGGATGGGCACCCCGGCGTCCATGAGGGCCAGGCACCCGGCGCAGACCGTGGCCATGGAGCTACTGCCGTTGGACTCCAGCACATCCCCCACCACGCGGATGGTGTAGGGGAAGGCGTCTTCTGGAGGTAAGACCGCCTTCAGGGCCCGCTTGGCCAGGTTGCCGTGGCCTATCTCCCGGCGGGAAACCCCCCTCAGGCGCTTGACCTCCCCGGTGGAGAAGGGAGGGAAGTTGTAGTGGACCAGGAACTTTTCCGTTTCGTCAATGCCCAGGTCGTCGATGATCTGTTCGTCCCGGCCCGTGCCCAGGGTCACGGTGCCCAGCACCTGGGTCTCCCCCCGGGTGAAGACGGCCGAGCCGTGCGTGCGGGGCAAGACGTCCACCTCGATCCAGATGGGGCGGAGGTCCTTGGGGCCGCGGCCGTCTGCCCGCTTGCCTTCCTCCAGCACCAACCGCCTCAGCTCCCGCCGGACCACCTCATCAAAAGCGCTCGCGTAGAGGGGCTTCTTGCTCTCGTCCGGGGTGCTGTCCTCTAACTTGGGCAGGGCCTCGAGGATCAGGGCTTCCGCGAAGGCCTCGAGGGCCCGGCTCCTTTCCCCTTTGCTGGCGGTCTGGAGCACGGCGGAAAGCCCCCGTTCCAGGGCCAGGCGGTAAAGGGCCTCCTTCTCCTCATCGGATAGGCTCTCGGGAGGCGTCCAGGCCATCTTGGGTTTGCCCAGGGTCCGGGCCATGGCCTCCTGCAGCTCCAGGATGGGCTGCATCTCCCGATGGGCGAACTCCAGGGCCTGGACCAGGGTTTCCTCATCCACCTCCTGGGCCCCGGCCTCCACCATAAGGATGGCGTCCCGGCTTCCCGCCACCACCAGGTCTAGGGCGCTTTCCTCCAGCTCCTGCAAGGTGGGGTTCAGGACGAACTGCCCCCCAATGAGGCCCACCCGCACGGCCGCCACGGGGCCTTCCCAGGGAATGTCCGAGAGCATGAGGGCAGCGCTGGCCGCCGTAGGCCCCAGGATGTCCGGGGGATTCTTCTGGTCGGCGGAGAGCACGGTGACGATCACCTGCACCTCGTGCCGGAACCCCTTGGGGAAGAGGGGACGGATGGGCCGGTCCGTCATGCGGGCGGAGAGAATGGCCTTCTCTCCAGGGCGTCCTTCCCGGCGCATGAAGCTCCCCGGTATCTTGCCCACGGCGTAGTGCCGCTCCTCGAACTCCACCGTGAGGGGGAGGAAGTCTGCCTCTATGGGCTCCTCTGAGGCTTGGGCCGTGGCTAGCACGACGGTGTCCCCATAGCGCACCAGGACCGAGCCCGAGGCTTGTTTGGCGTATTTCCCTGCCTCCAACACCAGGGGGCGGCCAGCCACCTGGGTTTCGTACCTATGGGCCTGTGGGGTGTTGGGTGTGGCATCCGGCATGGCTGTCCTCAAACGAAAGGCGGAGCCCAAAGGCCCCGCCCCCGACCTGGTTACCAGTTTACTTCCTAAGGCCTAGTTTCTCAACCAGGGCCTGGTAGCGCTCGGGGTCTTCCCGCTCCAGATAGCGGAGAAGCCTGCGCCTTTGCCCCACCAGCATGAGAAGGCCGCGGTGGGAATGGTGGTCGTGCTTGTGGACCTTGAGGTGCTCGGAAAGCCGGTTGATGCGCAGGGTGAGCAGGGCCACCTGCACCTCGGTGCTCCCCGTATCCCCCGGGAAGCGGGCAAACTCCTGGATGACCTTCTGCTTCTCTTCCTTGGTGATGGGCATTTTCTCCTCCGTCAGGGGGGAAGGCGCTTATGCCCCTTCCTCCTCAAAGCCCCGTGGGGCCTGAACCAGAATAGGCCCTTGGCCTCCTTCCGTCAAGCAGGAAAAGGGCCAGGGCCAAAAGGGCCAGGCCGGCACCCGCGCCGAAGGCCAGCCCAGGCCCGTAGGCTTGCCAAAGGGCTCCGAAGACCAGGCTGGCCGGGAGGAGCAAGACCCCCACCACCGTGTGGTAGAGGCCGATGGCGGTGGCCTTGGTGGCCTCAGGCACCAAGGTGGCCAGGTAGGCCCGGCTTGACCCCTCAAAGGCGGCAGAGTAGAGGGCGTAGAGGAGGAGCAGGGCTACCCCCCACAGGGCGCTTTGCGCCAGGGCGAAGCCCAGGTACACCAGGGCATAAAGGCCGAACCCCCAGGCCACCACGCGCCGCAACCCCACCCGGTCTGCCAGGCTGCCCAGGGGGTAGGAAAGGAGGGCATAGAGGAGGTTGTACCCGGTGTAGGCCAGGGTGACCTGCTCCTGGCTTAGGCCCAATTCCTTCAGGCGCAGGAGGAGGAAGGCGTTGGAGGAAAGGGCCAGGGCGAAGACCCCGGAGATGAGGAGAAAGCGTCGGTAGGAAGCGGGGAGGGCGCGGAGGTAGGCCAGGCGCAAGGGGGGTAGCGGGGGCCTGATTTCTTGGCGCTTGGCCTCTTTCACCCATAAAAGGGCCAGGAGGGCCAGAAAGGCGGGGACGGCCGAGGCCCAGAAGACCCCCCGGATGCCCAGGTGCGGCAGGAGGAGAAAAGCCAGGAAGGGGCCCACGGTGGCCCCCAGGGTGTCCAGGCCCCGGTGGAGGCCGTAGGCCCGCCCTAAGGCGCCCTTATCCACGCTTTCCGCCAAGAGGGCGTCCCGCGGCGCCGTGCGCAGCCCCTTGCCCGTGCGGTCCAGGAAGCGGTAGAGGAGCACGTGGGCCGGGCTTTGGGCCAGGGCCAAGATGGGTCGTAAAAAGGCTGGAAGGCCGTAGCCCAGGAGAAGGAGGGGTTTTCTGCGGCCCACCCGGTCCGAAACCCTTCCTCCCACCACCTTAAAGAGGCTGGCCGTGGCCTCGGCGATGCCTTCTACCAGGCCCAGCACCCCAGCGCCTGCTCCCAGTCCGGTGAGGAAGAGGGGCAAAAGGGGGTAGACCATCTCGCTGGCCACGTCCATGAGGAAACTGACCAAGCCCAGGAGGTACACTTGCGTGGGAAGCTTCATGGCCGATACCTCAGGTAAAGGAAAAGCAGGGGGGCTTCTGGAAGGACCATCAGCAGGGAAAGGGGGTCCAAGGGGGCTGGGGAAAGCAGGGCTGGCCCCAGGGGGGTGGGGAAGGGTAGGGGCAGGGTGCGGGTGAGGAGGAAGAGCAGGAGGAAAACGGTGGAAAGCCCCACCCCAAGGCGCCACACCAAGGGGGCGAAGGGGGGTTCCCCCTTGGGGTACATAAAGCGCAGGGTGATCAGGACAAGGGCGTAGGTGACCTTTAGGGCCAGTAAAAGGAGGAAGAGCTGGCCGTAAAGGTAGTACTCGTTCACCAGACCGTAGCGGACAGCCTCCGCCTCGGAAACCCCCAGGGCGCTTCCGCAAAGCCCTTGCCCCAGCACCTGGCCCAGGCCCAGCCCCAGGAACTGGAGAAAAAAGGGGAGAAGGGTGAGGCCCACTATCCAGCTTAAGGCGGGGGAGGTCACGAAGCCCACGGGCATAGCCTTGCGCCTCCAGCAAAAAAGATCAAGGGCCAGGAGACCCTGGCCCTTGACCGCTTGAGGGCCTACCAGAGCCGCATGCCCGGCACGGGGTTCAGGTTGCTGAAAAGCTGCACCAGGGTGGGCCCGTAGGCCAGCACCACCAGGATCACCGCCACCAGGAACCAGAAGCCGATCCGGTCCATGGCCTGAACCAAGGGCCGGTCCTCAGGGCCGGAGATGACCTCGGCAAAGGGCACGGGGGCCTCGGCCAGCTCGGGCTTGCGCTCCCGTCCCAGGAGGACGCTGAAGAGGCCGCAGATGAAGAGGAGCAGCGCCACGAGCAAGATGACCCCCGCAATGATGTTCAGGACCATGGGGATGGCGCTATGGGTGTAGGCGTCAGGCACCTGAGCGATGTAGGCCCGCCTGGGCACGTTGAGAAGGCCCTGCCAGTGGAGGCCGATGGCCATGACCAGCATGCCTATGAACCAGAGCCAGACCACCGCCAGCCCAAGCCGCCGCTGGGCGTCGGAGATGGGCTTGCCCGTGAGGTTAGGGATGAGCCACCACAAGGAGCCCATACCGGTAAGGGTAATTAGGCTCGCCACCTGGAGGTGGAAGTGGCCGGGGATCCAGGTGGTGTTGTGCACCACGTAGTCCAGGGTGAAGCTGGCGTTCACCAGGCCCCCGGCCCCCCCAGGGATGAAGCCGATCAACCCCAGGACCGGGGCTACGAAGGCGGGGTTATCCCAAGGCAAGGCCTTGATCCAGCCCAAAAGCCCCTTCCCGCCCCGCAGGCGCCCGGCAAACTCCAGGCTGGCGGCAACGGTGAAGGCGGTCATAAGGCTGGGGACCGCCACGAACATGGTGAGGATGGAGTGGATCATTTTCCAGGTGGGGTCGATGCCGGGGTCGGCGAACTGGTGGTGGAAGCCCACTGGGGTGGAAAGGAGCAGGAAGAGGAGGAAAGCTAGGCGGGCCATGGGATCGGAGACCAGCTTCCCACCGGCTTGCTTGGGCAACACCGTATAGATGATGGTGTAGGCGGGCAGGAGCCAGAAGTAGACGATGGGGTGACCCGTCCACCAGAAGAGGGTGCGGGCGATGAGGGGGTCTACCCCTTTGATGAGTCCGAAGGACCAAGGCAGGAGGAAGAGCACCGCCTCCAGCACCAGCCCGATGGAGGCGATGAACCACATGAGCCAGAAGACCACGGCCATGTAGGTGACCAAGGGGGTCACCTTACCCGGGTTCTGGGCCTTCCAACGCCGCCAGAGGTCCAGCACGATGTAAATGCTCACCCAAGTGGACAAGACGAAGATGCTGGCCCCCAGGTAGAAGGCCCAGTGCCCCTGAAGAGGGGGGTAGAAGGTGTAAAGGACTGTAGCCTCGTTGGCGAGAAGGGGCAAGGCAGCCATCACCAAGCCGATGAAGGCCATCCACCAGGAGAGCCACATGAGGCCCATGTTGGGCCGTAGGTTGAGCTCCCGGGCGGGAAGGTACACCATGATGGCCTGGGCGAAGAGCTGGGTGAAGACGATGGCGTTCAGAACGCCGTGGAGGGTCAGGCCCTGGTAATAGGACTGGACGAAGGGCAAAAGGCGCTTAAGCAGGGGATAAGCGTCCACGTTGCCGTAGTTCAGGGCCTGGAAGGGGCCAAAGAGGCTCCCGATGATCACGGCGATGAAGCCCAGGACCAGGAAGTAGAGGGTGGCCTTCTTCTCCGGGTAGGCTTCGTAGACACGGGTGATATCCGTTGCCCGCACCGCCATGGCTCACTCCTTTACTACGATCTTGCCGAACATGTTCTGGTGGCCGATGCCGCAGTACTGGTTGCAGATGATCCGGTACTCGCCCGCCTTATTGAAGGTATAGCGCACGGTGGAAACCTCACCGGGGAGGACTTCCACGTTGATGTTGGTGCCCTCCACGTGGAAGCCGTGGATCACGTCGGGGCTGGTGATCTTGAAGATGATTTCCGCTCCCTTGGGCACCTCGATGGGGTTAGGCTGATACCCGAAGGCAAAGGCCAAGACATGCGCCGTGTACTGGTTGGGCCCGGTCTGCACCACAGCCTGCGTTGGATCAGCCCAGGGGCCCTCGGAGCGCACCTTGGTGGGGTCCACGCGCTCCAGCTGCCCCGCGGGGATCACCCCGGCACTATGGGTGGCCAAGGTGTAGGCGATCAGGGCGATGAAGACCAAGAGCATTACCAAGGAAAACGCCAGCCAGCCCTTCTCGTAAGCCAGGATCGCCTTGTGGGCCTTGTGCTCGTCCACCATACCCTACCCCCTAGCGAAAAAGACAGCGTATACCCCTAGCCAGAAGATTAGGATGGTGAGGGTAAGAACCACTATCACTCCTATGGCGCCCACCGGTTTTTCCTCCATACCCGTCCTCCCTTTACGGCAAGTGGCCGTATACGGTGCCCATGGTAGCGGAAACCTGAGAAATAGGTGAAGTACATTTGTCCCTACATGAGAGGGGACTTAGGAAATTGAAGTTCCTGTTCAAGAAAATAGGGGCGAGGCCTGATGCCTTGCCCCTTCGTGAAGCGGGATCCTAGGTACTCCCCACTCGGGCCAACACTTGGCGGCTTACCTCCTTTAGGGTTTCGAAAACCCCTTTGCCCTCCGTGGCCACGGCTTCGAAGACGGGAAAACGGCCCTCTGGGTCCACCACCGCCTGGACCATCTCCACCGGTAGAGCGTCGGGCAGGTCCCGTTTGTTCACCTGGAGCACCACGGGGATGTCCTCCACCTTGAGCCCGTATTCCGCCAGGTTCTCCCGCATGTTGCGCATGCTCTCCGCGTTGGCCCGGAGACGGTTAGGGGCGGAATCCGCCACGAAAACGATGCCATCCACACCCCTCAGGATCAGCTTGCGGCTGGCGTTGTAGAAGACCTGCCCCGGCACGGTGTAGAGATGGAAGCGGGTTTTGAAACCCTTGACTTCGCCCAAGTCTAAGGGAAGGAAGTCAAAGAACAGGGTGCGCTCGTCCTCGGTGGCCAGGGAAACCATTTCCCCCTTACGGCCCTCGGGGATCTTGCTGTATATCCATTTCAAGTTGGTGGTTTTCCCGGAAAGTCCCGGACCGTAGTAGACGATTTTGAAGTTGATCTCGCGGTTAGCGAAGTTGATGGTGCTCATGCTAGTTGCCAAAAAGTTCGTCCAAACGGGTTTTGGCTTCCTCGCGGTACTGGGTGTCCAGGTTCAGCTTGGGCGGGTTGGCGAGGGCTTCTTCGGCAATGCGGGCTAGGGCTTCTGCGGCCCGCTTTCCGTGGAGCTTGACCTTGCCCAGGGGAGCGTTCTCGTCAAAGACCAGGACCAGGAGGGCCGCTTCACCGGCTTCGTCTAGATAAAGCCCCACGTGTTCCCCTTGATGCACCACTTCCTGGAAGCGAGCTTCTCCCAGCAGCTTGGCCAAGGCTTGGGTGGCGGCGGCGTTGCCCGCCACCAAGGTGGCCAGGGAGTCCAGGGGCGGGGGCTTGGGGGCCCATAGGGCCTCTTTATGAGCCAGGACGAATCCCTTGCGGTCGATGAGGAGGGCGTAGCGGGCCCGGGTTTCCTGCAGGGTTTCCTGCAGCACGTCCATGGCCCGCTGGTACAGGGTCCCGTAAAGGACCAGGGAAGGTTCCACCATAGTATGCTCAGTCTACCATGAGGTCGTTTCTGGAAGAGGCCAGGGCGCTTTTGGCGGAACTGGTGGCCTTGCCCACGGTGAGCGCTGAGGGGAAGGCCCTCGAGGAGGGTGCGGCCAAGGTGGCCGAGCTCTTGGAGGGCTTGGGGCTCAGGGCCGAGCTCCACGGGGGCTACGGCCCCAAGGTGGTGTACGCGGAAGGGGGCGAGGGGGAGAAAGCCCTTCTCTTTTACAACCACTACGATGTCCAGCCCCCAGACCCTTTGGCGCTATGGGAGAGCGACCCCTTTACCCTCACCGAGCGGGATGGGGCCTGGTACGGGCGGGGCACCCACGACGACAAGGGGGAGTTGGTGGCCCGGCTCGTGGCCCTCAGGCTTTTCCGGGAACGGCATGGCTTCCTTCCCTGGGTGAAGTTCGTGGTGGAGGGGGAGGAGGAGGTGGGAAGCCCGCACCTGGCGGACTACGTGCGGGACCAGCGGGAACGCCTCCGGGCGGAGGCGGTGGTTTGGGAGGCGGGAGGCGTGGACGCTCAGGGGCGGCCTTACCTTTATGCGGGGCTCAAGGGCATCGTGGCCCTGGAGCTTAGGGTGCGCACCGCTGCCTTTGACCTGCACTCCTCCTACGGGGCGGTGGTGGAAAACCCCATTTACCGCTTGAGCCGGGCCATCTCCAGCCTGCGGGATGAGGAGGGAAGGGTCCTCATCCCGGGGTTTTACGACCGGGTCCGGCCCCTCTCGCCCACGGAGATGGAGGTGCTGGCGGAGATTCCCGATGAATCGGAAGCGCTAAGGGAGGCTTTCGGCGTGCGGGACTTCCTGGGCGGGGCCAGGAACCTGGAGTTCAACCAGCGCCTTTATGCGGAGCCCTGCGTCAACATCAACGGCTTTCACTCCGGTTATGGGGGCCCAGGCTCCAAGACGGTACTCCCAGCGGAAGCTTTCGCCAAGCTGGACTTTCGCTTGGTGCCGGACCAGGACCCGGAGGAGATCCCAGGGCTTCTTAAGCGGCACCTCGAGGCCCAGGGCTTCCACGACGTGGAAGTGGTGGTCTTGGAAAAGGGGGAACACCCCGCCCGCTCGGACCTCACCCACCCCTTCGTGGGTCTGGCGAGGCGGGCCTTGGAGGAGGCCTTCGGCCAGAAGGCGGTGGTGTACCCCAACATGGCGGGCTCCGGCCCCATGCACCCCTTCCTCCACCACCTGAAGGCCCCGGCGGTGGGCCTGGGGGTGGGGTACCCGGGGAGCCGGGTGCACAGCCCCAACGAGCACATCCGCATCCAGGACTTTGAACGGGGCACCCTGGCCCTCCTCAGGCTCTTGGAGCTCTACTTCCTGGGCCGCTAGACCCGGCATCTGCTAGGCTTTTGGGGTATGCGCCTAGTCTTTGGTGAGCGCGATACCCCTTACCAAGAGGCCCGGGTGGTGGTCCTGCCCGTGCCCTACGACCTATCCCTTTCCTTCTTGCCGGGGGCCCGGCGGGGCCCTGAGGCCATCCTTCTGGCCAGCCGGGAGCTGGAGCCTTTTCTCCTGGAGCTTGGGGTGGCTCCGGAGGAGGTGGGCATCCACGCGGCGGAGCCGGTGCCCTGGGTGGCGGGAAGCGCCGAGGAAAGCCACGCTTTGATCCGGGAAGCCGCCCTCACCCATCTTCGGGCGGGCAAGTTCCTGGTGGCTCTGGGGGGGGACCATTCCATCACCCACCCCCTGGTCCAGGCCCACCGGGAGGCCCTGGGGGAGTTCTCCCTCCTGCATATCGACGCCCACGCCGACCTCTATCCGGAGTGGCAGGGCTCGGTGTACTCCCACGCCTCCCCCTTCTATCGGCTCTTGCAGGAGGGCTTTCCCCTGGTGCAGGTGGGCATCCGGGCCATGGACCGGGAGTCCTTGGAGCTGGCGCGGGAGCGGGGGGTGGGCCTTTTTCCCGCCCACCGGCTTCACCGGGAGGGGCTACCTTTGAGGGAGATCCTCGAGGCCCTAGGGGAGCGGGTCTACATCAGCTTTGACTTTGACGCCCTGGACCCCTCGGCGATGCCCAGCGTGGGCACGCCCCTCCCCGGGGGCCTCACCTACCGCCAGGCGGTGGACCTCCTGGAGGCGGTGTTCCGGGAGAAGGAGGTGGTGGGGATGGACTTCGTGGAGCTTTCCCCCAACGGGCAGTTCCATGCGGAGATGACCGCGGCCCAGCTGGTCTACCACGCCATCGGCCTGAAGGGCCTCCAGGCAGGGTGGCTCGTGGCCAGGGGCCTGTAGGCTACATTTCCTTCGCTCGCTTGCCCGTAGCTTGGGAACAGGATGCCCTGGCTCCTGGGCGTGCTCCTCTTGGGGGTGGGTCTGGCCCAGCCCCTCACCCTGCCCGACCTCTGGGAGAGGGTTTACGGGGAAGGGGGGTTTCGGGTGGAACGGGTCTTGGAGAGGACCCCCCGTTTCACCCGAGTGCTTTTCTCCCATCTTTCCGATGGGCTTCGGGTGTACGGATTTGCCAACCTGCCTTTGGGGCAGGGTCCCTTTCCCGTGGTGGTGGTGCTTCACGGGTATGTGGAGCCGAGCCGCTACCGGACCCTGGCCTACACCACCCCCTACGCCGACTTTTTGGCGGAGGCAGGATACCTGGTCCTTCACCCCAACTACCGGGGCCATCCTCCCTCGGAGGGGCGGCCTGCCATGGGTTTGCGTCACGTCTACGCAGTGGACGTGCTGAATCTGCTGGCCGAGGTGCGCAAGGGCGTTCTTCCCCAGGCGGATGGGCGGCGCATCGGCCTCTTCGGCCACTCCATGGGTGGGGGGATTGCCCAGGTGGTGGCCCTGGTGGATCCCCGCCTGAAGGGCGTGGTGCTTTACGGGAGCATGAGCGGGGACGAGAGGCGGAATCTGGAGCGGATCCTCTACTGGTCGGGGGGTACTCGAGGCCGGGAGCTTCTAACCCTTCCTCCCAAAACCCTGGTGGAGGCTTCCGCCTGGACCTACCTGGAGAGGGTTGCCGTCCCCTTCAGCATCCACCACGGCACCCAGGACGCCCAGGTGCCCCCGGAGTGGTCATGGGAGCTTTGCCGCAGGCTTAAGTCCTTGGGAAAGCCGGTGGAGTGCTTCAGCTATCCGGCGGGCCACCTTTTCCGCGGTACGGTGGACCAGGCGTTCCGCCAAAGGGTCCTGGCCTTTTTCGGACGGGTCTTGCAGTAACCTGGGGCCATGCAGGCCTTCTTTGAGAACCTCGAGGCCCTCTTCTTTGCCCTTGCCTTCGGGAGCGTGGTCTTTGGCCTTCTAGCCCGCCTGCTGGGGGTGCGGCGCACCTGGCCCTTCTTCCTGCTGGCTGCCCTTTGGCTGGTCCTTGGCCTACTCCTTCGGTTAGAATAGCCCTTCGTGGCCAAGCGCGTGGTTTCCGTGTCCCTGGGGGCTAGCCGCCGGGACTCCGTGGTCCAGGTGGAGCTCCTGGGGGAGGAAGTGGTGTTGGAAAGGCGGGGTACGGATGGCGACTTCCAGAAAGCCGCGCGCCTCATTGCTGAGCTGGATGGAAAGGTGGACGCCATCGGCCTCGGGGGTATCGACCTCTACCTTTGGGCAGGGGGGCGGCGCTACACCATCCGGGATGCCAAAAGGCTTAAGGCGGCGGCCCGTAAAACCCCTGTGGTGGATGGCTCGGGTCTCAAGCACACCCTGGAGCGGCGGGCGGTGGCCGACCTTTCCCGCATCATAGACTGGAAGAGCACGAAGGTGCTCTTGCCCTCCGCGGTGGACCGCTTCGGCCTGGCCGAGGCCTTGGCCGAGGCTGGAGCCAGGGTGCTCTACGGGGACTTCATCTTCGCTTTGGGCCTCCCCATTCCCCTCTACTCCCTCTCCTTCCTGCAGAAGCTGGCCTACGTCCTCCTGCCTGTCCTGACCCAGCTTCCCTTCCAGCTCCTTTACCCCACGGGGGAAAAGCAGGACAAGCGGGCGGTGGACTGGCGAAGCCGCTACTACCTCTGGGCGGATGTGGTGGCGGGGGACTGGCATTACCTCAAGCGTCACATGCCCGACGAGATGTGGGGGAAGATGGTGCTCACCAACACCACCACGGAGGAGGACGTGGCCTTTTTGCGGGAGAGGGGGGTAAGGCGCCTCATCACCACCACCCCCCGTTTGAACGGGCGAAGCTTTGGCACCAACGTCATGGAGGCCCTTTTGGTGGCCCTGGCCGGGCGGGAGCTTGGGGAGGAGGAGTACCTCCGGTATATTGACCTCTTAGGGCTTAGGCCCCAGGTCCTGGACCTACAGGAGGAAGCATGATCAGCGTGACCGACCTTAGACCCGGAACCAAGGTGAAGATGGAGGGCGGCCTTTGGGAGTGCGTGGAGTACCAGCACCAAAAGATTGGCCGTGGTGGGGCCAAGGTGGTGGCCAAGTTCAAGAACCTGGAAACCGGGGCCACCATTGAGCGCACCTTCAACTCCGGGGAGAAGCTGGAGGACATCTACGTGGAAACCCGGGAGCTCCAGTACCTGTACCAGGAGGGGGACGACCTGGTTTTCATGGACTTGGAGACCTACGAGCAGTTCCACCTGTCCAAGGATCAGGTGGAGGCGGCCCGGTTTCTCAAGGAGGGCATGACCGTTCTGGGGGACATGTACGAGGGGCGCCCCCTGAAGATTACCCCGCCCACCGTGGTGGAGCTCAAGGTGGTGGACACGCCTCCTGGGGTACGGGGGGATACGGTCTCGGGCGGCAGCAAGCCCGCTACCCTGGAAACGGGAGCGGTGGTCCAGGTGCCCCTGTTCGTGGAGCCCGGCGAGGTCATCAAGGTGGATACCCGTACGGGCCAGTACGTGGGCCGGGCCTAGAACCCATGCCCTGCGGGCCTGGCCAGGCTGCCAGGCCCCCCGCGCGCTTTGATGTTGACTGGGTACAAAGGACGTCTTTCCCGTCCATAGGGTAAGCTTTATGCCACGAGGTAGGCCTATGACGCCCAAGGAGCTCAAGCAGATCCTGCAGGCCCTGGTGGAGCACGGGGTGAACGAGCTCACCCTGGAAACCCCGGACTACAAGCTCACCGTCCGCCGCGGGGGCGAGGTGCAGGTGGTGGCGGTGCCCCAGGCGGTGGCCGCCCCGGTCCCGGCGCCCCAGCCCCCCGCGGCTTTGGCTCCCGCACTAGCGGCGGAGGCAACGCCTCCCCCGTCGCCTGCCCCTGAGGGGACCAAGGGCGTGGACAAGGCGGAGGAGTGCGCGGGGTGCGTGGAGATCAAGGCCCCCATTGTGGGTACCTTCTACCGGGCACCGGCCCCGGATGCCCCCCCTTACGTGGAGGAAGGGGACCGGGTGGAAAAGGGACAGGTGCTCTGCATCATCGAGGCGATGAAGCTCATGAACGAGATTGAGTCGGAGGTTTCGGGCATCGTTAAAAAGATCCTGGTGAAAAACGGGGAACCCGTGGAGTACGGGCAACCCCTCTTCCTGATCCAGCCGCTATGAAGAAGGTCTTGATCGCCAACCGGGGCGAGATCGCCTTGAGGATTATCCGGGCCGCCAAGGAGTTAGGGATCAAGACCGTGGTGGCCCACTCCACCGCCGACGAGAGGAGCCTTCCCGTGCTCCTGGCGGACGAGGCCATCTGCATCGGACCCCCGCCCTCGGGGCAGAGCTACCTGAACATCCCCAACCTGCTCTCCGCGGCCATCGTCACCGGGGCGGACGCCATCCACCCCGGCTACGGCTTTCTGGCGGAGAACGCCACCTTCGCGGAGATGTGTCGGGAGCATGGCCTCACCTTCATCGGTCCCACCCCGGAGAACATGCGGGCCCTGGGGGATAAGGCCACTGCCAGGAAGGTGGCGCGGGAGGCCGGGGTGCCCACGGTTCCGGGAACGGATGAGCTTGAGAGCGTGGAGGAGGCCAAGCGGGCTGCTCAGGAGATCGGCTACCCGGTGATCCTCAAGGCCTCCGCCGGGGGTGGAGGCCGGGGGATGCGGGTGGTGCACACGGAGGAGGAGTTGGAAAGGGCGGTCCAACAGGCCCAGGAGGAGGCGCGGGCGGCCTTCGGAAACCCCGCCATCTACCTGGAGAAGTACATCGAAGAGCCGAAGCACATAGAGATCCAGGTCCTGGGGGATGGGGAGAACGTCATCCACCTTTGGGAACGGGACTGCTCCATCCAACGCCGGCACCAGAAGCTCTTGGAGGAAGCCCCCAGCACTTTGCCTTTGGAAACCCGCAAGGCCATCGCCGAGGCCGCGGCCCGGCTGGCCCGGCACGTGGGTTATGTGTCCGCGGGTACCCTGGAGTTTCTGGTGGATAAGGAGGGGAACTTCTACTTCATAGAGATGAACACCCGCATCCAGGTGGAGCACCCCGTGACCGAGATGATCACCGGCATTGACCTGGTGCAGGCCCAGTTCCGGATCGCCATGGGGGAGAAGCTTTGGCTCAGGCAGGAGGAGGTGGAGGTGCGGGGGCATGCTATAGAGGTGCGCATCAACGCTGAGGACCCGGAGAAGGGCTTTAGGCCTTCCATCGGCAAGGTGGAGACCCTTTTGTTCCCGGGCGGACCCGGCATCCGGGTGGACAGCCACCTCTATGCGGGCTATCAGATCCCGCCCCACTACGACAGCTTGATCGCCAAGATCATCGCCTGGGCCCCCACCCGGGAGGAGGCTATAAGGCGCATGGAAAGGGCTCTTTCCGAGACGGTGATTGAGGGCCCTGGCCTCAAGACCACCATTCCCTTCCACCAAAAGGTGTTGCAAAACGCCTTCTTCCGCCGGGGTGCCGTCTACACCAACTTCGTGGCCCGGCGGATGGAGGTGTAGACTGGGCGTGTGATGGTGGAATACGAGATCAGCGACCATGCCCTCGAGGGGCTGGTGGCCCATACCCTTTCCGAGCTTCAGGGGGTGCGGCTCTTGGAAACCGCTCCCCGCTCCCTGGGGGAGGTTTTCCGCCGCATGAAGCCCATCAAGGTGGAGCGCGCCCCCGAGGGGCTCACCGTGGACCTGGTCCTTTCCGTGGACTATGGGGTTTCCATTCCCGAGGCAGCCCAGGCGGTGCAGAAGGCGGTGGCCGAGGCCCTCTTCGTGGCCACCGGCGAGAAGGTGCGGGCGGTGAACCTCACCGTGGCCCAGGTGGAATACCGGAAGGAGGCCCATGCTTAGGCGGGCCCGAGAGCTGGCCATGCGGGCCTTGTTCGCCCATACCCAGGGGGGGATGGATCTGGAAGAGGCCTTCCGCCACGCCTTGGCGGAGATGGGGGGCGAGGAGGACGCCTACGGCGATCCCCTGGACCAGGAAGGGGTGGCCTTTGCCCGGCGCTTGCTGGAGGGGTACAAGGCCCATGCGGAGGAGGTGGACCGGGTGCTACGGGAAACCGTGGAGGGATGGGACTTCGCCCAGATGTCCAAAACCGACCTTACGGTCTTGCGTTTGGCCACCTACGAGATGCTCTATGAGCCCACCCCTTTTGCTCCCTTGATCGAGGTGGCGGTGAAGATCGCCAACCGCTACGGGGGGGAGCACTCCGGGGCTTTTGTCAATGGGGTCCTTGGCCGCTTGTATCGGCGGATCCAGGGGGGCGAGCTGAAGGCGGTGCCCAAGGAGGACTGAGATGACCCTTGCCCGTACCCTTTCCGGCCATGAGGTGGCGGAGACCGTGTATCGGGAGCTGAGGGAAACCCTGAGTTCCCTGCCTTTTGTACCCTCCCTCAGGGTGATCCGCTTGGGGGAGGACCCCGCCTCGGTGTCCTACGTGCGCCTTAAGGACAAAAGGGCCAGGGAGCTGGGCCTTTTGAGCCAGGTGGAGGTGTACCCGGCGGATACCCCCGAGGGGGTCCTTTTAGAGCGGATCGAGACCCTGAACCAGGATCCCGAGGTGGACGGTATCCTGGTTCAGCTTCCCTTACCTGCCCACATCCGCACGGAGCGGGTTTTGGAGGCCATTTCCCCCCTTAAGGATGTGGATGGCTTCCACCCCTTCAACGTGGGGAAGCTCTGGAGCGGGGGAGAGGGGCTTTTCCCCTGCACGCCCCTGGGTGTCGTCCGCTTGCTCAAGCATTACGGGGTGGAGCTAAGGGGCAAGGAGGTGGTGGTCCTGGGCCGGTCCAACATTGTGGGCAAGCCCCTGGCCGGCCTCCTCCTGCGGGAGGATGCCACCGTGACCGTGGCCCATTCCCGTACCCGGAACCTTCCGGAGGTAACCCGGCGGGCCGAGGTGCTGGTGGTGGCGGTGGGGAAGCCCCACCTGGTACGGAAGGAGTGGGTGCGGCCCGGGGCCATCGTGGTGGACGTGGGGGTGAACCGGGTGGAGGGGAAGCTTGTGGGCGATGTGCACCCCGAGGTGGCCGAGGTGGCCTCCGCCCTCACCCCTGTGCCTGGGGGCGTGGGGCCCATGACCGTGGCCATGCTCATGGCCAACACCGTGAAGGCGGCCCTCATCAGGCGGAATGGAGCTTCTCGCTAACCAGGTTTTCTGGACCGCCATCCTGGCCAACCTCCTGGCCCAGACCCTGAAGCTTTTCCTCTATTACCTGCTGGAGGGCCGGTTCCAATGGGAACGTTTCCTGGAAACCGGGGGGATGCCCAGCTCCCACTCCGCCACCGTCAGTGCCTTGGCCATGGGCGTGGGCTTCCAGGAGGGTTTTGGCAGCACCCTGTTTGCTGTGGCCGCCATCTTCGCCCTCATCGTCATGTACGACGCCACGGGAATCCGTCGGGCGGCTGGCCTGCATGCCCAGCTCCTAAACCAGTTGGTTCAGGAACTGCAACAGGTACTCCAGAAAGGCCCTGCCCCTGAGCCCCTTAAGGAACTTTTGGGCCACACTTACCTCGAGGTCCTGGTGGGAGCGTTGCTGGGCGGCCTGGTGGCCTTCCTTAGCTTTCACCTCTTCCCGGCGGCGTAAAAAGCCAGGGTCTGCCCCAAGAGGAAGACCAGGAGCCCTAGCACGGGGGAGAGAAAGAAGGTGAAGAAGCCTGCGAACAAGGCCAGCGCCAGGGGCAGGAGGGGCTTCTTGAAGCGGTGGAAGACCCACAGGTTCAAAAGGCCGAAGAAGAGGAGGACGCCGAAGGCAACCGTTTCCACGGGGCTTTATTGTACGCCCTTGCCAGCTTGGCGGGATGGGGTAAACTTTTACCGAGTATAAGGAGGTTGCACCCATGCTGACGCTACCGGAGAAAATCCTCTTTATCCTGCTCCTTTTGGCAAGCCTTTACTACGCCTACACGGGCTTTCGCCGCGTGTATCTGGCCATCCGAAGGGGACGGCCGGAGGAACGCTTTGACCGCCTGCCCGAGCGCATTGGCCGGGCCCTTTGGCTTACCCTTACGCAGCAGACCGTTTTCAAGAGGCGGCCTCTGGTTTCCCTCCTCCACGCCTTCGTCTTCTACGGCTTCATCTACTACCTCCTGGTCAACCTGGTGGACCTTCTGGAGGGGTATTTTCCCCTGCACACCCAAGGAGGGCTTTGGAACGCCTATAACCTCGTGGCCGATCTCCTCACCGCCGCCATCCTAGTGGGCATCCTGGGGCTCATGCTTCGCCGCTACCTTCTCGCACCCCAGGATTTCACCTGGAATCCCAAGGTGCCTCTCCACGAACGGGTACGCCAGGGAATCCCCCGGGATTCGGCCATCGTGGGGGCCTTCATCACCTTCCACGTGGGAAGCCGCCTCCTCTCCAAAGCAGCGGGCCTAGCCCAAGGGGAGCCCGACCCCTTCCAGCCCGTGGCCAGCTTTCTGGCCACCCTGCTTGCGGGCCTTTCGCCCTCCAGCCTGGTGGTGTTGGAACATTTCTTCTGGTGGGGTGCCTTGGGCTCCATCCTTCTCTTCCTCCCTTACTTCCCCCGCTCCAAGCACATCCACCTGATGATGGGCCCCATCAACCTGGCCTTCCGCCAGGAGAAGCCCGGGGCCCTCTTGCCCCTGGACTTCGAGAAGGAAGATGAGAAGTTCGGGGCGGAGAAGCTGGAAGACCTCTCTTGGAAGCGGCTTCTGGACGCCTACGCCTGCATCATGTGCAACCGCTGTCAGGAGGCCTGCCCTGCTTACACCACGGGAAAGGCCCTCTCCCCGGCGGCCATCGTCATCTCCGAGCGGTACGAACTGAATGAGATCCTCCCGGCCTTTGCCAGCGGGCAGGAAAGCCCGAGGCCCCTCATGGACTTCGCCCTGAACGAGGAGGCCCTTTGGGCCTGCACCACCTGCATGGCCTGCGTGGAGGTCTGCCCGGTGGGCAACGAGCCCATGCTTCACATCCTGGATGTGCGCCGGGCCAAGGTGCTCATGGAGGGGGAGTTCCCCCAGGAGCTCAACAACGCCTTCCGGGGCATGGAGCGCGCGGGCAACCCCTGGGGCATCGGCCAGGACAAGCGCCTGGACTGGGCCGAGGGGCTTAGCGTGCCCACGGTGGAGGAAAAGCCCCACCCCGAGGTCCTCTACTGGGTGGGGTGTGCGGCCAGCTATGACCCCCGGGCGCAGAAGATCGCCCGGAGCATGGTGGAGATCCTAAACGCCTCCGGGGTGGATTGGGCGGTTTTGGGCAAGAGGGAAAAGTGCACCGGGGATTCCGCCAGGCGGGCGGGGAACGAGTACCTCTTCTTCCAGCTGGCCACAGAGAACGTGGAAACCCTAAACCAGGTGGCTCCTAAAACCATCGTCACCACCTGCCCCCACTGCTTCCATACCTTGGGCAACGAGTACAAGGCCTTTGGTGGGGAGTACCGGGTGGTTCACCATTCGGAGTTCATCGCCGAGCTTCTGCAAAGCGGCAGGCTCCAGGTGTCCGAGGAGACCAAGAGGGTGGTCTTCCACGACCCCTGCTACCTGGGCCGCCACAACGGGGTGTACGACCCTCCCAGGGACGTGCTCAAGGGGGTTGGCTTCCGGCTGGTGGAACCGCCCAGGAACCGGGAAGGGAGCTTCTGCTGCGGGGCGGGCGGGGCCCAGTTCTGGAAGGAGGAGGAACCCGGGGCCATGCAGGTTTCGGAAAACCGCTACCGGGAGCTTAAGGGCACGGGGGCAGAGGTCATCGCCACGGGGTGCCCCTTCTGCATGGCCATGATGAACGTGGAGGTGGCCCAGGACGAGAAGCCCCCGGAGGTGTTGGACATCGCCGAGCTGGTGGCCCGGGGCCTTAAGGCCTAAGGTTTTGATAGGCGGCGAAGACCCGGTAGCCCTCCATCCATCCCTCTCCGAAGGCCCGCAGCGCGAGGCCTGGGGGAGGGGTGAGGAGTTCGTAGGGCTCCCAGTAGAAAGGGCTTTCCGGCCTGTGGCGCCGCACGGCTTCCCGGCGGCTGAAGCCTTCCACCAGGAGAAGCCCCCCTGGGGCCAAGAGGGGAGGAAGGGCCTTAAGAAGAGGGCGGTTTACGTAATAGCTCATAAGGATGGCGGCGAAGGGGCCTTTGGGAAGGTGCGTAAGGGCGTTGGGGGCCTCGAGGTCCAGCTCCACCAGGGCCAGGCCGCGGATGCCCCTAAGCTTTTTTAGGGCCTCGCGGCTCCTTTCCACCAGGACCACGGGATGACCCCTGTCCAGGAAGTAAAGGGCGTTCCTGCCCAAGCCTCCCGCCAGGTCCAGGACCGGGCCCTTGGGGGCGAAGGGCCCGTAGGCCCGCACCACCTGGGCGGGGGCCCGCTCCGGGGCGGCTTGGCGGTAAAACGCATCCCAGTCCCTAGGCATGCTTGCGCAAAGCCAGAAGGCTTCCCCCCAAGAGGATGAGGAAGGTTACGCCCCAGAAAGCGGGTTTTGGCAGGTGCCAGGCCAGCTCCGGGCGGTGCAGGAGTTCCGCCAGGGTGGCGCTTCCTTCCAAGAGGAGCTTGAGCCCAGCCCAGCCCACCAGAGCGTAGGCCACCTTCTCCAGGCTGGGATAGCGTTCCATCACCGCCACCACATAGCTCGCGGCCAGACGGATGAAGAGGATGCCCAGGGCCACCCCCAGGAAGACCAGAAGGAGGTCCTGGGAGAAGGCCACCACCGCCAGGATGGAGTCCACGGCGAAGGCCAAGTCCACCAGGTTGATGAGGAGGACCACCCGCCAGACCTCCCGGGCGGTGGCCTCGGGCAAGGGCTTGGCCTCCGGATGGTTGCGGAAGTGCTGGAGCATGAGAAAGAGGAGGTAAAGCCCTCCCAGCACCTGGACCCACCATAGCCGGATCACGTACACGGCGAAAAGAAGGGCCAGGCCCCTTAGCAAGTAGGCCCCCAGAACCCCGTAGAAGAGGGCCTTGCGGCGGAGGTGGGTGGGCAGGGGTCTGACCATCACCGCCAGGACCAGGGCGTTGTCCCCGGAGAGGAGGGCCTCGAGGGCCGCCACGGAGAGGAGGACCAGCAGGGCCTCCCCGCTCACGGCTCCCCCAGAAGATAGCGAAGCCCCGGGGCCAGGGCCTGCTTCCAGGTGACCCAGTTGTGCCCAGAAGGGCGTTCCCGGTAGGCGTGGGGGGCCTTGCGGTCCGCCAGCAGGGCGGCGAAGCGGCGGTTGGGGCCTAGGAGCCACTCCAATAGGCCCACCTCCAGGTACACCCGGGGCAGGGCCTCCGCCTCGGCGTAGCGCTCCAGGAGCCACTCCCGGTCCCGGTAGGCGTCCTGTCCTCCGGGGTGGGCCTTGAGGGCGGGGGAGAGGGCAAGGACCTTGGCGAAGCGCCTCGGATGCCGCCAGGCTTGCCACAAGGAGAAGAGCCCCCCCAAAGAAGCCCCCACCAGGACCACCTCCCCTAGGGGGCCATAGGCCCTTTCCACCTCCCCTAAGAGGTGGTGGAACTCCTCCTCATAGGCTTCCGAAAACCGGTACTCCTGGTTTCGGTCTATGGGTTCCACAAAGACCAAGCGCACTGGGAGGATTTCGCCTGCTTCCACCAGGGCTTGGGCCACCTTGTGCAGGCCCGCGGTGCGGTAGAAGGCCACCCCGTCCTGGGCCACCACGGTGGCCTTGGGGTTTGCCCCGGCTTCCGCCACGTAGACGCGCCTTTCCCCCAGGCGGTGGCGCTCCACTTTGGGTTCTTCCCGGGGCTCGGGAGGCGCTTCGAAGCGGTGCCCGGGAAGCCGGACGGCCCGGGGATAGGTCCACCAGGGATTGTCCGCCCGCTCGGGGTTTTCGGGGTCGGGAAAGGGTCTACCCTGCTCGTCTAGGAAGGCGTATTCCACGTAAGCCCCCTCTGGGAACTCCAGGGTGACGGGGCCTTGGAGGGGGATGGGGCTCCTTTCCCAGTCGGTGAAATCCCCTATCAGGGCCCTGGCCTGGGGAGGGGGAAAGAAGGTGACGGTGCGCTTAGAAACCCGTACCACGGGAATACTCTACCCGGGCCTGGGCCGGACCTAAAGCTTCTCCAGCTCCGGGTAAAGGAGGAGCTCTTCCTCCGTCAGGGCCTCGCCTTCCCTTTCGGGGGTCCAGGAGAGGTAAGCCGCCAGGAGGGTGAAGGCACTGGATCCCGCTAGGTCCATGAGGGCCTCCCTGGCCAGGGACCGGGTCAAGGGGGATCGGGGAGGGAGGAGCCTGCGGTCGGCGAGGTGGAGGCTTACCACCAGATAGCGCCCTCCGGGCTCCACCTGAGCCTGGTATGCCTCCAGCGCATGTTTCTTGCCCTCAAAGTGGCGGAAGGTTTCCTGGTACTTGCTCCTTTCCTCCAGCATCCAGGCGTCGAACCGGGCCAGAACCTCATCCTCGGAACCTCTTACCACCTGGTAATCCCCAAAGCGCCAGGCTGGCTCCTCCCTGAGGAGCAAGAGGGCCGCCTCGTCCAGCAGGTCGGCGAGGCCCTTGGCCGAGGTGGTGTCCGCTTCCTCGGCCAGCTGCCTTAGCGCCTTTTGCACCTGGGGGCGGGCCAAGAGGGCCAAGCGCAACCTGGCCACGCTGGCGGTGGGCCCTTCCCCCGCTTGGCGAAGCCCCCGCACCATGTAGGCGGTCACCAAGACCAAGCCCAAGACCACCAGGACGGGTACAATACCTAGGCTCCCCCCTCCCCCCGGGTAGACCACCACCGGACCAGGATACGGGGGATAGGAGGGGGCCGGGATTGGGAAGACCGGGGCTGGCCCCGGGCTCATGGGAGGTGGGGTGGGGTTGTAGGGACGCCCACCCGCGCCGCCCCCGCTCTTCTGGGCCAGGGCCAGGGAGAGCGTCAGGAGTAGGAGCCAAACGAGGCGGCGCATGGCCTTCAGCATACCCCGGGGCCGGGAGGCTTTGTGCTAAAACCAACGATGCAGTAAACTTGATATAGGTAGGCTTAGGCTATGGACGAGAAGGGAGAAAGGAGGGAAACCATGCTGCCAGAGACCTTGCCCGTCTGCCCGGTGAGGGGGTCGGTCATCTACCCCACCATGGTCATGCCCATCGATGCGGGGAGGCCCGTTTCCATCCGGGCCATCGACCAGGCCTTGACCCGGGAGCGGGTGCTACTCATCGTGAGCCAGAAGGACAAGGAGGTGGAAAACCCCAAGCCCTCGGACCTCTATGAGGTGGGCACCGCCTGCAACATCCTCAAAATGCGCAAGAACCCGGACGGCTCTGTTCAGGTGCTGGTGCAGGCCTTCGCCCGGGTACGGGTCAAAGAGTGGCTGGACCTCAAGGACCACCTCGAGGCCAAAGGGGAAGTCCTCTCCGATGAACCCGCTGACCCCACCTTGGTCAAGGCCCTGGTGCGGGAGGTGAAGGACAAGTTCCAGGCCCTTCTGAAGGAGGGCAAGTACCTAGCCCCCGAGGTGGCCCAGTTCGTCCTCAACCTGGAGGACCCCTCCCAGCTTGCCGATTACATCGCCTTCCACATGGACTTCCGCCTGGAGGACAAGCAGAGGGTTTTGGAAACCCCCAACGTGGCGGAGCGCCTAAAGCGGGTTTTGGTGCTCCTCGAGGCGGAGCTAGACCTCATCGAAACGCAAAGACGTATCCAGCAACAGGTCAAGGAGGAGATCGACCGCAACCAGCGGGAGTACTTCCTGCGGGAGCAGATGAAGGCCATCCAGCGGGAGCTCCACGGGGAGGAGGGCGCTGAGGAGGTGGAGGAGTTCCGCAGAAAGGTGGAGGAACTCAACCTGCCTCCCGTGGTGCGCCAGGAGGTGGAGCGGGAACTGAACCGCTTCGCCCGCATGCACCCCGATTCCGCCGAGGCCAGCGTCATCCGCACCTACCTGGACTGGATTGTGAACCTCCCATGGAACACCCGCACCGAGGACAACCTGGACCTCTCCCGGGCCAAGGAGATCCTGGAAAGGGACCACTACGGCCTGGAGAAGGTGAAGGACCGGGTGCTGGAGTTTTTGGCGGTGCGGAAGCTAAAAGCGGAGCGGGCCAAGCGGGGGGAGATCCCCGAGGAAGAGGTGAACAAGGGCCCCATCCTCCTCTTCGTGGGGCCTCCCGGGGTGGGCAAGACCTCCATCGCCAAGAGCATCGCCGAGGCCCTGGGCCGCAAGTACGTGCGCATCTCCCTGGGCGGGGTGCGGGATGAATCCGACATCCGGGGCCACCGCCGCACCTACATCGGGGCCATGCCGGGCCGCATCATCCAGGGTTTGCGCCAGGCGGGTACCAAGAACCCCGTCTTCCTCCTGGACGAGGTGGACAAGCTGGGGATCTCCTACCAGGGGGATCCAGCGGCGGCCCTTCTAGAGGTTCTGGACCCCGCCCAGAACAAGGAGTTTGTGGACCACTACCTGGGGGTGCCCTTTGACCTCTCCGAGGTGATGTTCATCTGCACCGCCAACTTCCCCCAGAACATCCCCGCACCCCTCTGGGACCGGATGGAGGCCATCGAGTTCACCAGCTACATCGAGCAAGAGAAGCTGGAGATCGCCAAGCGCTACCTCCTGCCCCGGCAGATGCGGGAGACCGGCCTCCTGGAGGGCCAGGTGGTGATCACGGAGGCCGCCCTCATGCGCCTCATCACCCACTACACCCGGGAGGCTGGGGTGCGCCAGCTGGAGCGGGAGATCGGCTCCCTCTTGCGCAAGGCGGCCCGGCAGATCCTGGAAGAGGGCAAGAAACGGGTGCGTATCACGGAGAGGGACCTGGAAAAGTACCTGGGCCCACCCCGCCACCTGCCGGAAACCGAGGCCCGCGAGCCCCAGGTGGGGGTGGCCACGGGCATGTACTACACCCCGGTGGGCGGGGACATCATGTTCGTGGAGGTGTCCGTGATGCCCGGAAAGGGCAACCTGATCCTCACCGGGCAGCTTGGGGATGTGATGAAGGAATCCGCCCGGGCGGCGCTTTCCTATGCCAAGCGGAACGCCGATCGCTTCGGCATCCCCTTGAAGCGCTTTGAGGAGTCCGACATCCACATCCACGTGCCGGCGGGGGCCATCCCGAAGGAAGGGCCTTCGGCAGGGGTGGCCATGGTGAGCGCCTTGGTCAGCGCCCTCACGGAGGTGCCCGTCCGCCACGACATCGCCATGACCGGGGAAATCACCCTCACGGGTAGGGTGCTTCCCATCGGCGGGGTGAAGGAGAAGGTGCTGGGGGCCAGGCGGGCGGGGATTAGGGAGGTGATCCTTCCCAAGCAAAACGAAGCCGACCTCAGCGACATCCCTAAGCCCCTGCGCCAGAACATGACCTTCCACTTCGTGGAGCATCTGGACCAGGTCCTGGACCTGGCCCTAGTGGGCGGGCTCGAGGTCTTGGAGCATAGGGCCCGGGAGGCCAGGGCCAAGGGGTCCAGGGCCCGGTCCAGAAAGGAAGTGGTGGCCCATGCCTAGGGGTGGTCTCTAGCGGGTAAAGGGGTGTCCTTTCTCCCCGCCGGGTGGCTTGCCCGGCGGGGCTTTGTTTCTAAGTACCCCGTCTCGTGGCTTGCGCCACGACGGGGGCCCCAAAGAGGCCATAAGCACGCCGCTTTGGCTTTGGCCGATGGGGCAACCTTCGCGTGCGGGTGCTTAGGATTCCAGTGCCTTTTGGTATACCCCCAGGTAGGCCTGGGTGATCCTTTCGGGGTGAAAGCGGGCGATGGCGTACTCCCGGGCAGCCTTGCGCATGCTGGGGAGCTTGGGATGAGCGAGGAGGTCCAGCACCGCTTGGGCGAAGCCTTCCAGGTCCCCAAGCTCCACCAGCCGGCCCACCTCGGGCCGTACCAGCTCGGGAACCCCTCCCACGGCGGTGGCCACCACGGGCACCCCGCTGGCCAGGGCCTCGAGGGCCGCCTGCCCGAAGGATTCCTCCTCCGAGGCCAAGAGAAAAAGATCGGCGGCTCCCAGGACCTCCTCGGGGTGGGGCGTGGGGGGGTGAAAGCTGACCCAGCGTTCCACCCCCAGTTCCTCCGCAACCCGCTTCGCCTCCCCTTCCTCTGGCCCCTTCCCCAGAAGAAGGAGCCTGGCCTGCACCTTCCTCCGCACCTTGGCGAAGACCCGCACGATATCCGGCACCCTTTTGATGGGGCGGAAGTTGGAGGCGTGCACCAAAAGCCATTCCCCTTCCTCCGCGTAGAGCTTCTTGCGCTCCGGCCTGGGGTAGAAGCGGTCCGGGTCCACAGCGTTATGGATGACCGCGGGGCTGACCCCGAAGGCCTTTTGCGCCTCCTGGGCCAGGGCCCGGCTCACCGCGGTGGTGGCCTTAGCCCTTTGGAGGGCCTTCCGGGTGGGTCCGTGGAAGGCCGGGTCCATGCCCAGCACCGAGACATCGGTGCCGTGGAGGGTATGCACCAGGGGTAGTTCCTCGCCAAGCCCCAGGTAGGCGGCGGCGGCGTGGGGGATGGCGTAGTGGGTGTGGACCAGCTCCAGGCCGAGCCGTCTGGCCTCCCGCTCCAGCACCCCGGCCAGGGAGAGGGTGTAGAGGGGGCCGGGGAAGACGGGGTAAAAGGGCAGGTCCACGGGGATGTAGACCACAGGGCTATTCTTGGGCAGCCGAAAGGGCCTTTCCGTGGCGAACAGGTAAACCCGGTGGCCCATCTGGGCCAGGCGGTGGGCCAGCTCCGTGGCCACGATGCCGCTACCCCCGAGGCCGGGGTAGGCCACCAGGCCTAGCCTCAGCACCCTCACGCCCAAACCCGCAAAAGGGGAGGGGAGAGAACCCATGCTCCCGGACCCTTGCCCATGGGAGACGCACCTTTAGGATGTTCCCCGATTGGTTGGCCAAAGGAGGTCATGCCCCCAGTTTACCGTAGGGGGCGAGGAGCGCTCAGGGCCGCCAGCCTGAGGGGCTTGCGGAATATGGAGGGTTGGCCCCCCGGGGGACCTCGAGGCGGAATAGCCGCGCTAGGAGGACCACGCCCCCCGTGGTTTGGGCCTGGGTAAGGGCCTGGTGCAGGAGTTGGGAAAGCTC
Source organism: Thermus tengchongensis (assembly GCF_021462405.1). NCBI lineage: Bacteria > Thermotogati > Deinococcota > Deinococci > Thermales > Thermaceae > Thermus > Thermus tengchongensis. The sequence continues at coordinate 86,475 of NZ_JAKEDU010000001.1, read as the reverse complement.
CAGGAGGAACCGGTCTTGCCGCTCCTTGCTCACGGGAAGGGCCCCGAAGGTGAAGCAGGCGGGGTTCACCGCCGGGCAGTGGGGTTCCACCCTTAGCCTTCCCCCTAGGAAGTAGAGCCGCCAAGCCCCCAGGTCCACCCGGTACCCAGCCCGCAGATGGTCCCGGTACTGCTCAGAAAGCTTCTGCCAAAGCTCCTGGGCTTCCTTGCCGGAGGGGCTTAGGGTATACCGCCACTCCCGCGCCCCCACCTGGGTCAGGGTTTGGCTCCGGGTAAGCCGCCAGTCTTGGGCCAGGGCCCCAGGTAGGGCTAGGAGGGCCAGGAGGGCTAGCCACCTGGACATCTGCGCGCCCATGTCTTTAGGGTGCCATAACAGGGGCAAAGGGCATCTGAGGAATGGGCCTGAGCCTTGGGATGCCCACAGCCCTTCAGAGGTTTCTTAGGATTTCCTCCCCCTCCTCCATGTAGGTATCCCAGGGAATTAACACGTACTCCTGGCCCGAATGGGCGGCGTAGTAGGGGAGGTCCAGGCGGAGGGGTTGGTGCACCCGCTTAAGCGCCTGCACCAGGGCGGGAGGGGGTTTTAGGTAAACACGAGGACGGAGCCTTTCCAGAAGAAGGGTTAAGCGGAAAACCCAGAGGGTGTTTCCGCTCCCCTTCTGGTAAGAGGCTCCCTGGTGCTTGAGGGGCTTCATGGCTCAGTTCCTTTGGACCTTCTTGTTGAGGAAGTCCAGGAGCAGATACCTGCCGATGTTGCCGGGGTGGGTGAGGTAGGCCTTGCCCCGGGTGATTTGGGAAAGCTTCTTCACGAAGGCCAGGAGCTCGGGTTCCCGGGCCAGCATGAAGGTGTGGATGGGGATGCCCTCCTTGCGGGCTAGGGTGGCCTCTTTCAAGGTTTCCGCTAGGATCAGCGGGTCCAGGCCCCAGGCGTTTTTGTAGATCTCCCCGCTGGGAAGGGTGATGGCCGAAGGCTTGCCGTCGGTGATGAGGATGATCTGCTTCATCTCGCCCCCCATCTTTTTCAAGAGGGTGCGGGCCAGCTCCAAGCCTGCCTTGGTGTTGGTGTGGTAAGGGCCCACCTGGGCCAGGGGAAGCTTGGCCAGGGGGATCTCCTCGGCAGTGTCGTGGAAGAGGACGAAGCGTACCCGGTCCCCGGGGTACTGGGTGCGGATCAGATGGGCCAAGGCCAAGGCCACCTTCTTGGCTGGGGTGAAGCGGTCCTCCCCGTAGAGGATCATGGAGTGGGAGCAGTCCAGGAGGACCACGGTGCTCATGCTGGCGGTGTACTCGGCCAGGTCGATGACGAGATCTTCAGGGGTGAGGTTCACCAAGCCCTTGGCCGCGGCCCGCTTCAGGGTTTCGGGCGCGTTGAGCTCCAGGGGATCGCCCCACTCCCAGGCCTTGGTTTCCCCCGTCTTCTCCACGCCAGGGGCGTGGTGGGGGGTTGGGTGGAGGCCGGGGGCGTTGCGGCCTAGGGCTCCCAGGAGTTCCCGTAGGCTTTTCAGCCCCAAGAAGTCCGAGGCCTTTTCCGTGAGCTCGAAGCGGGCCTCGCCTGCCTCGCCCCGGTACCCCCCTTGGACGGGGTCCAGGGGATCCTCCCCGGGCAGGCGCAGGTAGCCCGCCTCCTGGAGTTTCCGGATCATCCCCTGGATGGCCTGGTAGAGCCGGGTTTCCTCCTTGCGCTCCGCGAAGCGGGCTTCCCGCATCCAGTCCTCAGGGACCAGTTCGTTTTGAAGGAGGGCCTGGAGGAGGGCGTCGTAGAGGTCCTCCAGGGTGGGGCGGCGCTCTGGGTCGGGGTCGTAGCGCTGGAAGGGGTCGGAAAACCCAGAGTCCAGGAGGAAGTCCTCCAGGAGGGAGAGGATCTCCTCGGGGGAGAGGTCTTCCAAGGTTCCTTCGTAGCGGCTATAGCGGATGGCCTTCATCCACCATCCTCCCGAGAACCTTGCCCATGAGCTCAGCATAGCCGCTAAGCCGTGCGAAGATGGCCTGAGCCAAAGCCTCGTTGTAGGTGTGGACCGTGAGGTTGCGGTCGTCGGCCATGGTGAGGGCCAAGCGGGTTTCCTCTTCCCCCATCAGACCCACCTCGTGGGCCAAGCGAAAGGCCCGTTTGGGGCTTGCGGCCTCCAGACCCTCCCTCTCCCTGAGGAAGGCTTGGAGGGCTTTCCAAAAGGCCTTAAAGGTGTACTCAAAACGTTGTATGGCGGCATCCCGCTCCACGGGGCTTGGGGCCTCCTTGTACGCCAGCTCCTCCAAGGTCCCAAGGGCCTGCTTGGCCACCGCCGGGCGTTCTAGAACTCGGCCCATACGATCCCCTCCCTTAGAACCCTTTCCCGGAAGGCGGGGTCCACCTCCCCCAGGTCCACCAGGTCTACCCGGTGGAGCACGGGTGCCTCCTCCAGGACATCCCTGAGGAGGGGGAGGAGTTCCCCCAAGGGGGTGGGGCTCAGCAGGGCCAGGTCCAGGTCCGAGCCGCGACCGGCTTCACCCCGGGCGTGGGAGCCGTAGAGGATGAGCTTTACCCCCCTGCCCTGGAGGTAGGGTGCCAGGGCGGTGAGAACCGCCTCCTTCTCCTGCTCCAGGCTAGTTGCCATAGCTTCTCGTCCTCTCCGCCGCCTGGTAGCTCGTCTCCCCCCGGGCCAGCTTCCTCCTCCCCACGAGCCCCTCCAGGATGAACTCCCCTGCCGAAAGGAGCACCTCGGGTTCCCGGCCCGCCGCCAGGGCCTGGGCTGCCTGGAGCAGGCCCGGCACCTCTTCCATGGCCTTGAGGGCCTCCTCCACGCCCCCTTCCGGCAGGGTGAGGAGGTTCCCCGCCTCGAAATGGGCCACGATGGGTTCGGTGTTCAGGCGGTACCGGGGGAGGACCATGCCGAAAGCCCTTTGCACCAGGTCTCGGGCCACCTTTTCCGCTCCCTGGAGCTCCCCCTCGTACTCCAGTTCCAGCTTCCCGGTGATGGCGGGAAGCCCCGCATAGAGATCCAGGGGACGGGCCACAGGCCTGGTGCCCTGAAGAAGAGCCCGCCTTTCGGCGCTGGCGGCCACCACTTCCAGAAGGCTTATGGAAAGGCGTTGGGAGACCCCGGCCGTTTGGTCCACCCGCCGGTCCTCCCGGGCGGCGAAGGCCACCGCTTCCACGGAAAGGCGGATCCACTCGGGGAGTACCACCTCTTCCGGCACATAGGCCTCCTGGGCGCTGATCCTAAGGCCCTCCTCGAGGGTTTTGGGGTAATGGGTGCGGATCTCGCTCCCGATCCGGTCCTTGAGGGGGGTGACGATGCGCCCCCGGGCGGTGTAGTCCTGGGGGTTGGCGGTGAAGACCAGCCAGACATCCAGGGGGAGCCTTATGGGGTAGCCCCTTATCTGCACGTCCCCCTCCTCGAGGATGTTGAAGAGGGCCACCTGCACCTTGGGGGCTAGGTCCGCCAGCTCGTTCACCGCGAAGATCCCCCGATTGGCCCGGGGCAGAAGGCCAAAGTGGATGCTTTCCAGGTCCGCCATCCCCGTTCCCTTGCGGGCTGCCTTGATGGGGTCCATGTCCCCCAGGAGGTCGGCCACGGTGGTGTCGGGGGTGGCCAGTTTCTCCACATAGCGCTCCTCCCGGGTTATCCAGACGATGGGGGCCTCGTCTCCGGCCTCCTCAAGAAGCCGTTTTCCTTCCGGCGAGATGGGCCTTAGGGGGTTGTCCCTAAGTTCGGTGGCCAGGGCGGGGATCTCCTCGTCGAGAAGGTTTACCAAGGAACGCAGGATGCGGCTTTTGGCCTGGCCCCGGGTGCCCAGGAGGATGAAGTTTTGCTTGGCCAGGATGGCCTGGACCAAGGCGGGAATGACGGTGTCCTCGTACCCGTGGATGCCCGGGAAAAGCCGTTCCCCTTTGCGGAGCTTTGCCTTAAGATTGTCCCGGGCCTCGTCCTTGACGGTGCGCTTAAGCTTTTCCAGGGGATAGGTGCGTCTGAGTTCCCCTAAGGTCTTGGCCTTCACCCTTTCAGTTTAGGGCCCAAGAGGGTTAGGAGTTTGTGGTGGAGGAGGGCATAGGGGCTGGCACGGGCGTGCGTTGGGTGCGGGACCGGGCAAGGCTTATACCCAGGAGTCCATCTACCTCATCGGAAAGGCTCGCTTAACGCCCCTCTCATCCCGTAGCGGTAAGGTGCTTCTCGTGGAGATCCATGGCACCACCATCCTGGCCGTTCGCAAGGACGGGGTCACAGCCCTGGCGGGGGACGGCCAGGTGACCTTCGGGCAGACGGTCCTGAAGCGGGGGGCGGTGAAGGTGCGGCGCCTCGAGGTGGGGGAAGGCATCCTGGTGGGTTTTGCCGGTGGGGTGGCGGACGCCATGGCCCTCCTGGAGCGCTTTGAGGAGAAGCTCAAGGAGGCCAAGGGGAACCTCCTTAAAGGAGCGGTGGAAACCGCCAAGCTCTGGCGCACCGACCGGGTGTTGCGCCACCTCCAGGCCATGATCATCGCCGCCGACCGGGAGGGGATGGTGCTCCTTTCCGGAAGCGGCGAGGTCATCACCCCGGAAGAACCCCTTTTGGCGGTGGGGTCTGGGGGTCCCTACGCCTTGGCGGCGGCCAAGGCCCTCTACCGGCACTCCAGCCTTTCCGCTCGGGAGATCGCCGAGGAATCGCTTAAAATTGCTGCCGAAGTGGACCTTTACACCTCGGGACAGGTAACGGTCCTCACCCTGGGGGAAGCATGAACCTCACGCCTGCGGAGATCGTCCGGGAGCTTTCCAAGCACATTGTGGGACAGGAGGCGGCCAAGCGGGCGGTGGCCGTGGCCTTAAGAAACCGGTACCGCCGGAAGAAACTTCCGCCCGAGGTGGCCCGGGAGGTGACCCCCAAGAACATCCTCATGATCGGGCCCACGGGGGTGGGCAAGACGGAGATCGCCCGGCGCCTGGCCCGTCTGGCGGGGGCTCCTTTTGTCAAGGTGGAGGCCACCAAGTTCACCGAGGTGGGCTATGTGGGCCGGGATGTGGACGCCATCGTGCGGGACCTGGCGGAGGCCAGCTACCAGCTGGTGATGGAGGAGATGAAGAAGAAGGTGGAGGAAAAGGCCCTGGCCTTGGCCGAGGAGGAGCTGGCCACCCTCCTGCGCACCTCCGTGGCCGAGGTGCGCGCGGGGCGGCTGGACAGCCTCTCGGTGGAGGTGCAGGTGGAGGAGGAGATGAGCCTCCCCTTCATGGGCGTCCTCGGGGGTGAGGGCTTTGGCGGCATGGGGGAGATGCTCAAGGGGCTTCTTCCCAAGCGGCCGGTGCGCAAGCGCATGACGGTGAAGGAGGCCCGGGAGGTCCTCAAAAACCAGCACGCCGAGCGCCTCATCGACAAGGAGGAGTTGAAGGAGGAGGCCAGGAGGCGGGCCCAGGAGGACGGCATCGTCTTCATCGACGAGATCGACAAGGTGGCCCGCCGGGAGGGTACGGTGGGGCCGGATGTGTCTGGCGAGGGGGTTCAACGGGACCTCCTGCCCATCGTGGAGGGCACGGTGGTTTCCACCCGTATCGGGCCGGTTTCCACGGAGCATGTGCTTTTCATCGCTGCGGGAGCCTTCCATGTGGCCAAGCCCTCGGACCTCATCCCGGAGCTTCAAGGGCGGTTCCCCATCCGGGTGGAGCTTTCCCCCTTGGGCCCCGAGGAGTTCTACCGTATCCTGAAGGAGCCGGAAAACTCCCTAATTCGCCAGTACACGGAGCTTTTGAGGGCAGACGGCACGGAACTCGTCTTTCACGAGGATGCCCTAAGGGCCATTGCTGAGGCGGCCTACCGGGCCAACCAGGAGCTGGAGGACATCGGGGCCAGGAGGTTGGCCACGGTGCTGGAGCGGGTGCTGGAGGAGGTGAGCTTCCAAACGGACCTGGGCCGGGTGGAGATCACCCGGGCCTACGTGGAGCAGAGGCTCGAGGCGGTGTTTGCCTCACCTGACCTGACGCGGTTTGTGCTGTAGGAGGATGATGATGCGCTGGATCCTTTTGGCTTTGGGTTTACTGGCCGTGTCCAGCTTAGCCCAGACCCCCCCTCCGTCCAACCAGGTGGAGAAGCAGGATGCCTTCCGGCTTGGGGTGCAGCTTTACTCCCTGGGCCGGTACGAGGCGGCCTTGGAGCTCTTTGAGCGGGCCTTGAAGGAGAAACCCCAGGACCCGGATGTCCTCTACTGGCTGGCCCGGGCCCAGCTCAAGGTGGGGCTCCTTAACCCCGCCTTGGAGAACGCCAAGGGGCTGGTGGCCAGGAACCCCCGGTACATCGGGGGGTACATGGTCCTCTCCGAGGCCTACGTGGCCCTCTTTCGCGCCTCGGAGGATCGGGAGAAGGGGAAGGGTTATCTGGATCAGGCGCTGACTGTACTCCGCGATGCTGAGCGGGTGAACCCCCGTTATGCTCCCATTTACGCCCAAAGGGGTTTGGTCTACGCCTTCCTGGGCCAGGCGGACAAGGCGGAGGAGGCCTTTAAGAAGGCCCTTAGCCTGCAGGATTCCGCGGAGGTGAGGGCAGCTTTGGCTGAGCTTTATCTGGCAGCAGGCCGCTTGGATGAGGCCTTGGAGCAGTACGGCAAAGCGGTCCAGCTTTCACCCCAGGATGGGAATCTAAGGGTTCGCTATGCCTCGGCCCTCCTGCTGAAGGGCCGGGCGGAGGAGGCGGCGAGGGTTTTGGAGGAGGGCCACCGCCTTAAGCCCCTGGACGCCGAGGGCTGGTACACCCTGGGCCAGGCCTATTTCGTCCTGGGCCGCCATAAGGAGGCAGGGGTGGCCCTGGAGAATGCGGTGGCCCTGGCTCCCCTTCGCTTTCCCGCGGCCTACTTCTACCTGGGCCAGATCTACATGGCCCTGGGGGATTGGCAGAAGGCCAAGAGCCGCCTCACGGTGGCGGTGCGCCTCGAGCCCAAAAAGGCAGACTACCGCTACCAGCTCTGCCTGGCCAACGAAAGGCTGGGGGACAAGGAAGGGGCTCGCTACCAATGCCAGGAGGCCTTGAAGCTCAGGCCGGGGTACAAGGAGGCTGAAGAGGTTCTCAAGCGTCTTTAATGGCCCGGTAGTTTTGGCTTGCCAGGGGTTTCGCCCCGACCCTGGCGCTCAAGGGGGCAAGTGTGGCGATCAACCCCAAGTTTCCCGGATTGTTGGAGTAGCCTTACTCTAGGGGAGCGGCTGTGTTTGAAGGCTTAGGGGAAGGTCATTTGGGGCCCAGCTCACCCGTGGGGGAGGATATGGGGCGGGATTGGGGTGCTGGGCCTTCAAGAAGCCCGTCCTGCTCCCGTGTGCCTTGCGGGTGCAGGTAGCTCCGTGCGGGCGGGTGGAGGAAGAGGATGTGGAGGTTTGAGGGCGGGCGCTTCCTCGAGGCGGACTTCCCCCTCCCCGAGGAGGAGCGCTTGCTCCTGGTGGTGAACGGCAAGCCCTGGGCTTCCTTCAGCTATACCCCTGGGGATGAGGTCTACCTCGCCCTAGGCCATCTCTTCCTGAGTGGCGTGCTGTCAGGCCTCGAGGGGGTGCGGTGGCTGGTGGGCGAGGGAGTGGTGGCCGTGGACCTACCGGGGGATCCCGAGAGGGGGGTGGGGGTGCGGGATAGCGGTTGCGCTGCGGGGCTACGCTATGGTGAACCCAGGCTTTCCCCCTTGCCGAAGATACCCCTGGATCCCGAACTGCCCCTGGAGCTCATGGCCCAACTGCGCCAGCATGCGGTGCGCTACGCCCGTACCCGGGGCATACATGGAGCGGCCCTCTTTGACCTTTCCGGACGGCTTCTCTACCTCAACGAGGATATCGGCCGCCACAACGCCGTGGACCGCCTGGCAGGGTACATGCTCCTGGAGGGCGCGCGTCCTCCCGTGCTCTTGGCGGTAACCGGCAGGGTAAGCCAGGAGATGGCGGGTAAGGCCATTGGCATGGGAGCGGTGCTCCTGGCAAGCCGCACGGGGGCAACTGCCCCTGCGGTGAGCCTGGCCCAGCGCTACGGCCTGGCCCTGGCGGCCTACGTACGTCCAAAAGGCTACCGCCTCTACGCCCCAGGCGGTATGCCGGTGCCCGAAGGGGTTCTCAGGCCTTAGGCTCTTCCTTCTTCTCCTCGCCTTCCTGGAGGCCCTTTTTGAACTCCTTGGCCGATTGGCCAATGCCCCGGGCCAGCTCGGGAAGCTTCTTGGCACCGAAGAGGAGGAGGATGACGAGAAGGATGAGGAGGATTTCTACTGGACCTAAACGCATGGGCCCATTGTAGCACGCCTTGACCCTCTTGAGGTCAAGTGTTATCGTGGCCTCTGGGGTGGCCTAAGGCCCCGGGGCGTAGCGCAGGCCGGTAGCGCACCTGCTTTGGGAGCAGGGGGTCGCCCGTTCAAATCGGGCCGCCCCGACCACGCGGGAGTAGCTCAGTTGGTAGAGCATCGGCCTTCCAAGCCGAGGGTCGCGGGTTCGAGTCCCGTCTCCCGCTCCAGATGGCCGGGGTGAAGTTTCACCCCGGTTTCACTTATGGGCCCGTAGCTCAGGGGACAGAGCAGCCGCCTTCTAAGCGGTAGGTCGGGGGTTCGAATCCCTCCGGGCCCGCCATGACCAGGACGCGATGCTTTACCCCCGGTAGCGTGGCCGGGGGATCTTTGGTGCGGTTGGGGTACTGCTTTTGCCGCCGGTTTCCCTTGCTGAGGGGGCTGGGAAGGGGTCTCAGGCGTGGTATCCTCAGGGCCGGCCCTTGTGGCCCGGTCCATGCTGAAACTGGAGAACATCACCAAGCGCTTTGGTCCAGTGGTGGCGAACCATCGGGTAAGCCTCGAGGTGGCCCGGGGGGAGGTCCTGGCCCTTCTGGGGGAAAACGGGGCGGGGAAGACCACCTTGGTGAGCATCCTCTACGGCCTATACGCCCCGGACGAGGGGCGGATAATCCTGGAGGGCCGGGAGGTGCGCATCTCCTCGCCCATGGTTGCCCAGCGCTTGGGCATCGCCTTGGTGCCCCAGCACCCGGAGCTCATCGAAGCCCACACCGTGGCCGAGAACTTGGCTCTGGGCCTGGACCTGCCCCTGGCGTTTTCCCGCCGGGCTCTGGTGAGGCGGCTTGCGGCGCTTTTGGAGGGGCATCCTTTGGGGGTGGACCTCGAGGCGCCCGTGGCCCGTCTTTCCGTAGGGGAGAAGCAGAGGGTGGAGCTCCTTCGCGCCTTGCTCAACCGCCCCAAGGTCCTCATCTTGGATGAGCCCACCAGCGTCTTGACCCCCAAGGAGGCGGAGGGGCTCTTCCAGGAGATCCGGCGCCTCAAGGCCTTGGGCCTGGCGGTGATCTTCATCAGCCACAAGCTGGAGGAGGTCCTGGCCATCGCCGACCGCATCGCGGTCTTGCGGGGTGGGGAAAAGGTGGGGGAGGTGCGCCGGGAAGAGGCGGACAAAGATCTCCTGGTGCGCCTCATGGTGGGCCGGAGCCTGGCTCCACCCCCCAAGGTGCCCCCGCCCCGGGAGGAAGTGGTCCTCGAGGTGGAGGACCTTCTGGTGCCCCGGCACGGTTTTCCCGTCCAAGGGGTTTCCTTCGCCTTGCGGGCAGGAGAGGTGCTGGGGATTGCGGGGGTAGCGGGAAGCGGGCAGGCGGAGCTCGTGCAGGCCTTGGCGGGTCTCAGGCCCCACCAGGGCCGGGTGCGGTTCCTTGGCAAGCCCTGGCCCAGGGACCCCATGGGCCTCTTCCGCCAGGGGGTGGCCCATATTCCTGAGGAGCGGAGCATGGGGGTGGTGGGGGGTATGAGCGTAGCCGAAAACCTGGCCCTTAGAACCTACCCTCGTTTGGTTCGCAGGGGCTTGCTGGATTACCGGGCCATGGAAGTGGAGGCGGAGGGCTTGATCCAGCGCTACGGCATCCGCACCCCCTCCCCCCGCACCCCGGTGCGATTCCTCTCGGGAGGAAACGTGCAGAAGGTGATCCTGGCCCGGGAGCTCCAGGGGGGGCCTCGCCTTCTCTTGGCCATGCACCCCACCTACGGGCTGGATGTGGGGGCCGCCGAGGAGGTTCACGGACGTATCCTGGAGCTTGTGCAAGGCGGTGCGGCCGTGCTTTTGGTCAGCGAGGACCTGGACGAGATCCTGGCCCTCTCCCATAGGGTGGCGGCCCTGTACCACGGGCGCTTCGTGGGGCCCGTTCCCCGGGAGGAGGCGGACCGGGAGCGGCTGGGGCGGATGATGACGGAGGGGCGGGTATGAGGTGGGAGCTGGATCCGAGCCCAAGCCCCTGGAAGGTATTCTTGGCCTATAGCCTGTTCGTGGTCCTGGCCTTCTTGCTTTTAGGCCTTCTTTTCCTCCTCTATGGGGTATCCCCGCTAAAGGCCTACGGGCTTCTCCTCTCCCCCCTGGGGGATTCCTTGGGCCTGGCTGAGGTGGGACGGCGCACCATCCCCCTTCTCCTTATCGGGGCGGGCTTGGCCCTGGCCTTTAGGGTGGGGTTTTTCAACATCGGGGCGGAGGGGCAGCTTCTCATGGGAGCGGTGGGAGGGGCCTACGTGGCCCTTTTCCTCCCCCCTGGACCCTGGACCCTACCTCTTATGTTCGTGCTGGGAGGAGGCCTGGGGGCAGTGTGGGGTGGGTTTGCCGCCTGGCTTCGGGTGCGCTTTGGGGCCAACGAGATCCTGACCACCCTCATGCAGAACTACCTGGTCTACTACTTGGTGGTCTACCTGGTGGCGGGACCCTGGAAGGGGCAGACGGTCTTTGGCTTCCTTTACACGGACCGGTTTCCCCCGGAGGCCCAGCTTCCCCGCCTGGGGGATACCCTGGTGCACTGGCCCACCCTGCTTCTTGGGATCGCGGCGGCCTTGGGGCTTCAGCTTCTGCTCTTCCGTACCCCCTTGGGCTTTGAATGGCGCATCCTAGGGGAAAACCCGGAGGCTGCCCGGTACCTGGGCCTTAAGGGAGGCAGGCTGATCCTCTTGGCGGCGCTTCTTTCCGGTTTCCTTGCGGGCTTGGCGGGGGTGGGGGAGGTGGCGGGCATCCACCTAAGGCTTTTGGAGCCTGCCCAGATCTCCCTGGGGTACGGCTTCACCGCCATCCTGGTGGCCTGGCTGGCCCGGGGAAGGCCCCTCTTGGTCCTCCTCACCGCTCCTCTGCTGGGCCTGATTTTGGCCGGAGGGGATGCCCTGAAGCTTTCCCTGTCCATGCCCTTTCGCGTGGTGGATGTGGTGGCTGGGCTTCTGCTCCTCGCCCTCATCGGGGCGGAGGCCGCAAGCCGCCACCGCCTGGTCTGGAGGCGCTGATGGAAGAGGCGCTGTTGCGTGCGGTACTCTTTGGTACCCCTATCCTCTTGGCCTCCCTAGGGGCTCTCCTTTCCGAACGGACTGGGGTCGTGAACCTGGGGGTGGAGGGGATGATGGCCCTTTCTGCCCTGGCAGCCTTTGCGGTGGCTCAGGAAGCCGGTCCCGCTTTGGGGGCCTTGGCCGGGGTAGGGGTGGGGGTGTTCCTGGGGCTCTTCCTGGGAGTTTTTGCGGTTTCCCTCCGGGCCAACCAGTTTGTGGCGGGGCTGGCGCTGGCCGCCTTGGGGCTTGGAGCCTCGGGGTTGTTGGGGAAGCGGTACGAGGGGGTGCCCCTGGCGCACCCCCTGCCTGAGGAGGGCTTTGCCCTCTTGGCCTTGGGCCTGGCTTTAGCCCTGCATTACCTTTTGCTGGGTAGCCGCTTCGGCCTGTACCTGCGCAGCGTGGGGGAGAACCCCAAGGCGGCGGACCTCTTCGGGGTGAGCGTGGATGGGGTGCGGTACCTGGCCTTGGCCCTGGGGGGCGGGATGATCGGCCTGGCTGGGGCCTACCTTTCCCTGGCCTACCGCCCTTCCTGGACGGACGGCATGACCTCGGGGCTGGGCTGGGTGGCCATCGCCCTGGTGATCCTGGCGGGCTGGCAGCCTCTACGAGCTGTGCTGGGGGCTTACTTTTTTGGCCTCCTGTTCTTCCTGCAGTTCCGCCTGCAAGGCAGTGTACCTATACCGTCTGAGGCCTTTGCTGCCATGCCCTACCTTTTGGTTATCCTGGTCCTGGCCCTCTCGGGCCGCGCCCGGGCCCCCAAGGCCCTGGGCCAGCCCTTTGACCGGGGGAGGTAAAGGATGCGGAGGATCTTAGGTTTGGTCTTGTTGGCGTTGGGGTTGGCATGGGCCCAAGGGGATAAGCTCAAGGCCTGCTTTATCTACGTGGGGCCCATCGGGGATGCGGGCTGGACCTATGCCCACGATCAAGGGCGGAAAAAGGCGGAGGCCGCTCTTCCCTGGCTGGAAACCCGGTATGTGGAAAGCGTGCCCGAGGCCCAGGCCCTTCCGGTCATCGACCGCTTCGTGAAGGAAGGGTGCCAGGTGATCTTCGCCACCAGCTTCGGGTACATGGAGGCGGTCCTCGAGGCGGCCAAAAAGTACCCCAACGTCATCTTTGCCCACGCCACCGGGATCAAGCGGGCTCCCAACGTGGCCACCTACATGGCGGACTTCTACCAGGTCTACTACCTGAACGGCCTGGCGGCCGGGGCCCTTTCCAAGACGGGCAAGGTGGGCTACGTGGCCGCCTTCCCCATCCCCGAGGTGAAGCGCCACATCAACGCCTTCACCCTGGGGGTGCGGGCGGTGAACCCCAAGGCCCAGGTCCTGGTGCGCTGGATCAACGCCTGGTACGACCCGGCCAAGGCCCGGGAGGCCACGGAGGCCCTGCTTTCTCAGGGGGCGGACGTCTTCGCCTTCACCGAGGACACCCCCACGGTGATCCAGACGGCGGCCAAGAAGGGGGCCTACTCTTTCGGCCACTACACCCCCATGCTGAAGTTTGCCCCCAACCACGTGGTTTCCGGCCAGATCGTCCACTGGGATGTCATCTACATTGACTTCCTCAAGAGGGTAAAGGAGGGGGTCTACACCGCCAAGAACCTGGAGAACGTGGACTACTTCTGGCTCCTGCAGCACAAGGCGGTGGAGATGGGGGCGGACTACGGGGTGCCCATCAACCCCAAGCACGTGCCCCTGTTGCAGAAGGCCCAGATGACGGTTGGTGGCAAGAAGGTCAGCGTGTACGACCGCATCATGGCCCTTATGAAGGACATGCAGAGCCCCAAGCCCACCTTTGACCCCTTCACCGGGCCCATCCAGGACCGCAAGGGGGTGGTGCGCATCCCGGCGGGGAAAAAGGCCACCTTGCAGGAGCTTCTCAGCATGGAATGGGCAGCCCCGGGCGTGGTGGGGGACTGGCCGGGCGAGCCGAAGTAAAAGGGAAGGCAGGGAGGGCCGGGGGTGGCCCGGCCCTCGCTTCTTTGGGCCACTTCCTTCCCTAGAGGCTACGGAACACGGCCTCGAGGATCTCCAGGCCCATGGCCGCCTCCTCCCGGGTGAGGACGAGGGGTGGGGCGATGCGGAGGGCGGAAGGCCCCGCGGGGAGGAGGAGGAGCCCCTTCTGGAAGGCCAGCTCCACCGCCTTATCCCTGAGGTCGGGCCGCTCCTCCTCGGGGGTGCCGAAGTCCAGGCCGATCATCAGGCCCCGGCCCCGCACGTCCCCCAGGAAGGGGTAGCGGGCCTGCATTCCCCGGAGCTCCTGAAGCAAAAAGGCCCCCACCTGGGCGGCGTTTTCCATCAGGCCCCCTTCCAGCAGGTCCAAGGTGGCGTGGGCCGCGGCCGCGGAGACCGCCTGGCCGCCGAAGGTGGTGCCGTGGGCTCCGGGGCGCCAGCTTGCGAGCTCCTCCCGGAAGAGGAGGGCGCTCAAGGGGTAGCCGGAGGCCAGGCCCTTGGCCAGAACGTACACGTCCGCCTGCACCCCTTCGTGTTCCAAGGCGAAGAAAAGGCCCGTGCGCCCGGCCCCCGTCTGGACCTCGTCGGCCACCAGGAGGATGCCGTGCCGCTCCAGGAGGGCCTTGAGCTTGGGGATGAAGCCCGGGGGCGGCACCAGGTAGCCCCCTTCCCCCTGGATGGGTTCCAGGAAGAAGGCGGCCACCTCCTCCGGGGGCAAGACCGTGCGGAAGAGGTGCTCCAGGTGCGCCAGGACCGCCTCGCCCACCTCTTCCGGCCTTGCCCCCAGGGGCGGGCGGAAGGGGTTGGGGAAGGGCACGTGCACCACCCCGGGAAGGAGAGGGGAGAAACCCTTGCGGTAGGCGCTTTTGCTGGCGGTGAGGGAGAGGGCACCCAGGCTCCTGCCGTGGAAGGCCCCGGTGAAGGCCAGGAGGTAGGGCCTGCCCGTGTGGTGGCGCACCAGCTTGATGGCCGCCTCGATGCCCTCGGTGCCGGAGTTGCCGAAGAAGACCCGGTAGCCGCCGCCCAGCTTCTCGGCCAGCCGCTCTGCCAGGGAGAGGGTGGGCTCATGGGTGAAGTCGGAGAAACAAACGTGGGCGAAGCGCTCCGCCTGGGCCCTTACCGCCTCCAACACCTTGGGGTGGGCATAGCCGGTGGTGTTCACGGCGATCCCCGCCATGAAGTCCAGGAAGACGTTGCCGTCCACGTCCTCCAGGAACACCCCTTGCCCCCGGGCGGGGACGAAGGGGTAGGGGCGGATATAAGAGGGGGAGAGGATTGCCTGCCCCCTTTCCAGGAGGGCCTTGGCCTTGGGACCGGGAAGCGGAGTGTGGATGCTGGGCTTCATACGGGGCCAGTCTATCAAGCCCCCGGCCTCTTTCCCAGGCGCGTTTTATGCATCCGAACAGGGCTTTTTATGCCCCTTCCCCCTCCATCGTGCCCCATAGGGGTTCAAGGGGATCGTCCAGGCGAGGGCAGAGTGGGGGGTATTACAGGAGGCCTTCGGCTTCCAGGTGGGGGCGGGCGTAGAAAAGGGTGAGGGCGGTGGAGGCGTCCTGGATTTCCCCTGTCTCCAGGAGGCGGTAAACCTCGGGAAGGGGGAGTTCCACGGTTTCCAAAAGCTCCCCGTCCTCGAGGGCTGGCCTGGCCACTACCTGCGCCTGAAGGGCCAGGAAGGGGTGGAAGACCACCGCGGTGAAGGAGGGCTGGGGGTGGAAGGGGGGAAGGGGGAAGAACCGCTTGGCCTCAGCACCCACCTCCTCCAAAAGCTCCCTTTGGGCGGCCTCCAAGGGGGTTTCCCCAGGATCCACCTTGCCCGCGGGGATCTCCAGGAGGAACTTGCCCGTGGGGTGGCGGTACTGGCGGATGAGGAGGGCGGTGGCCCTTTCGGTTACAGGCAGGACAAAGCTTGCCGCCACCGGCCCAGGGCGGTAGATGTAGGTGAGCTCCCTGCCGGTGTGGGTGCGCACCCGCTCGCGCACCAGGCGCACGGGCTCAGAGAGGATCTCCTCGATGAGGATGCGCTCCCAGGGGCTCATCGCGTTAAGCGCTCGATGACCCGGCGCACCTTCTCCCCGGGGGCCCTGGGGCCCAAGGCCTTGGTGACCGCGCCGATGGCCGCCAGGGGGGTTTTGAACTGGGAAAAGTCGATGTTTTCTCGGATCCAGGCTTCGATCTCCTCCTCGCTCATCTCCTTTGGCAGGAAGCGGTCCAAAAACTCCACCTCAAACTGGTTCCCCTGCTCCAGGGCGATCTCCCTCAGCGCCTTCAGCACCTTCACCGCCTCGGCGTCGGGCAGGGGCTTGCCGTCCCCCTTCCGGTCCAGCTCCGCCTTCACCACCCGGGCGAAGTCCAGGGTCTTTTGGTCCCGGGCCTTCATGGCCTCCTTGATGGTCGCCTTGATGGCCTCGTAGATGCTCATCCTCCTTAGTGTAGCCGGTAGAATGCGCCTTATGTGGGCGCTTCTTTCCGTTTCCGATAAGCGGGGGCTGGTGCCCTTTGCCGAGGGGCTCTTAGGCCTTGGCTTTCGGCTTCTCGCCACCGGGGGAACCTATAAGACCTTGGTGGAGGCGGGGCTTCCCGTGACCTATATCTCGGATTTCACCGGCTTTCCCGAGGTCCTCGAGGGCCGGGTGAAGACCCTGCACCCCAAGGTGCATGCCGGGCTTCTGGCCCGCCCCGACCAGGAGGAGGAGCTTAGGGCCTTGGGCTTGGAGCGCATCGGGGTGCTGGCGGTGAACCTCTACCCCTTCCGGGAAACCGTGGCCCGCGGGGCCCCCTTCGCCGAGGCCCTGGAGCAGATCGACATCGGGGGGCCGGCCATGCTCCGGGCGGCGGCCAAGAACCACCTGGCGGTGCTTCCCGTCTGCGACCCCGAGGACTATCCGCGGGTCCTCGAGGCCCTGAAAGAGGGCCCGACGCCGGAGTTCCGCAAAGAGCTTGCCCGCAAGGCCTTCGCCCACACCGCGGCCTACGACGCCGCCATCGCCGAGTGGCTTGCCGGGGAGAAGTTCCCGCCTGAGAAGTTCTTGGTCCTCAGGCGGGAAAGCCCCTTGCGCTACGGGGAAAACCCCCACCAGGAGGCGGCGCTTTACCGGGTTTTAGGGGAGGAGGGGCCCCTTTTGCAGGCGGAGGTCCTCCAGGGCAAGGCCATGAGCTTCAACAACTATCTGGACGCCGAGGCCGCCTGGAACCTGGTCTCCGAGTTTGGCGAGCCCGCCTGCGTGGCCATCAAGCACCAAAACCCCTGCGGGGTGGCCCTGGGGCAGGACCCCTTGGAGGCCTACCGCAAGGCCTACGAGGCCGACCCGGTTTCCATCTTCGGCGGCATTGTGGCCTTCAACCGGGAGGTGGACGGGGCCACGGCGGAGGCCATGCGGGAGGTCTTCTTGGAGGTGGTCCTGGCCCCGGGGTATACGGAGGAGGCCCTGGAGGTCCTTTCCCGGAAGAAGAACCTGCGCCTCCTCAAGGTGCCCTTTCCTGCCCAAGGCCCCTACCTGGACCTCCGCCGCCTCCGGGGCGGGGTGCTCCTCCAAGACGCCGACACCGAAGACCCCATCGAGTCCAAGGTGGTCACCCGGAAGGCCCCCAGCGAGGAGGAGTGGGCCGACCTCCTCTTCGCCTGGAAGGTGGTGAAGCACGTGCGCTCCAATGCCATCGTGGTGGCCAAGGGGGGGCAGACCCTGGGCATCGGGGTGGGGCAGACTAACCGCTACGCCGCCGCCAAGCACGCCCTCAAGACCGCCAAGGAGAAGGCCCAGGGGGCGGTTCTGGCCTCAGACGCCTTCTTCCCCTTCGACGACGTGGTGCGCCTGGCGGGAGAGTTCGGCATCGCCGCCATCATCCAGCCCGGGGGAAGCGTGCGGGACGAGGACTCCATCCGGGCGGCGGACGAGCTGGGCCTGGCCATGGTCTTCACCGGGGTGCGGCACTTCCGGCACTAAGGGCTGCTTAGTAGGCCCTTTTGCCTTGGGTTTCCCTTAGGCGCCGGTGGGCCTCCCTAAAGCCCACCAGCTCGCGGCTTTCCTCGTCGTAGAGGTGCATGTCGGCGAAGGCGATCTTGAAGGCATCCTTCAGGGTGACGGTGGGGGCCACCTTCACCAGGTCCACCTCCTCCTGCACCTTGGGCAGCAGGTAGTTGGGGATCTTGGGGGCCAGGTGGTGGATGTGGTGGAAGCCGATGTTCCCCGTGAGCCACTGCAGGACCTTGGGAAGCTTCAGGTAGGTGCTTCCCTCCATGGCCGCTTTGAGGTACTCCCAGCGGGGGTCGTGCTCCCAGTAGACGTCCTCAAACTGGTGTTGCACGTAGAAGAGGAAGATCCCCATCATCCCCGCCAAGTACTGGATGGGGAGGTAGACGAAAAGGAGGGTCTTCACCCCGAAGAAAACCACGATCCCTGCCAGCAAAAGGGCTAGGAAGAGGTTGGTGAGGGCCACGGAGTTGCGCACCGAGGGCTTGTCCGACCCATAGCCCAAGGGCAGGCGGTAGGAGAGCATGAAGACGTAGATGGGCCCCAGGAGGAACATGACGAAGGGGTTGCGGTATAGGCGGTAGGCGAGCCGCTGCCAAGGGGTGGCCTGCAGGTACTCCTCGAGGGTCATGGTGTAGATGTCCCCCACCCCCCGCTTGTCCAGGTTGCCGCTGGTGGCGTGGTGGCGGGCGTGGGATAGTTGCCAGTGGTGGTAGGGAACCAGAGTCAAAACCCCAGTGAAGAAGCCCAGAAGGTCGTTGGCCCACTTCTTGGGGAAGAAGGAGCCATGCCCGGCGTCGTGCTGGAGGATGAAGAGGCGCACCAGGAACAACGCCGCGGCGAAGTCCAGTACGAAGGTCAGGGCCAGGGAAACGGAAAGGGCCTTGTGGGCCAGGTAAAAGAGGAGGAGAAGGGGAAGAAGGGTGTCCGCCACCTGGCGTAGGCTTCTTAGGGTGTTGGGCTTGGCGTAGGGTTTGATGAGGGGGATCCAGTCTTTGGGTTCGACTCGCTGAGGTTTGGCGTTCGGCATAAGCACTCCTCTTCTGGGGAGTGGTTCATGCTAGCCCTTTGGACCATGAGGACCATGAGGGCCAGGGCCTACCTCCTGGGGCCCTCGTCCCCGGAGGACCGAGGCAAGGCCGCGTCCTTTCGGTTGCCTCAGCGGGGCTTAAGCCGCTCCTCGGAGTCCAGGAGGAGGGTCACGGGGCCATCGTTCACCAGGTGCACCCGCATGTGGGCCCCGTACACCCCGGTTTCCACGTGCACGCCCTGTTGCAAGAAGGCCTCTATGGCCGCTTCGTAGAGGCGCTTGCCCAGGTCGGGCGGGGCAGCCCGGACAAAGGAGGGTCGGTTTCCCTTGCGGGTCTCCGCGTAAAGGGTGAACTGACTCACGAGGAGCACCTCTCCACCCACCTCCTTGAGTGAGAGGTTCATCTTGCCCGCCTCGTCGGGAAAGATGCGTAGGGCCACGATCTTGCGCGCCAGGTAAAGGGCGTCCTCCACCGTGTCCCCATGCCCCACCCCCAGGAGGACCAGAAGCCCCAGGCCAATCCTTCCCACCTCCTCGCCATTCACCTCCACAAAGGCCTCGGAAACCCGTTGCACCACCGCCCGCATCCCTCACCTCCTGGGCCCAGCGAAGAGGGCCACGGTGCCGGGGCCGGCGTGGACGCTCACCGCTGCCCCCGCGGGCAGGGTGGCGAGGAGTTCCACCCCCTCCTCCCGCACCTGTTTCCCCAAGGCCGAGACTCCCTCCAGGTTCCCCGCATGGGCCAGGTGAACCAGGGCTCCGCCGGGGAAGTCCCGGCGGAAGAGCTCGGCCACCTTGCGCAGGCCCTCGGTGAAGCCCCGGACCCGGGGCCCGGGGAGGACCCTGCCCCCCTTCACCTCCAAGACGGGGAGGATGCGCAGGACGCTCCCCACCAGGCTCTGCAGGCTGGAGATGCGCCCGGAGCGGTGCAGGTAGGTGAGGGTTGTGGGGAGGACGTAACCCCGCACCCGCTCCCTGTAGGGGGCCACAGCCTCTTCCAGGCGCTCCCAGACCACCCCTTGCCAAAGGAGCCGCCTGGCTTCCTCCAAAACCAGCCAAAGCCCCCCGTTCAAGGACCAGGAGTCCAGCACCTTCACCCTTTCCCCATAGTCCCGGGCCACGGCACTAGCGGTGGCCACCGTCCCCGAGAGGTGGCCGGATACGTGCACCGAGAGCACGCGCTCGTGGGTGCGGAGGAGGGCTTCGTAGGTGGCGCGCAGGTCCTCTGGGGCCACCTGGCTGGTGGAAAGGCGCTCCCCCTTTTCCAGGAGGGCCAAAACCTCTTCTGGGCCGATCTCCACCAGGTCGCGGTAGGCCTTGTCCTTCCAGACCACCTGCTGGGGCACCACGTGGATGCCATACCTCAGGCCCTCTTCCGGGGAGAGCCCCAGGGTGGAGTCGGCCACGAAGGCCACGCTAGAGGCTGTACGCATAAAAGCCGTAGGTTCCGGGTCCGGTGTGGCTGGCGATCACCGCCCCCAGCTCGCTCACCAAAGCTTCCTCCACCGGAAGCCCGGAGGAGAGCACCAGCTCCTTAAGCTCTTTGACCGCCTGGTCTTCTGCGCTGTACAAGAAGAAGGCCCGGATGTGCCTGCGCCCCGCCGCCCAAGCCTTGAAGTCCTTTAGGATCTCCTCTTTGGCCTTCCTTTCCCCACGGGCGCGGCCCGCAGCTTCCACGCGGCCGTCCTTGAGGGTGAGGATGGGTTTGATGCCCAGGAGGGTGCCCAAAAGAGCTTGGGCCCCGCCGATGCGCCCGCCACGCTTCAAAAATTCCAAGGTGGCCACGCTGAAGCGGACGAAGTGGTCCCGGCGGATGCGCTCAAGCTCCTGGAGCACCTCCTTTAGGGATTGCCCTTCGGCGAGGAGTTCATGGGCCCGGAGCACCATCATGCCGATGCCCAAGGAAGCCGCCTGGCTGTCCAACACGGTGATGCGGCCGGGGAAGCTTTGCGCCGCCAGCTCCGCCGACTGCACCGTGCCCGAGAGTTTGGCGGAGATGTGGAGGGAAAGGACGTGGTCCGCTTCCGCTAAAGCGTCCTGGTAGGCCTTGAGGAAGTCCTCGGGGGAGGGTTGGCTGGTGGTGGGGAAAGCCTCCCCCTGGCGCACCTTGCGGAAGATCTCCTCAGGAGTGATCTCCTCCCAGTCTCGGTACACCCTGCCCCCCAGGTTCACGTAAAGGGGCACCGCCCGGATCCCCAGGCGCTCCCGCAGGGGCTTCGGTAGGTCAGAGGTGGAGTCGGTTACCAAGGCTACCTTCATCAGGCCTCCTTGTGGTCCGGCCCAGGATACCATAGGGGCCCGGTGTAGTGTAGCGGCCCGGTTGCCCCGGGGGTCGGTTTTTGTTAGGGTCAAGGGTATATGTGGCGGGTCCTGGTGTCCGATGATATGCGGTTGGGGGACGTGAGGTACCCCGGGGTACTCTTGGACTACCGGCCGGGCATAGGGCGGGAGGAGCTTTTAGAGATCATCCCCGCCTACGATGCCCTCATCACCCGGAGCCGAACCCAGGTGGATGCGGAACTGCTCCAGCGGGGCAAGCGGCTCAAGGTGGTGGGCCGGGGTGGGGTGGGCGTGGACAATGTGGACCTCGAGGCGGCAAGCCGCCTGGGCATCCTGGTGGTGAACGTGCCCGAGGCCAACACTCGCTCCGCGGCGGAGCTGGCCTTTGGCCTCCTTCTGGCAGCGGCCCGGGGGATTGCCCTTTCCGACCGCAAGATCCGCGCCGGGGAGTGGGACCGGAAGTTCCTGGGCTTGGAGCTTAAGGGGAAAACCCTGGGCATTGTCGGTTTGGGGAGGATCGGAAGCCAGGTGGCCCGCTTCGCCAAGGGGTTTGAGATGCGGGTCTTGGCCTACGACCCCTACATCCCCCGCACCCGGGCGGAAAGCCTGGGGGTGGAGCTTTTGGAGGACCTTTCCGACATGCTCCGGCAGAGCCATTTCCTCACCGTCCACACCCCCCTCACCGAGGAAACGCGAGGGATGATCGGCAGGCGGGAACTCTACCTCCTGCCCCGGGGGGCGGTGGTGGTGAACGCCGCCAGGGGGGGGATTGTGGACGAAAAGGCCCTGTTGGAGGTTTTGGAGGAAGGCCACCTGTTCGCCGCTGGCCTGGACGTGTTTACCCAGGAGCCTCCCCCCAAGGACCACCCGCTTCTTAACCACCCGAAGGTGGTCCTCACCGCCCACCTGGGGGCCAACACGGTGGAGGCCCAGGAGCGGGTGGGGGAGGCCGTCCTCGAGCGGGTGGTGCGCACCTTGGAGGGGGACCTTTCCTACGCCCTCAACACCGGCTTTGACCCCGAGGCCCTCGAGGCCCTTAAGGGGTTTCTGCCCCTAGGGGAGGCTTTAGGCAAGCTCCTGGCCCAGATCACCCGCGGGCGGCCACAGGTCTTGGAGGTGAGCTTCCTGGGCCAGTTTGAAAAGGACCCCGAGCCCGTGGCCAGCGCCGTGGCCAAGGGATTTCTCTCCCGGGTGCTGGGGGGGGAGGCGGTGAACCTGGTGTCCGCCCGGCCCCTCCTGAAGGACCGGGGCATCCGCCTCGTCACCCGCAAGGAGGAGCAGGCGGGGGAGTACACCAGGCTTCTGGAGGTGCGCCTAGCCACCGACCAGGAGGAGCGCCGGGCCCGGGGGGTGGTGATGGGGGGTAAGCCCCGCCTGGTGGGCATCGACGACTACGCCCTCGAGGTGGTGCCCGAGGGGTACATGCTGGTCTGCGTGAACTACGACCGCCCCGGGGTGGTGGGCCAGGTGGGGACCCTTCTGGGGGAGGCAGGGGTGAACATCGCCGGGATGCAGCTGGGCCGGGACATGCCCGGGGGGCGGGCCCTCTTTGTGCTCACCGTGGACCAGAAGCCCAGCCCAGAGGTGCTGGAGGCCCTGAGGGCCCTGCCGGTCTTGGAGCGGGTGGACCTGGCGGAGCTCTAGGCGCGGGGCACGGGATCGGATTGGGAGCCAAAGGGCACAGAGCCGGTCGGTGAAGCACCCGGCCCCGGCTTGCCCCTCCCGGCGGGCCCAGGCGGCGCCCGCCCCGGGGGCCACCCCCTTGCACCCGCTTTGGATTTCAAAAGTTCACTATTGACAAAACTTACTGATCTCTTTACGCTGGAGCCATGGACCCTGCCCTGAAGCGGTGGGTGGAGGAGACCGCCCTCCTCTTTGAGGCGGCGGGCCTTCCCCGGATGGCGGGCCGGGTTCTGGCCTTTCTCCTGGTGGCCGAGCCGGCGGAACAGAGCGCCAAGGAGATGGGGGAGGCCCTATCCGCCAGCAAGGGGGCCTTGAGCGGCGCCCTGAACCTCCTCACCCGGTTGCAGCTGGTGGAGCGCCTGCGCCGCCCGGGGGAGCGGGCGGACCGGTACGCCGTGCGCCCGGGGGCCTGGCGGCGGCTCCTTTTGGAAAAGGTCAGGGCCCTTTCCCTTTACCGGGAGCAGGCGGAAAAGGGCCTGGCCCTGGTGGGGGAAGCCAAGGGGGAGAGGCTTCGGGAGATGCGGGAGCTTTACGCCTTTTTTGAGCGGGAACTTCCCAAGCTCCTGGAGAGGTTTTCGGAGGGGGGATGAGCCTACTCAGGCTAGCCTGGCGCAACGTGCTCCGGCAGAGGCGGCGCACCACCCTGCTTTCCCTGGTGGTGATCTACGTGACCGTGGCCGTGCTCTTCCTGTTTGGCTTCCTGGATGGTTACGGGGAGAGCCTGGTGGAGGCCTACGCCGAGTACGTGGAGGCCCCGGTGGTGGTGGCCCGGGAGGTTTGGTGGCAGGACCCAGACCCGGAAAACGGCTTCCGAGAGCTGCCGGCGGTGGCCCACCCTCTGGTGCAGGCGGCCACGCCCAGGCTTTCCCTTTACGCCCTCCTCCGCTCCCCCTACCGGATGCAGGGGGGCGTGGTCCTGGGGGTGGACCCCCAAGGGGAAAAGGTCCTTTCCCGCGTGCCCTTCAGGGTGGGGGAGGGGCGGTGGCTTCAGGGGCCGGGGGAGGTGGTCCTGGGCCACCGCCTGGCGGAGCGGCTGGATGTGCGGGTGGGGGAGAGGTTGGTGGTGGAGACGGGGAAGGAGGCCCTGGGCCTTTTGGTGGTGGGCCTGGTGCGGGCTGGGGTGGGGAATGTGGATTTCGGCGGGGTTTACCTGCACCTGGAGGATGCCCAGAGGCTTTCCGGGAGAGAGATTGTGGCCACCCACCTGGCCCTGAAGGTGCCCCGGGGGAAGGAGGAGGGGGTGGCCAAGGCCCTGAACCAGGCTTTGCCGGAGGGGCTTCGTGCTCGAGGAGTGTGGGAGCTCATGGGTCCCATCCGTGCGGACTACGAGGCTAGCCGCCTCTTCTACGTGCCCCTCCTGAGCCTTTTCATGCTTCTGGCGGCCATCGCCGTGGTGAGCACCACCTACGTGAGCGTGCGGGAAAGGCTTAGGGAGTTCGCGGTGGCGGAGAGCCTGGGGCTTTCCCCCTTCCGCCTGGCGGCTCAGGTGGCCCTCGAGGCCGCCCTGGCCAGCGGCCTGGGCCTCCTCCTGGGCCTCCTCCTAGGCTACGCCCTCCTCTGGTACACCTCCACCCACGACGTCTTCGGTCCCCTCATGCGCCTTTCCGTGGAGCTTTTGCCGGAGTCGGGGCTTTCCGAGCACCTTTATACCGCCCTGCGCCCGGTCTACGCCCTCTACGCCGCCATGGTGGTGGGCCTTTCCGCTCTCTTGGCCCTCCTCTTCCCGGGCCGGCTGGTTCTTGCCCTGGAGCCCACCCGCTACCTGAAGGGGGAGTGAGATGAAGCGGTTTGGCATCCTTCTTTTGGCCCTTGCGGCCTTCGCCCTGGGGCAAAGCCCCCTGGAGAAGCTCAAGTCCGCTTTGGACCGCCTGCGGGGGCCTGCCCACCAGGCGGTCTACGCGCTCACGGTGGAGCGGCCTGGGTCCAGCCGCACCTACCGCCTTAGGGTCTACACCGATGGCGAGCGGGCCCACCTCCGGGTCCTGGAGCCCAAGGCGGAGGCGGGGATGGCCTTCCTCTCCCTGGGCCAGGACCTCTACCTCTATGACCCCCGCCTGGGCCGCACCCTGCGCCTGCCGCCTTCGGGCAGGAGCGAGCGGTTTTTGGGATCGGACCTCACCTACCAGGACCTCATGGGGCGGGATCTGGAGGAGCTTTTCCAGGTGACCGAGGAAGGAGGCACCCTGCGCCTTATGCCAAAGCCTGGCGCGCCCACCCCGTACGGCCGGGTGGAGGTGTACCTCAAGGAGGGTTTCATCGAGCGCGTCCTCTACTACGACCAGCGGGGGCAGGCGGTGCGGGAGCTCCGGCTGGGGAGCTACCAGCGCTTAGACGGAGCCTACTTGCCCAGGACCCTAGAGCTAAAGGACCTCACCCGGCAGGGCTACCGCACCCTGGTGGAGGTGACCGAGGTCCAGGTGGGCCCGGTGCCCGAGCGCTGCTTCAGCCCGCTGTACCTGGAAAGGGGGTGCTAGGTGCTCCGCCTGGCCTGGCGCAACCTGTGGCGCACCCCGGGCCGAAGCCTCACCACCGGGGGCGTGGTGGCCCTGGTGGTCTTCCTCTCCCTGGTCTTCCTCTCGGTGTACGCCGGGGGGCTTGACGCCTTCTTCCGGCTCCTTTTGGAGCGCACCGGGCACCTGGTGGTCCGGGTGGAGGGGTACGGGGAGCGGGAGGACCTGGAGAGCCTGGCCTTCGTCCCGCCCGCCCTGCCGCTCCCTTCCGGGGCGCGGGTGGAAGGGGTGGTGGAGGGGGGGTGCCTGGTCCTTGCTGGGGAGCGGAGCCGCTACGCGGTGGTCACGGGTCTGGAGCCCGCGGGCTTGGCCCGGCAGAAGAACCTCCTTAAGGCGGGCCGCCTGCCGGAGGCGCCGGGGGAGGCCCTTTTGGGCGAGGCCCTGGCCCAGGCCCTTAGGGTGGGCCTGGGGGACGAGGTGGTGGCCTACGCCCCCGGGGGCTTGGGCCTTGGGGTGTACGCCTTCCGGGTGGTGGGGCTTTTGGACCTGCCGGAGACCCACCTCGAGGCCCGCACCCTGGTGGTGCCCCTGGCCGACGCCCAAGCCTTCCTGGCCCCGGGCCGGGTGACCCGGCTGGAGGTGCGCCTGGAAGGCCTCGGGCTTTACGACCTCAAGCCGCTGGAGGAGCTCAAAGCCGCTCTGATGCCCCACCTCCAGGGGCTGGTGGCCGAAACCTGGCTGGAGGCCAACCCCGCCTACGCCGCCATCCTGCCCCTTTACGACACGGTGATGGCCCTTTATGTGGGCGTCTTCTTCCTCCTCGGGGGGCTCATCCTCTTGAATGCCCTCTACCTCTCCCTGGTGGAACGGGTGCGGGAGTTCGGGCTTTTGGCCGCCCTGGGCCTCACCGGGCGGCGGGTCATGGCCCTGGTCTTCTGGGAAAGCCTCCTCCTGGTGGGGGTCTTTGCCTTGGTGGGCCTGGGGGCCGGGCTTCTGGTGCACCTGGAGCTGGCGGACGGCTTCCGCTTGCCCCTTCCCCAGTGGATTTTGGAGCAGTACCGGGAGTTTGGCCTGCCGGAGGTGCTCCACGGGCGGCTTTCGCTGAAGGAGGTCCTCCTTACCTTGGGGTACGCGGTGGGGACGGGGCTTTTGGCGGCCTTATGGCCGGGGTGGCTGGCCTCGAGGCTGGAGCCGGTGGAGGCCATGCGCTACGTGCCGTAGGAGGTGAGGATGCCCATCTTGGAAGCCAAAGGCGTGCGCAAGGTGTACCGGGGGGACGGGGTGGAAACGGAGGCCCTGCGGGGGGTGGACCTCGCCCTGGAGCCGGGGGAGTTCACCGCCTTGGTGGGGCCCTCGGGGAGCGGGAAGAGCACCCTCCTGCACCTTCTTTCGGGGCTGGACCTGCCCACGGAGGGAGAGGTGTGGGTGGGCGGGGTGGCCCTTTCCCGGCTTTCCCGCTCGGAGCGGGCCCGCTTCCGGCTGGAAAGGATTGGCCTGGTGTTTCAGGCCTACAACCTCCTGCCCGTTCTCACCGCCCTGGAGAACGCGGCCTTCGTCTTGGAACTGCGGGGCCTTCCCCGGCCGGAGCGGGAGCGGCGGGCCATGGAGGCCCTGGCGGCCCTGGGCCTAAGGGAGAAGGCGGGGCGGTTTCCCCGGCAGCTTTCCGGCGGGGAGCAACAGCGGGTGGCCGTGGCCCGGGCCCTGGCGGCGGAGCCCCTTTTGGTCCTGGCCGACGAGCCCACCGCCAACCTGGACTCCAAGACGGGCCTGGCCCTCATCGAGCGCATGAAGGCCCTGAACGAGGAAAAAGGGGTTACCTTCCTCTTCTCCACCCACGACCCCAGGCTTTTGGAGCACGTGAAGCGCATCGTGCGCCTGGAGGACGGGCGCATCGTGGGGGAGGAGCGGCGCTAAGGCCAGAAAATGCGGCGGCTGGTGGGGGTTTTTGCGCTTGTCCTGTTCCCGGCCTTGGCCCAGGGGTACGAGGTGGGGGCCTTTGGCCTGGGAGGGCAGACCACCTCGTACCTCCGCCTTTTCGGGGCGGTGCCCGTGGAGGGGGGACGGCTTTTCTACGCCCTGGCCCCCTACCTCCAGCCGGGCCTGGGGGAGGGGGGGCTCGCGGTGGAGCGCCTTTACCTGGCGGTGGAGGTGGGAGAGGTGGGCCTCACCCTGGGGCGTTTCCCGTATACCTTCGGCGAGGGGCGGCTTTTTCCCTACACCTGGAACGCCCCCAGCCCGGCGGGTGGGGTGGAGGGGGTTTGGGGCGGCTTCCTCACCCTCTATGGCGAGGCCCGCCTCCGCCTGGGGTACGCCTGGGGCCCGGGGGTGTTCGCCGAGGCCGCCTGGGGGGACCTCAAATTCCTGGTCTTCCCCGGAGGGGTGGGGCTGGCGGGAAGCGCCCGCCTGGGGGAGGCGGTGGTTTACGGGGAGGTGATGGGGCTTGCTTCCGGGCCGAGGGGGCTTTTGGGATGGAGCTGGGCCTGGGGCCCGGGAGAGGTGGTTTTGGAGGCCGCCTACCCTTTGGGGGCGGGCCTGGGGTGGTTCGGGCAGGCGGAGGGCTTGGGGCTCTCCTTGCGACTCGCTTACGGGGGAGGTTGGTCCTGGGGGGTGGGTCTCGGGTGGGAGGGGCTCAGGGTGGAGGTGGGGAAGGCGGGGCCGGTATGGCGCTGGGGCGGGAGTTGGAGCGGGGAGTTTTAGCACAAGCGTGGAATATCGTGACATGCATCACTTACGCTTGCCAAACCCGTACACCAACTCCTCCCCCTTACGCACCACCACAAGCAGGGCTGGCCGGCCCAGGCTGTCCTTAAGCAGGTACTTGGTGCGCACCTCACCCTCCACCACCTTTTCCTCCCGGCTTTCCACGAAGTACCCCGCGGCGGCGAAGGCGGTGAGCACCTGCTGCACGAAGGCGGCGTGCAGGCGGCTGGCGATGCCCTTGGCGACAAAGGCCTCGAGGGCGTACCCCTTGGCCTCGGGGAAGCGCTGGAGGAGGGGCTCGGGGCTTCTGGCCTTGTAGGTGCCCGAGGGTAGGCGCACCGCCGGGTCCAGGCTCGAGGCCAGGGCCGCCACCGCCGTCGCCTCCACCAAGGTCTGGGCGAGCCCGCCGCCCATAAGGAGGAGGAAAGCCAGGCCAAGGACCTTTAGCTTTTCCATACCTGCCATCTTAGCCCACCAGCAGGTCGCGCGCGCGGAGGGCCAGGTGCACCCGGGCCAGGACCTCGGGCCGGGAAAGGGGACCCAAGGTGGCCTCGATGCGCCTTAGGCGGTAGCGCAGGGTGTTGGGGTGGATGTGGAGAGCGCCTGCGGCCTCCTCTACGTTTCCTGAGGCGACGTAGACCTCGAGGGTCTTGAGGAGCTTGGGGGGCAGGGGCAGGTAGCGCTCCACCAGGGCCTTTAGGTCCTCGGGGGACTGCTGCAGGAGCACAAAGGCCACGGGATCCAGGCCGCTGAAGGAGAGGGCCTCCCCAGGCCGGGCCGCCTTGAGGGCGATGAGGGCCTCTCGGTAGGCGTTTTGCACCTCCTCCCCGGCCGCGTGGACCGCAGAGTACCCCAGGCGGCTTCCCGGGGGTAGGGCAGAAAGGAGGCTTTGCGCCTCCTTCTTGGGGTTGTGCACCTGCCACATGGCCGCCAGGCGGTTGCCCCGCACCGTGAGGAGGTAGGGCACCCCCAGGCGGTCCAGGTAGGTGCCCGCCCGGCGCCTTAGCTCCAAGGTGGCCTCCCGCCGCCTTTCCTCCGCCAGGCGGTGGCGGCCCGGCACCGCGGGGGGTTCTACCAGGGCCAAGACCCATTCCACGCCCTCGGCGAAGCCGAAGGCGAAGAGGCGTTCGGGTTCGGCTTCCCCCAGGATGAGGCCCTCCAGCAAAGCCCCGCCCAGGGACTCCTCCCGCATCCGCTCCAAGGAGCGCTCGAGGGCCCGCACCTTGAGGAGCCGAGCCGCCACCTCCAAAAGGCCCCGGGCCCGCTTCAGGCCTTCTTCCTCCCCATAGGCCACCAGAACGCCTTCCCCTGCCTCCAAGGAAAGCCATCCCCGCCCTTCCCCCGGCTCCTTAGGGTGCTGGGGGGGCACGGGGCCAGCGAAGCCCAGCACCTCCCCCCAGGGGGCTACCCAGGCCAGGGCCAGGCCGGTGGCCTGGTAGAGAACCTCCAGAAAGGGCCTTTCTGGGAGCTTGAGCAAGAGGTCCAAGAGACTGGCTAGGCCGAGACCCGCCCCCAGGTGGAAAAGGCGCAGGGTCAGGGCTTTGGCCAGCTCCTCCCGTTTGAGCCAGGGAGGGTAGAGGGCCACGCCTAAGCCCTCCTGCTTGGCGTAGGCCAAAAGCTCCGGGTCGGGAGCAGGGAGGAGAAAGCCGCTGGCGGTGCGGTAGCGCCAGAGGCTTCCCTCGGGGCGGAAAAGGAGGAGGGCCCCTTCCAAGGGGAGGAGGGGCCTGGCCTCCTCCAGGAGGTAGAGGACGGGGCGGTCCGAGGGGACCAGGACCTCGAGGCCCAGGTCCTGGGCCAGATGGAGGAAGGTAATGGAGGTTTGGCTGAACTCTGGCGTTGGCATTGTTGGTTTACACAATATACCTCGCTTGACTAGGGCGCCAGAGGGGTCTTTTTGTATAAAGGAACAAATACCGGTGTAATCTTGTGCTCCTTACAGTTGCCCTCCCAGCCCGGGACGGCCATCCTAAGGGGCGAAAGGAGCAGCATGTTCCGCGGGTCCATCCCACCCTTACCTACCCCCTTTCGCCGAGGGCGCATCGACGAAGAGGCCTTAAGGAGGCTCGTGGAGCGGGCCATCCAGGGGGGCTCCCACGGGATCAGCGTGGGGGGCACCACCGGGGAGCCCGGCACCCAGACCCTGGAAGAAAGAAAGCGGGTCATGGAGGTGGCCCTGGAGCAGGCGGCGGGCCGGGTGCCGGTGATCCCCGGCACCGGGTCCCTGAGGCTGGAAGAAACCTTGGAGCTCACCCGTTTCGCCAAGGAGGCGGGGGCCCAAGGGGCTATGGTCATCGTGCCCTACTACCTGAAGCCCAACCAGGAGGGCCTCTACCGCTACTTCGCCGAGGTGGCCAAGGCGGTGCCCGACTTTCCCATCCTCCTCTACAACATCCCCGGCCGGGCGGGGGTGGAGATCGCCCCCAAGACCGTGGCCCGCTTAAGGCGGGACTTTCCCCACATCGTGGGCCTCAAGCACTCCTCCAAGGACCTGGAGTACCTCTCCCACCTCTTCCAGGAGGTGGGCCAGGACTTCCTGGTGTTCTGCGGCCTAGAGAGCCTCACCCTCCCCATGATGAGCCTGGGAGCGGTGGGCACCATCGCCGCCACCGCCAACTGGCTCCCCCAGGAGGTAGCGAAGCTCACCGAGCTCGCCCTGGCGGGGGACTACGCTGGGGCCAGGGAGCTTCACTACCACCTCCTCGAGGCCAACGAGGCCATCTTCTGGGACACAAACCCCATTCCCCTGAAGACGGTGCTTTCCTGGATGGGCCTTTTGGAGAAGGAGTGGCGCCTCCCCTTGGGCCCCACCACTCCCGAGGTGGAGGAGCGGCTTAGGGCCATGGCCCGGCGCTACCGCCTGATCGGGGAGGAGGCATGAAGCTCTGCCGCTTCCTGGCCAAGGGCAGGCTCCACCACGGGGTGTACAGGGACGGCCTCCTCCTGGACGAAGCCGGGGAGGCCCACGACCCCGAGGGGGTCACCTGGCTCCTCCCCTTTACCCCCGGCAAGGTGATCGGGGTAGCCCTCAACTACGCCGACCACGCGGAGGAGCTGGGCCTTTCCCGTCCCGAGGAGCCCGCGCTTTTTTGGAAGCCAAACAATAGCCTTCTTCCCCATAAGGGTGTGGTGCGTTACCCCAAGGGGGCGGAGTACATGCATTACGAGGTGGAGTTGGCGGTGGTGGTGGGCCGGCCCATGCGCCGGGTGAAGGCCAAGGACGCCCTGGACTACGTCCTGGGCTACACCATCGCCAACGACCTGGTGGTGCGGGACCACGTTTCCAACACCTTCCGCCCCCCCATCCGGGCCAAGGGGCGGGATACCTTCGGCCCCTTGGGGCCCTTCCTGGTGGTGGACGAGGTGGAAGACCCCCAGAACCTCTGGCTTCGCGCCTACGTGAACGGGGAGCTGAGGCAGGAGGGGCACACCTCGAGGATGCTCTACAGCGTGGCGGAGCTTTTGCAGTACATATCCGAGTTCATGACCCTGGAGCCCTACGACGTCCTCCTCACCGGGACGCCCAAGGGCATAAGCCGGGTGCTTCCCGGGGATGTGATGCGGCTGGAGATCCAAGGGCTTGGCGCTTTGGAAAACCCCATAGAGGAGGAGGCATGAGGTACCAGGACCAGGTGGCCGGGATTCCCTGGGAAAGGATCGAGGCCATTCGAAACGCCCTAAAGGGGTGGACGGCCCTGCACTTCATCGGCGGGGAGTTCCACCCTTCGGAAAGCGGAGAGGTTTTCCCCACCCTAGACCCCTCCACCAACGAGGTGCTCTCCCATGCGGCCCGGGGCGGGGAAAGGGAAGTGGACCGGGCGGCGAAGGCGGCCCACGAGGCGTTCCAAAGGTGGAGCCGCACCCCAGCCCGGGAGCGGAAGCGCTACCTCCTCAGGATCGCCGAGCTTCTGGAGAAGCACGCGGACGAGCTCGCCGTGGTGGAGGCCCTGGACGCGGGGCAGGTGTTGCGCATCGTCAAGGCCCAGGTGGCCCGCTCCGCGGAGAACTTCGCCTTCTACGCGGAGTACGCGGAGCACGCCATGGAGGACCGCACCTTCCCCGTGGACCGGGACTGGCTTTACTACAGCCTGAGGGTCCCGGCTGGGCCGGTGGGCATCATCACCCCCTGGAACGCCCCCCTGATGCTCTCCACCTGGCGCATCGCCCCCGCCCTGGCCTTCGGGGACACCGTGGTCTTGAAGCCCGCGGAGTGGAGCCCCTTAACCGCCAGCAAGCTGGCGGAGATCGTGCAGGAGGCGGACCTGCCCCCTGGGGTCTTCAACCTGGTCCAGGGCTTCGGGGAGGAGGCGGGGGCCGCCCTGGTGGCCCACCCCTTGGTACCCCTCCTCACCCTCACCGGGGAGACGGAAACCGGGAAGATCGTCATGCAAAACGCCGCCCGCCACCTCAAGCGGCTTTCCCTGGAGCTTGGCGGGAAAAGCCCGGCCCTAGTCTTTGCCGACGCCGACCTGGAAAGGGCTTTAGACGCGGTGGTCTTCCAGATCTATTCCTTCAACGGGGAGAGGTGTACCGCCAGCTCCCGCCTTCTGGTGGAGGAGTCCATCTTTGAGACCTTTGTGGAGAGGGTAGCCGAAAGGGCCCGGGCCATCCGGGTGGGTCACCCCCTGGACCCCGAGACCGAGGTGGGCCCCCTCATCCACCCCGAGCACCTGGAGCGGGTTTTGGGGTATGTGGAGGCGGGCCTTAAGGAGGGGGCGAGGCTTCTCGTGGGCGGGAAGAGGGCCACCACCTCCTTCCGCGGGGAGGACCTCTCCCGGGGGAACTACCTGGAGCCCACCCTCTTCGTGGGGGAAAACCGCATGCGCATCGCCCAGGAAGAGATCTTCGGGCCAGTGTTGGTGGCCATTCCCTTTAGGGATGAGGAGGAGGCCTTAAGGCTGGCCAACGACACCAAGTACGGTCTCGCCGCCTACGTGTTCACCCGGGACCTGGAAAGGGCCCACCGCCTGGCCTTGGAGCTGGAGGCGGGCCTGGTGTACCTCAACAGCCACAACGTGCGCCACCTGCCTACTCCCTTTGGCGGGGTGAAGGAAAGCGGCGATCGGCGGGAAGGCGGCCACTACGCCCTGGAGTTCTACACCGACCTCAAGGCCGTGGGGCTTCCCCTGAGGCCCCCCCACGTGCCCAGGTTCGGAAAGAGGTGAGAGGATGGCAAGGACGGGAGCGGAGTACCTGGAAGCCTTGAAGGAGCGGCCCCCTAACCTCTGGTACAAGGGGGAGAAGGTGGAGGACCCCACCACCCACCCGGTCTTCCGGGGGATCGTGCGCACCATGGCGGCCCTTTACGACTTGCAGCACGACCCCCGGTACCGGGAGGCCCTCACCTACGAGGAGGAGGGAAAGCGGCACGGGATGAGCTTCCTCATCCCCAGGACCAAGGAGGACCTGCGGCGCCGGAGCCAGGCCTACAAGCTCTGGGCCGACCAGAACCTGGGGATGATGGGCCGTAGCCCGGACTACCTGAACGCCGTGGTCATGGCCTATGCCGCCAGCGCCGAGTACTTCGGGGAGTTTGCCGACAACGTGCGGGCCTACTACCGCTACCTCCGCGACCACGACCTGGCCACCACCCATGCCCTCACCAACCCCCAGGTGAACCGGGCCAAGCCCCCCTCGGCTCAGCCCGACCCCTACATCCCCGTGGGGGTGGTGCGGCAGACGGAAAAGGGCATCGTGGTGCGGGGGGCGCGCATGACCGCCACCTTTCCCCTGGCGGACGAGGTCCTCATCTTTCCCTCCACCCTCCTCAAGGAGGGCCCCGGGAGCGAGAAGTACGCCATCGCCTTTGCCCTCCCCACCTCCACCCCAGGACTCCACTTCGTCTGCCGGGAGGCCCTGGTGGGGGGGGACAGCCCCTTCGACTACCCCCTCTCGAGCCGCCTCGAGGAGATGGACTGCCTGGTGGTCTTTGACGACGTCCTGGTGCCCTGGGAGCGGGTCTTCATCCTGGGGAACGTGGAGCTCTGCAACAACGCCTACGCCGCCACCGGGGCCCTCCACCACATGGCCCACCAGGTGGTGGTCCTGAAGACCGCCAAGACCGAGGCCTTCTTGGGGGTGGCCTCCCTCATGGCCGAAGGGATTGGGGCCGACGCCTACGGGCACGTGCAGGAGAAGATCGCCGAGATCATCGTCTACCTGGAGGCCATGCGGGCCTTTTGGACCCGGGCGGAGGAGGAGGCCAAAGAGAACGCCTACGGCCTCCTGGTGCCCGACCGGGGCGCCTTGGACGGGGCCCGGAACCTCTACCCGAGGCTCTACCCCAGGATCCGGGAGATCGTGGAGCAGATCGGGGCCAGCGGCCTCATCACCCTGCCCTCGGAGCGGGACTTCCGGGGGCCCTTGGCGCCTCTTTTGGAGAAGTACCTGCAGGGGGCCACCCTGGAGGCCAAGGAGCGGGTGGCCCTCTTCCGCCTGGCCTGGGACATGACCCTTTCGGGCTTCGGGGCCAGGCAGGAGCTCTACGAGCGCTTCTTCTTCGGGGATCCGGTGCGCATGTACCAGACCCTCTTTAGCGTCTACGATAAAGAGCCCTACAAGGAGCGGATTCGCGCCTACCTGGAGAGGGCGCTTTCCGTGGTGGCGGAGGTGGAGGCGTGACGGGTGCCTTTCCCGAGGGGCCCGCGGGTTTGCCCAAGCCGGACGAGGCCTTGAGGGAGGCCTTTAAGGAGGCCCTAAGCCGGTTTGCCGCCGGGGTGACCGTGGTGTCCGCCCGGCTGGGGCAGGAGGAGCGGGGCATGACCGCCACCGCCTTCATGTCCTTGAGCCTGGAGCCTCCCCTGGTGGCCCTGGGCATCCACGAGAAGGCCAAGCTCTGGCCGGTCCTCGAG
The DNA here is from genome assembly GCF_021462405.1 of Thermus tengchongensis. Lineage (NCBI taxonomy): Bacteria > Thermotogati > Deinococcota > Deinococci > Thermales > Thermaceae > Thermus > Thermus tengchongensis. The sequence goes on along the minus strand of NZ_JAKEDU010000001.1, from coordinate 52,333 downwards.
GCCGCCCGCGCCTTTAGCGTGAGCCTCCTCCGGGAGGGGCAGGAGGCGGTTTCCCAGCACTTCGCCGGCCGACCGCAGGAGGGGGTGGCCTTGGAGGAGGGGAGGGTGCCAGGGGCTTTGGCGGTGCTTCGCTGCCGCCTGGAGGCGGTCTACCCCGGGGGGGACCACCGCCTGGTGGTGGGCCGGGTGGAGAGGGTGGAGCTGGGGGAGCCGGGCCTTCCCTTGGTGTACTTCGGCCGCGGCTACAGGAGGGTGGTATGGCCATCGTAAGGGTGGGGTTCATCGAGCTTTGGGTGCAGGACCTGGAAAGGAGCTTGGAGTTCTACGAGGGGCTTCTGGGCTTTCGCCTGGAACATAGGGAGGGAAAAAGCGCCTACCTCCGGGGCTACGAGGAGCTGGAGTGGAGCCTCAAGCTCACCCAGGCGGAGCGGCCCGCCGTGCGGAGCCTGGGCTTCAAGGTGGATGGGAACGGGATGGAAGAGGCCCAGGCCTGGGCGGTGCAGGAGGGGCTTCCCCACCGGCTGGAAGCCGATTGGGGCAGGCCCAGGGTCCTGCGGGTGCAGGACCCCTTCGGCTACCCCTTGGCCTTCTACCACGAGGCGGAGAAGCTTCCCCGCATCCTGCAGGAGTACCACCTCTACCGGGGCCCTGGGGTGTTGCGCATCGACCACCTGAACCTCTTTTGCCCAGAGGTGGCCGAGGCCACCCGCTACTACCAGGAGCACTTGGGCTTTCGTCTCACCGAGTACACCGAGGACGAAGGGGGCAGGCTTTGGGCCAGCTGGCTCCACCGCAAGGGCAACGTCCACGACGTGGCCTTCACCAACGGGGAAGGCCCCAGGCTCCACCACTTCGCCTACTGGCTTCCCGACCCCATGGCCATCCTCAAGGCGGCGGACATCCTGGCGGGGGCCAGGCGCACGGACCAGATCGAAAGGGGCCCGGGGCGGCACGGGATCTCCAACGCCATGTTCCTCTACCTCAAGGACCCGGACGGCCACCGCCTCGAGCTTTACACCTCCGACTACCTCACCGTGGACCCCGACCTGCCCCCGGTGCGCTGGAGCCTGAACGACCCCCGCCGCCAAACCCTTTGGGGGCACAGGACTCCAAAGAGTTGGTTCCTGGAGGGAAGCGCCCTCTTGGACCTCGAGGGGAGGCCCTTGCCCACGCGGCCTTCGCCCCTTGTCGGCATTCCCGAGCACGTGACCTAGCTTGACGGGACAGAAGTCCCTGGTTAGACTGGAAGGCAAACGGTCGTTAGTTAGACCCAATCCGGGTCTCGCCCGGTGGGAATGAAGAGAAGGAGGGGAAGAAGATGAAGCGCTGGTTGGTAGCCCTGTTGCTTTTAGGCCTTTCGGCCCTGGCCCAGGAGGCTCTCAAGGTGGGTGTGGTGGTTTCGGCCACCGGCCCCGCCGCCTCCTTGGGCATCCCTGAGCGGAACACCTTCCTCATGCTCCAGGAGATGCTGGACCGCACGGGGGGCGTGGCCGGGCGCAAGGTGCAGTTCGTGATCCTGGACGATGCCTCGGATACCACCCAGGCGGTGCGGAATACCCGCCGCCTGGTGGAGGAGGGAGTGGTGGCCATCGTGGGCACCACCACCACCCCGGCCTCCTTGGGCATGATCCCCGTGGTGGCCGAGGCCAAGGTGCCCATGATCTCCCTGGCGGCCAGTAAGGACATCATCCATCCCGTGGACGCCCAGCGCTTCTGGGTCTTCAAAACCCCGCAGACGGAGGAGCTCATGGCCCGGGCCATCGTGGCGGACATGGTGGCCAGGGGCGTGAAGACCGTGGCCTACATCGGCTTTAACGACGCCTACGGGGAGGGCTGGGCCCGCTTCTTTGAGGCGGAGGCCCGGGCCAAGGGCCTGCAGGTGGTGGCCAGCGAGCGCTACGCCCGCACGGACACCTCGGTGACGGGCCAGGTGCTCAGGATCATCGCCCGCAGGCCCGACGCCGTCTTGGTGGGGGCGAGCGGCACCCCGGCGGTTCTTCCCCAGCGCACCCTGAAGGAGCGAGGCTACGCCGGGCTCATCTACCAGACCCACGGGGTGGCCAACCCCGACTTCCTGCGGGTGGGGGGCAAGGACGTGGAGGGCACCTTGCTGCCCGCAGGGCCCATCCTGGTGGCGGAGCAGTTGCCCTCCGCCTACCCCACCAAGCGGGTAGCCCTGGACTACATCCAGCGCTACGAGGCCAAGTACGGCATCGGTAGCTACTCCACCTTCGGTGCCCACGCTTGGGATGCTTGGCTCATCCTCAAGCCCGCCCTGGAGAGGGCCCTGAAGCGGGCTGACCCGTCCAAGGACCTCGCCGCCTTCCGCAGCGCCCTTCGGGACGAAATCGAGGCCACCCGGAACCTGGTGGCCACCCACGGGGTCTTCACCTTCAGCCGGGAGGACCACCTGGGCCTGCGCTTTGAGGATGCCGCGGTGATGGTGCGGATCGAGGGAGGCCGCTGGAAGCTGGAACGCACCTTCCGCTAAGCCATGGACGCCACCATCCTCAGCTTCCTCCTCTTGGACGGGTTGCAAAACGGGGTAATCTACGGCCTTCTAGCCCTCTCCCTGGTCTTGGTCTTCGCGGTTACCCGGGTGATCCTGGTGCCCATCGGGGAGCTTCTGATGTTCGCCCCCCTTTCCCTGGTGTGGCTCCTCGAGGGCAAGCTCCCCGGTACCCTGTGGCTGGCCCTGGCCCTGGGAGGGGCTTGGGCCCTCATGGCCCGGGGCCGGGGGGTCCTTCTGCCCCTTGCGGGCGGGGTGGGGCTTTTCCTCCTCTTTCTTCTAGCTAAAGGGGTTCCTCCCTTGGCCTATCTGGCGGCGGTGCTCCTCGTGGTGTACCTGGGGGTGGCCACCTACCGGGTCTTCTTCCAGCCCATGCGGGGGGCCACGGTGCTTTCCCTCCTCATCATGGCCGTGGGCCTCCACGTGGCCTACCAGGGGCTGGGCCTGGTCTTCTTTGGCCCCGAGCAGTTCCGTCCCGCCCCTCTCCTTGCGGGGGAGGTGGTGGTGGGCCTCTCCTGGCAGGGGGTTCTGGTCCTCCTCTTCGCCGCTTTGAGCCTGATGGTCCTTTACCTCTTCTTCCGCTTCTCCCTTTTCGGCAAGGCGCTGTTGGCGGCGGCGGAGAACCGGCTTGGGGCCAGGCTATTGGGGATACACCCGGAGGAAGCGGGGATGGTGGCCTTCGGCATCGCTAGCCTCTTGGCGGCTTTTTCCGGGCTTCTCTTGGCCCCCCTCATCAACGCCGCCTACTTCATGGGCTTCATGCTGGGGCTTAAAGGGTTCGTGGCCGCCATCCTGGGAGGGCTTGCCAGCTACCCGGTGGCCTTTTTGGGAGCCCTCCTTGTGGGCTTCTTTGAGAGCTTCACCAGCTTCTACGCCAGCGCCTACAAGGAGGCTTTGGTCTTCCTGCTCTTGGTGCCCGCTCTCTTCTACCAGAGCCTGCGGGCGCGAGCGGTGGAGGAGTGATGCGCTACCTCTGGTTTTTGTTGCTGCTGTTGCCCCTGGCCCTGTTTCCCTTCCCCTACTACCTCACCCTCCTGAACTTCTTCGCCCTTTCCGCCATGGTGGCCCTTTCCCTCTACGTGCTCACCGGCCTGGCGGGCATGACCAGCTTTGCCCAGGCGGCCTTCATGGGGATGGGGGCCTATGCCACCGCCCTCCTCACGGTCAAGGTTGGGCTTTCCCCTTGGCTTGGGCTTGGGGCTGGGCTCCTTTCCGCCCTTCTGTTGGCTTTGCTCCTGGGTGCCCTTACGGTACGGCTAAAGGGGCACTTTCTCCCTCTTTCCACCATCGCCTGGCAGGTGGCCCTGTACATCCTGGCGGGGAACCTGGTGGGGCTCACCGGGGGGCATACGGGGCTTACGGATCTTCCCCCGATCCACCTCTTCGGCATTTCCCTGGACACCGGCTTCCGCTACGCCTTCCTCACCCTTTTCCTCCTGGTCTTCCTGGTCCTGGCCCTTTACAACCTGCGCCAAAGCCGTATTGGGCGGGCCCTTCTGGCCCTGAGGGGGGATGCCCTGGCGGCGGCCAGCTTCGGCGTGGACCCGGCAGCCCTCAGGCTCAAAGCCTTTTTGCTCTCAGGGGTCATAGCCGGCCTGGCGGGTTTCCTGTACGCCCACTTCCTGCGTTTCGTCAATCCCACGCCCTTTTCCCTGGAGGCCTCCATCAAGTACCTGGTGATGGCCGTGGCCGGGGGCGTGGGGAGCATCCCCGGGGTGATGCTGGGGGCGGCCTTTTTCACCGGCCTCGAGGACTGGTTAAAGGACCTCCTGCCCCTCCTCTTGGGGCGGCAGGGCAACTACGAGACCATCGGCTATGGCCTTATTCTGGCCCTGATCCTCATCCTGGCCCCCAAGGGCCTCTGGCCCATGGTGGAGCGGTATCTGCCGAGCCGGGACCCAGGGCTACCCAAGGCGGAACCCCTTCCCCTCAAGAGCCCCGAAGGCCCCCGGGGTGAGGTGGTTCTGGAGGTCCAGGACCTGCAGAAGTCCTTCGGGGGACTGATGGCGGTGGCAGGGGTTTCCTTCGACCTGAAGCGGGGGGAGATCCTGGCCTTGATCGGCCCCAACGGGGCGGGCAAGACCACCCTCTTCAACCTGATCACCGGCACCTTGGTGCCCGATGGAGGGAGGGTCTTCCTCTTCGGGCGGGAGGTCACCGGCCTCCCGCCTCACCGGGTGCACCTTCTGGGCCTGGGCCGCACCTTCCAGCACCCCCACCTCTTTCCGGAGCTCACCGTGCTGGAAAACGCTGCCTTGGGCACCTTCGCCCGGACCCGGGCGGGCTTCCCCCAGGTGCTTTTGGGCCTGCACCGCCAGGAGGAGGAGCGGGCCCTGGCCACCGCCTACGGGGCCCTCAGGCGGGTGGGCCTGGAGTCCTTGGCCCTGGAGCGGGCGGAGCGCCTTTCCGTGGGACAGCAGCGCCTCTTGGAGATCGCCCGGCTCCTGGCCTCAGGGGCCGAGGTACTCCTCCTGGATGAGCCGGCCGCGGGGCTCAGGGCCCAGGAGAAGCGGGAGCTTGCCTCCCTCCTCCGCTCCTTGGCCAGGGAGGGCTACACGGTGCTCATCGTGGACCACGACATGGACCTGATCATGGGCCTGGCGGACCGGGTGGTGGTGATGAACTACGGCGAGAAGATCGCCGAGGGCACGCCCCGGGAGGTGCAGCGCAACCCCTTGGTCCGGGCGGCCTACCTGGGAGAGGAGGAGGTGGCATGAGTCTCCTTTCCGTTCAGGGTCTCACCGTGCGCTACGGGCCCCTCGAGGCGGTGCGGGAGGTCAGTTTCTCCCTGAGGGAGGGGGAGGCCCTTACCCTCATCGGCCCCAACGGGGCGGGGAAGACCAGCGTGCTGAGGGGGCTCTTGGGCCTGGCCCAGGCGGAGGGGAAGGTCTTCCTGGACGGGGAGGAGGTGCGGGGGCGAAGCCCGGAGGCCCTTCTTTCCCGGGGTCTGGTGCTGGTGCCGGAGGGCCGGGCCCTCTTCCCCGGGCTTTCCGTGGAGGACAACCTCCTCCTGGGGGGGTTCCACCGCTTCCGCAAGCGGCAGCACCTCCGGCCCGACCTGGAGCGGGTCTATGCCCTTTTCCCCCGGCTTTTGGAGCGCAGGCGGCAGCCCGCGGGCACCCTTTCGGGGGGGGAGCAGCAGATGCTGGCCATCGGCCGGGCCCTCATGGCCAGGCCCCGGATCCTGCTTCTGGACGAGCCCTCCTTGGGCCTGGCCCCCCTGATGGTGCGGGAGATCTACCGCATCCTGGGGGAGCTGAAGCGGGAGGGCACCACCCTGCTCCTGGTGGAGCAAAACGCCAAGGTGGCCCTGGCCCTGGCCGACTGGGGGCTGGTGCTGGAGGCGGGGGAGGTGGCCTTGGAGGGCCCGGCGGAGGCCCTGCGCCAGGACCCCAAGGTGGTGGAGGCCTACCTGGGCCTCTCCCGGGAGGTGGAGGAGGGATGAGGCCCGATCCCTTCATGGCGGCTTTGGGCCTCGAGGTCCGGCACCTGGCCCCGGGGGAGGCGGTGGTGGCCGGGGTGGTGGGGGAGAGCCACCTGAACCTCCACGGCACCGCCCACGGGGGCTTCCTCTACACCCTGGCGGACAGCGCCTTCGCCCTGGCCTCCAACGCCCGGGGGCCGGCGGTGGCCCTCTCCTGCCGCATGGACTACTTCCGTCCCGCGACCGCCGGGGCCTGGGTGGAGGCTAGGGCCAAGGAGGTGAACCTCTCCCGGCGCACCGCCACCTACCGGGTGGAGGTGGTGTCCGAGGGGAAACTGGTGGCCTTATTCACGGGAACGGTGTTTCGCCTGGGAGGGGATGCTTTTCCCGGTGCAGGGGAAGGGGTACCTTCCGGGCAGAACTCTGGATGGGAGGAGGAGGGATGATGTACCAACCGGAATTGGAAACCCTGTCCAGGGAAAGGCTTAGGGGTTTGCAGGAGGAAAGGCTTAGGGCCGTGGTGGCCTATGTGTACGAGCGGGTGCCCTTTTACCGCAGGCTTCTGGACGAAGCGGGGGTGGACCCCAAGGGGGTGCGGACCCTCGAGGACCTGCCCCGGCTCCCCTTCACCCGGAAGGACCACCTCCGGGAGAACTATCCCTTCGGCCTCTTCGCCGTGCCCCGGGAGGAGGTAGCCCGCATCCATGCCAGTAGCGGCACCACCGGCAAGCCCACGGTGGTGGGCTACACCAAGAAGGACCTGCAGATTTTCGCCGAGGTGGTGGCCCGCTCCCTGGCGGCGGCGGGGGCTAAGCCGGGGATGATGCTCCACAACGCCTACGGCTACGGCCTCTTCACCGGGGGCTTGGGCCTGCACGCAGGGGCCGAGGCCCTGGGGATGACGGTGGTGCCGGTCTCCGGCGGCATGACCGAGCGCCAGCTCATGCTCATCCAAGACTTCCGCCCCGAGGTCATCTCCTGCACCCCTTCCTACGCCCAGACCCTGGCGGAGGAGTTCCGGAAGCGGGGGGTTTCCCCGGAGGAGCTATCCTTGGAATACGCCGTGCTGGGCGCTGAGCCCTGGACCGAGGCCATCCGGAAGCAGGTGGACGAGGGGCTTGGGGTGAGGAGCACCAACATCTACGGCCTCTCGGAGATCATCGGTCCCGGGGTGGCCAACGAGTGCGTGGAGGAGCGCCAGGGAAGCCACATCTGGGAGGACCACTTCCTCCCCGAGGTGGTGGACCCGGACACGGGGGAGCCCCTCCCGGAGGGCAAGGTGGGGGTCTTGGTCTTCACCACCCTCACCAAGGAGGCCATGCCCCTTTTGCGGTACTGGACCGGGGACCTCACCTTCCTCACCTACGAGGCCTGCTCCTGCGGCCGCACCCACGTGCGCATGGGCCCCATCCTGGGCCGCACCGACGACATGCTCATCATCCGCGGGGTGAACGTCTACCCCACGCAGGTGGAGGCGGTCCTCCTGGGCATTCCCGAGGTGGAGCCCTACTACCAGATCGTGGTGCGGCGGGAGGGCACCCTGGACGAGGCCGAGCTCAAGGTGGAGGTTTCCGAGGCCTTCTTCCAGGAGATCGGGCGCAAAGCCCTTTCCGACGAGGTCATCGAGGCGGACCACCGCCTCCACGCCCTCCGGGAGAAGGTGGCCCACAAGATCAAGGACACCATCGGCGTGAGCATGCGGGTCACCCTCCTGGCCCCCGGGGAGGCCCCCAGGAGCGAGGGGGGCAAGCTCCGCCGGGTGTTGGACCTGAGGAAGTAGACCATGCGCCCTATCCCCATCGGGTTTGAGGCCACGTTCGAAACCGTGGTCACCGAGGCGATGACCGTGGACTTCGAGGAGCTCGGCCCCGTGCACCCGGTCTACGCCACCTACTGGATGGCCAAGCACATGGAGTTGGCCGGGCGCAAGATCATCCTTCCCTTTTTGGAGGAAGGGGAGGAGGGGATCGGCAGCTACGTGGAGGTGCGCCACCTGGCCTCGGCCCTGCCGGGGATGCGGGTGCGGATCGTGGCCCGGCACGAGGGCACCGAGGGAAACCGGGTGCACGCCAGCATGGTGGCCTACAACGAGCTGGGGGACCTGATCGGCCGGGGGCGCACGGAGCAGGTGATCCTGCCCAAGGCCAAGGTGGCGGAGATCTTCGCCCGGCTTAGGGAGCGCTGGAGGGCCGGGGAGTAGGGCCTGCGGGGCGTTGCCCTTCAAGGATGGGCGGTGCCTCGGGGTGGGGTCGCAAAGGGTTTTTCCGCATCCCAATAGGGGCCGTGGAGGTCGTTGCAATGGGATACCTCCCAAGGCTGGGGGAGAGGTGCCGGTTTGGTCTGTAAGGCCCTTGTAAGGGGGGAGGGCTACTGTGAGAGGTGGGAGGTGATCTGCGGCATGCTTAGGGCTATTTGGACCTTAGGCCTTCTCCTTTCCCTCCTCCTTTCGGCATGCGGAGGCTCGGGGGGTTCTGGTGGAGGGAACGCTGGGGCTTGCGGTGACCTTCGGCTCGCAGGGGTAGAGCCCAGCAACCCGGATCTTTACCAGGGCCAAACGCTCCTTCTTACCCTGGCTTTGGTTTCCGAGAGGGGGTTCCAGGGGGAGGTGGAGTTGAGTGTGCTCCAGGGACAGCAGCCTCCCTCCTGGCTGCGCTTGAGTCCGACAAGGACAACCCTTCAAATACCGCCAAGGGGTCGCGTAGAAAAGGTCGTTACCCTATCGGTGGCACCCGATGCTCCCTTAGGGACCGTGAGCCTCAAGGTGGGAGTGAGGTGCGGCGGAGCAACTTCCTCCCCTGAGCTTGAGGTTTCCCTGCAGGCCAACCTACGGGCTCCCATGTACACCTTTGCCTTTGACAACAACGCCAACAGCCAGGCGTTTGCAGCGTTGCCCAATGCCGTTCCCATTCGCGGCTTCCTCCGGGTGGAAGGTGGTCCTCCCCCCGGGGAGGTCCGGCTTGAGTATCGCTTTTCCACCTGGGATGGAAATCGGCTCGTGCCCTCCACGGACTGGCAGGATGGTGGCGCGTTTGCGCTGACCCCGGACCAAGGCGGGTACCAGGCCTCTGCTGAGGTGGCGGGGCTCTGGCCCAGGGGTTTGGACTTTGCCGTGCTTTCCCAGAGGGCGTATGTGACGTTCCGGGCGCGGGTGGGGGCGAACGTTTTGGGTAATAGCAATCCCTACAGCATAAGGCGCGTGGATCCCTTGTGGCTCCAAGTCTTCCCCGAGCCCAGCGTTTTCTGGGAGGGGGCGGCCAACCAGGGGATGGTGTGCGCCGTGGGGGGGACTTACGGGGCCGATCGCGATCCCCTGGCCTGGTGCCTGCGAAAGGACGGAACTCCCTTGTGGTGGGTGCGGGAATCGGGTACGGCGGCGTGGGGCTTTATCGCTTCCACCCTAGACCCCGCAGGGAACCTCTACTTGGCAGCCACCCCAGGGGGTTACGGTCCCTCTCAGGTTAAGGCCTACCGGGACGGGGCCCCCACGGGATTCTCCCTCCAAGCCCGCGGGTTGGTCACGGCCCTGGCCGCGGACGGCCAGAACCTCTACGTGGGGGGCGGCCTCTACCGAACAGACCTTTGCGGCGGTAGCAAAGAGGGGTTTAGGGCCTTCGTGGACCGGTACGACATGAGGGGGAGCCTCCAGGCTTCCTACCAGGCCACCGCCGAGCAAGCAGGGGAGGACAGCGCTTGCCAGGATTCAGATGCTAATGTGGCCCTGAACTCCGCCCCCGCGGGGATGCGCCTCGTGGGAGACCGCCTCTACGTGCTCCTTTCCAGGCAGCAAAAAGCGTGGTTTGAGACCGAGATCAGAGACGGTCGCCCGACGGAAGTTTTCCACGTGAGCGGAGCGGCAACCGTGCTCCGCCTGCGGGGTTCTGACCTGGGCCTCGCCTGGTTTTGGAAGGGCGATCACACGCCATCCGGTTGGTATTTCTATTGGGGTAGTCCCTCCTCCTGCCGTTTGACCACCCCCTGCCGCGCTCTAGCCTACGCAGCCAGGGCCTTTGATGTGGATGAGGGGGCGCAGCGGCTGGCATTTAAGTCGTGGTATTGGTGGTCCGTCCCCTTCCTGAATACGGAAACGGGCCAGCCGCTCGCACCCCCGCCAAACTCGGCGCACTTGAACAACCTGAACACTTACTTTTTTGCGGCCTTTGTGGACGGAGGGGTGGTGAACGCCGACTGGCGAAATGAGGGGGGCAGGCTACTTCTCCAAGTGGGCGCTCCTGAGGAAAGCCCCCCGCAGTCGTGGGGGCAGGACGGGCTTAGCAGGCGGAGAACCGTGGTCCTGGGCCAGACCGGGACCTCGGCGGATGATGTAGAGTTTATCCTGCGTCATGGAAACGAGCTGTATGTGGGCGGACAGCTAGATGGGAAAGGCTTCCTGGCTAGACTCCGCTAGGTCCAGGGGAGGGGTGGTACCGTGTAGAAGCGACGGGTTAAGTACCCGCACGCAAAGGTTGCCCCACTGGCCAAGGCCAAAGCGGCGTGCTCATGGCCTCTTTGGGGCCCCCGTCGTGGCGCAAGCCACGACGGGGTGCTCAGGTACGGGCATACCTCGCTGGCGGAGGGGATCTGCTCAGAGTCCTTCCTCAGGCTCTATCTCCCCTCTAACCAGGAAGACGATTGCTCTACCCTCTACTGCTCCGGCGACGGTTTCGTCACGGGCGCAGTCTGGATCTTGACCCCCCACCCGGGGAAGCCTTCGGCATAAGGAGGGGCCACTACCTCAAGCTACAGCCCCGGCTCCCATCGGAAATCCCTCGGCCCCCGATGGGCCCAGGCAAAGACCACGGGCAAGCCCCATCGGCAAGGGCCGATGGGGCAGCCTTCGGGCATGGGCACTTAGGGCCGCACCGAACCAGAAATCCGAAGATCGAAAACCTCTGCCCGGTAGCGAATGGTGGCCTCCTGGTTGCTTATGGCAGTCCCAGAGATTCTGGCCCCGACGAAAAAGGTTCCGCTGCGTATGGCCGCCAACTGGCTTTCCGTCAATGAAGCTTGTCCTTCAGTGCACACCTGCCCATTGCTAAGGCCAGCGATGTCTCTGGTGCCCTGGGCTACTTTGTTGGATTCCTGGAAAAGAGTTGCATCATTCCCTCCGAGATAGGCAGCGTAGGAAAGATCCCCGCTGAAGGATGCCCCCGGTGTCAGCGAGGTGAAGCACACTTTGAAGTTCAGGGTAGCCCCAGCAACGGTCACCCGTGGGTCCGGGTCCCAGGTTACCTGCACTGGGCCCACCGTCTTGGGGTTGGGGCTGATGCCACCCGCGCCCACCTGGAAGGTACCTTCCGCCTCCAAGTACTGCACCACGTTGATGGTGTAGTTGAAGGGGATGCTGCACGCAGCGAGAAGCGCGGCCAAAATCGCAAGCCTCACCATCCTTTGCATGACCAACCTCCTTTGGGGTATCTACCCCATCTTTGAGGCTACCGGGGCGTCCTTACATATCCCTTAACTCCCCAAGCAAGAGGGGGGCTCGCTGGCTTGCGCCTCTAATCACGAGCATCTTTGTCTCCTTGGCTATGCGCTACCCCTAGCAGCGTCTTTCTTCCGTAAGGGCCAAAGCCCCGTGCAGCACCAAACCCAGCCGGAACAGGCGCTGGGCTCCTATGCGGCTCGCCAACCCGGCCACGGGCAGGTACGCCAAGGCCGCGCCCAGAAGGCCCAGGGACACCGCTCCCTGGGCCGCTTCTGGCCCCACGTGGTGGACGCGGGCCAGGAGGGGGAGGGCAGGGGCCAGGCTGCTTTCGCTCACCGTGCCCAAAAGCACGCCGGAAAGGAGGGCCAGCAGGCGGGGGTCCACGGGGACAGCCTACCCCGCGGGCGGTGTAGGGAGAAAAGCGGTGTAGCCTTCGGAAGACTACACCTTTCCATGCTTCCATGCTCTGGGAAAAACTCAGAGGGTGAACACGCGTGTGTACCTTCTCTCGGAGGCCCGGGGGCTTTCCCGGGACCTTTTGGGCGGTAAAGGGTACGGGCTTGCGGAGATGGCCCAAGCCGGGCTCCCTGTTCCCCCGGCCCTCATCATCACCACGGAAGCCTGCCGCCGCTTCCTCAGGGAGGGGGCGGTGCCGGGGCTGTGGGAGGAGGTCAGGGCCAAGCTTTCGGCCCTCGAGGGCCTAACGGGCAAGCGCTTCGGCCACGGGGAGGGGGCTACCCCTCCCCTCCTTGTTTCCGTGCGCAGCGGGGCCCCGGTGTCCATGCCCGGCATGATGGACACCATCCTGAACTTGGGCCTGAACCTCGAGGGGGTCCAGGCCCTCGCCCGGGCCACGGGCAACCCCCGCTTTGCCTGGGACGCCTTCCGCCGCCTCCTCGCCATGTACGGGGAGGTGGTCTTGGGGGAGAAGGCGGAGGTCTTTGAGGAGAAGCTTTCCGCCCTCAAGGAGCGCCGGGGGGTGGCCTCCGATGCCGAGCTTTCCCCCGAGGACCTGGAAGAACTCAGCTTCCAGTACCTGCGCCACCTCGAGGCCCGGGGCACCCCCTTTCCCATGGATCCCTGGGACCAGCTCCAAGGGGCCATCCTGGCGGTCTTCCGCAGCTGGCAAAACCCCAGGGCCAGGACCTACCGCCGCATTTACGGCATCCCCGAGGACCTGGGGACGGCGGTGGTGGTCCAGGCCATGGTCTTCGGCAACCTGGGGGAGGACTCCGGCACAGGGGTGGGCTTTACCCGCAACCCGGCCACGGGGGAAAGGGGGCTTTACGGGGAGTACCTGAGGAACGCCCAAGGGGAGGACGTGGTGGCGGGCATCCGCACCCCAGAGCCCCTGGAGCGCCTTCTGGACTATGCTCCCGAACTCTACCGGGAGCTGCAGGAAGTGGCCGCCCTTCTGGAGCGCCACTTCCGGGACATGCAGGATTTCGAGTTCACCGTGGAGCGGGGGAAGCTTTACCTGCTCCAAACCCGCTCGGGCAAGCGCACCGCCCAGGCGGCGGTGAAAATCGCGGTGGAGATGGCCAAGGAGGGGCTCATCACCCGGGAGGAAGCCGTCTTGCGGGTAGAGGCCAACGCCCTCCCCGGCCTCCTCCGGCCCGCGGTGGACCGGGACCGGGCCCCTGAGCCCATCCTTAAGGGGCTTCCCGCCAGCCCGGGGGCCGCCGTGGGCCATGCGGTCTTCAGCAACGAGGCCGCGGAGCGCTTCAACGCCCAAGGCCTGCCCACCATCCTGGTCCGCCCCGAGACCACCCCCGAGGACATCACCGGCATGTACCTGTCCCGGGGCATTCTGACTGCCAGGGGCGGCCTCACCTCCCACGCGGCCGTGGTGGCCCGGGGCCTGGGGGTGCCCGCGGTGGTGGGGGCCGAGGCCCTTAGGGTGTACCCCGAGGAGGGGAGGGCCCAGGTGGGGGGCTTGGAGTTCAAGGAGGGGGAGGTCCTCACCATCGACGGCAGCACCGGGGAGGTGTACCTGGGGGCGGTGGCCTTGGTGGAGTCCGCAGGCGAGGCCCTTTTGCAGGAGCTCCTGGCTTGGGCCGAGCCGCACCGCCGCCTGGGGGTGAGGGCCAACGCCGACACCCCCGAGGACGCCCAGAGGGCCCGGGGCTTCGGCGCGGAGGGCATCGGGCTTTGCCGCACCGAACACATGTTCTTCCATGAGGAGCGCATCCCCTGGGTGCGCCGCCTGATCCTGGCCCGCACGCCCGAGGAGGAGGCGGAGGCCTTGGAGAGGCTCTTCGCTTTCCAGAAGCAAGACTTCAAGGAGATCCTCAAGGCCATGGACGGCCTGCCCGTCACCGTGCGCCTTTTGGACCCGCCCCTGCACGAGTTCCTGCCCCCCTTGCCGGACCTCGAGGGGAAGGCCCGCGCCGGGGACGAGGAGGCCCAAGCCCTTTTGGAGAGGGCCAAAGCCCTCCACGAGCAGAACCCCATGCTGGGCTTCCGCGGTGTGCGGCTCCTCCTCCTGCGCCCGGCCATCTTCCGCATGCAGCTAAGGGCGCTTCTGGAGGCGGCCAAGGAGCTTAAGGAGGAGGGCTTTGACCCCCGCCCCGAGGTGATGGTGCCCCTGGTGGCCGACCCCAAGGAGGTGGAACGGGCCAAGGCCCTGGCCGAGGAACTCTTCCAGGAGTACGGCCCCATCCCCTTCGGCACCATGATCGAAACCCCGCGGGCGGCGCTTCTGGCGGCGGAGATCGCCCCCCTGGTGGACTTCTTCAGCTTCGGCACCAACGACCTCACCCAGATGGCCTTTGGCCTGTCCCGGGACGACGCCGGGAAGTTCCTCCCCCGCTACGTGGAGGAGGGCCTTTTCCCCTTTGACCCCACGGAGCGTCTGGACGAAAAGGGGGTGGGGAGGCTGCTTCGGCTGGCGGTGGAGGAGGGCAGGCGGGCCAACCCCAGGCTGAAGCTCGGCCTTTGCGGGGAGCATGGAGGGGAGGCCAGGAGCGTGCAGTTCGTGGCCGACCTCCTGGACTACACCTCGGCAAGCCCCTTCCGGGTGCTTACCGCCCGCCTGGCCGCGGCCCAGGCGGGGATGCGGGCCTCGAGGACGGTTCCGGGCTAGGGCCCCGAGCCCCAGGGGAGGGGTTGCGCCGCGACCTGCCAGCGTGTAGCCTCTAGGCGTACTCCGGAGGTGAACCATGCGTTGGCTGGTCGTGGTCGTTGGACTGGGGATGGCCCTGGCGCAAAAGCCCCAGGTGCTCATCGGTACCGGCGGCGTAGGCGGCGTTTACTTCTATTACGGCACCGCGGTGGCGGAGATCCTCAACAAAGCGGGGGTAGTCCAGGCCCAGGCCATGCAGTCCGGGGGCTCCATCGAGAACCTCATGCTCCTGCGGGACCGCACGGACCCGGCAAGGGGGGTGTACTACTGCGGCACCGTGCTCCCGGACGCGGCCCTCATGGCCTACCAGGGGGAAGAGCGCTTCCAGGGCAGGCCCGCTCCCCTGCGCATCCTCTTTACCATGTACCCCAACTACTTTCACGTGGTGACCACGGAGGACAGCGGCATCCGGGTCCTTCAGGACCTGCGGGGCAAACGGGTGTCCACGGAGGTGGCGGGGGGCATCATCGAGTATGAGGCCCGGACCCTGATGGCCGCGGCCATCCCCGGGTTTGACCCCAGGCTTCACTTTGCCAAGTGGGAGCGGGTACGGGTAGCCGAGAGCGCCCAGATGCTTTCCGAGGGCAATCTGGATGCTTTCTTCTGGTCCGGGGGTTTGCCCACGGGGAGCATCCTGGAGCTCGCAGGTAGCCTGGCCCGCAAGGGAAAGCGGCTTTTCCTTGTGCCCTTGCCGAAGGAGAGCACCCCGGTGCAGGTGCTTATGCGGCGTTTTCCCGGCGTGGTGGACACCGGGGTTATCCCCAAGGGCGTCTACAACACCCGGTACGACACCCCCACCCTCACCTTCTGGAACGCCTTCGTTTGCCCGGCGAGCCTTCCGGAGGAGGTGGCCTACGCCATGGTCAAGGCGGTCTTTGAAAACTTGCAGGGCTTGTATGCCGCCGTGGCCCCGGCCCGGGACACCACCTTGGAAAATGCGGTGCGCTCCCGCGGGGGCAAGGTGCCCTACCACGAGGGGGCGGTCCGTTACTTCCGGGAGCGGGGAGTGTGGCGCTAAAAGGCCCGGATCTCCACCCCGGCTTCCTCCAGGGCCTTCCTTACCGCCTGGGCCACCTCGGGCCCCCGGGGGTTATCCCCGTGGATGCAGAGGGTTTCTGCCCGGACCTCCACTTCCCCTCCGTCCAGGGCCTCCACCCGGCCTTCCAGGACCATCCTCAGGGCCCTGCGGGCGGCCTCTTGGGGATCGGTGATCCAGCTTCCTGGCAGGGAGCGGGGGGCGAGCTGGCCGCTTCGCAGGTAGGCCCTTTCGGGGAAGGCCTCGAGGACCACCCTCAGGCCCGCCCGTCTGGCCTCCTCCTCGTACACCGTGCCGGGGAGGACCACCAGGGGCACCTCGGGGTCAAAGGCCTTCACCGCCTCGGCGATGGCCCGCGCCGTTTCCCGGTCGCGGCAGGCCTTGAGGTAAAGCGCCCCGTGGGGCTTCACGTGGTGGAGCCTTAGGCCCTCCGCCTTGAGGAAGGCGTGGAGGGCCCCGATCTGGTAAAGCACGTCCGCGTACACCTCCTCAGGGGCAAGGGCCATCTCCCGGCGGCCAAAGCCCACCAGGTCGGGAAAGCCCGGGTGGGCTCCCACCGCCACCCCGTAGGCCTTGGCCAGGGCCACCGCCTCCCGCATCCGGCCTGGGCTTCCCCCGTGGAAGCCAGAGGCCAGGTTGACCGAGGTCACCAGGGGAAAGATCTCCCGGTCATGGCCGTAGGTAAAGACCCCGTAGGACTCTCCGGCATCGGCGTTGAGGTCTATTCGCATGGAGCACCTCCTGGTTCACAGGATAAACCTTGCCTCCTGCTCCCCGTAGAACAGGTGGAGTTCGGCCATGCCCTCGGGAACAAAGCGGTTTCCGATGCGCACCAGGGGCACGTCGTGGCCCGGGAAGATGCGGGGATGCTTTAGGACCCGCAGGCGGCTCCTCAGGGCTTCCTCGGGGTCCACGCAAGGGAGGGCTGGTGGCCCCTCGAGGTCGAAGCGGCTTTTGACCGCATCGCTTACCAGGGCACCGGCACCCTGGACCTCGAGGCCCAAAAGCCCTGGCGTGTGCCCTGGAAGGTGGAGGAGCCGTAGGCCCGGGAGAAGCTCCCCCTCCTCCCGCACCGCCCTGAGCCGCAGGCGTTCCAGAAGGGGTAGGAGGACGTAGAGGCAAGCGGGGTCACGGCGGGGGTTTTGCGCCACTCTTTCCGCGTGGTCCAACTCCCGTTCATGGACCACCACCTCCGCCTGGGGGAAAAGGTCCACGTTGGCCGCGTGGTCGAAGTGCAGGTGGCTCAAGACCACCACCTCCACGGCCTCGAGGGGGACGCCCAAGGCGGAAAGGCGTTGCCCTAGCCCCTCCCGTTCGCCAAAGCCCAGCGTGTCGTAAAGGATCGTTTTGGAAGCCAGGACGAGGTAGGCACTGGAAAGCCCCAGGTAGCCCCGGTGGCTTCGCCCGGGGAACCCGCTCCAGACGGGAAGGATGCGCACCTTATCCCCCCGTCATGGTCCGGGGAAGCCAGGTGGCCAGCTCCGGGAAGGCCAGGAGGAGGACCACCATAAAGAGGAGCACTCCCATGAAGGGCAGGGTGTAGCGGGCGATCTGGAAGAGGTCCTCCCCGGTGAGGGACTGGATGACGAAGAGGTTGAAGCCCACGGGCGGCGTGATCTGGGCCAGCTCCACCATGATCACCAGGTAGACCCCGAACCACAAGGGGTCCACCCCGATGGCCTTCACCACCGGCAGGATGACGCTGATGGTGAGGACCACGATGGAGATGCCATCCAAAAACCAGCCCAGCACGATGTAGACCAGGCTCAAGAAGACGATGAGGAGCACCGGGGTGATCCCCGCCTCCACGGCCCAAGCGGCCAGGGCCCGGGGGATGCCGGTGAAGCCCATGGCCAGGGTGAGCACCCCCGCCCCCGCCAGGATGAGGCCGATCATGCTGGTCGTGCGCACCGCCCCCAGGAGGCTTTCCTGGAACATGGGGAAGGAAAGCTCCCGGTTCAAAGCGGCGAGGAGCAAAGCCCCCACTACCCCGACCGCTGCGGCCTCTGTGGGGGTGGCCACCCCCAGGTAGATGGAGCCCAGGACCAAAAGGATGAGAAGGAGAACGGGCAGGACGCCGAAAAGCCCCTTCAGGATTTCCCCCAAGGGCCGCTTGGGTTCCTGGGGGAGTTCCCTTCGCCGCGCCAGGGCCAGAAGGCCCAGGAGGAGCATGAAGAGGAGGGTGAGGACCACTCCCGGCACCACGCCCGCCATGAAGAGCCGGGCCACCGAAACCTCGGCCATGACCCCGTAGACGATCATGACCACGCTGGGGGGGATGAGGAAGCCCAGGGTACCCGCCCCCGCCAAGGATCCCAGGGCTAGGGGCTTAGGGTAACCCCGCCTTAGGAGCTCGGGCAGGGTGAAGCGGCCCACGGTGGCGGTGGTGGCGGCGGAGGAGCCGATGACCGCAGCGAAGAGGGCGCTGGCCACCACGTTCACGTGGAGAAGCCCCCCAGGAAGCCGGGCGAGGAGGGGGCTAAGCCCCTGGAAAAGCCCCTGGGCGAGCCGGGAGCGGTAGAGGACCTCCCCCATCCAGATGAAGAGGGGCAAGGCCGCCAGGCTCCAGCCCGAGGTGCTGGTCCAAAGGGCGCTGGCCAGGTTGGGGCCAGGGGGGGCGGAGGTGAAGAAGGCCAGGGCGAAAAGCCCCACCAGGAGGAGGGCCAGGCCCACGTAAACCCCAAGGCCCAACAGCAAGAAGAGCAAGAGGACGAGAAAAAGCCCCACCTCCAGAAGGCTCATCCCTCCACCCCCTTGAGAAGCCGGACCCAAGCCTCCAACAGGGCTAAGGCGAAGAAGCTGAGGCCCAGGGCCAGGAAGCTTTGGGGCAGCCAAAGGGGAAGGGGCAGGAGCCCAGGGGCCAGGTCGCCGTAGCGGTAGCTTTCCCCCACCCGGAGCCACATCTGCAAGGAGGCGTAGAGGGCCCCCAGGAGGCCTAGGCCCAGGCTAAGGGCTTCGGCCAGGCGTCTAGCCTTCGGGGGAAGCCGCTTCAGAAGAAGCCCTACCCGGATGTGCCCCCCGGCCCGCAGGGTGGGGGCGAGGCCTAAGAAGATGAGCCCGGCGGTGGCAAACCCCGCCACCTCCAAGGCGGAGGGCACCACGAGGCCCAGGTACCGCCCCACCACCTGGGCCAGGATGACGAGGAGGATGAAGAGGCCCATGAGGGCGGCCAGGAACTCCGCCAGGCGGAAGGCCGCCCCCAGAACCCTTTCCAGCAGGCTCATCGCCCCAGGTACTGGCGGTAGACCTTGACCCCCGTGGCCCCCACCTGCCGCTGCCACTCCAGGATCATGGTCTGGCCCACCTTCTTCAGGTCGGCCATGAGGGCAGAGGAGGGCTTGACCACCTGCATGCCCCTAGCAGCGAGGGTCTGGATGGCCTTTTCCTCCTGCTCCTGGCTCAGGCGCCAGCCCCGCTCCTCCGCCCGCCGGGCAGCCTGCAGAAGGGCCTCCCGGTCCTGGGGCGAGAGGCTTTCAAAGGCCCGGCGTCCGATCACCACCATGTTCTTGGGGATCCAGGCCTTGAGGTCGTAGAAGTAGCGGGCGAAGTCCCAGGCTTGGCTGTCCACCCCGGTGACCGGGGAGGTGATCATGGCCTCCACGATGCCGGTGGCGAAGGCCTGGGGGATGTCCGCCGCCTCCACCTGCACGGGTTGCATGCCGAGGAGTTCCGCCAGGCGGGCGGTGGCGGGGTTGTAGGCCCTAAAGCGCATTCCCTTGAGGTCCTGGGCGGTGTTCACCGGCCGTTTGGTGTAAAGCCCCTGGGGCGGCCAGGGCACGGCGTAAAGGAAGACCACGCCCCTTTGGGCCAGCCACTTCTCCACTTCCGGGCGCTGGGCCTGATAGAGCCTCCTGGCCTCCTCATAGCTTGTGGCCACGAAGGGGATGGAGTCCAGGTTGAAGAGGGGGTTCTCGTTGGCCAGGAGGGACATGAGGACCTCCCCCATTTGGACCTGGCCGTTCCTCACCGCGGGCAGGATCTGGGGGTGGGGGAAGAGGGAGCCCCCGGGGTGGACGGTGATCTTGAGCCGGCCCCCTGTGGCCTCCTCCACCTCCTTGGCGAACTGCAGGATGTTTTGCGTGTGGAAGTTGGCCGGCGGGTAGGGAGTGGCCATGTTCCAGGTCTGGGCCTGGGCTACGGATAGGAGAAGGAGGAACCCTAAAAGGCTTTGCCGCATGAGCATTCACCTCCCTGCATCATCTTACCGCTTGGGCACCCGGTCCACGAACTCGTTGGTGTAGGTGCGCTTCAGGTCGATCCGGGCCTTGGCCACGTTGGGGTCAAAGGCGGAGAGGACGGTGAGGGGCCTTAAGGGCGCGGTGTCGCTGAAGCGGCCCGTGGGGGAGAAGGACTCCAGGGAGTTGCGGAGGACTTTCAGGTAAAGAGCCCTATCCCCCAGGAAGTATTCCTCGGGCAAGACGGCGGCGATTTCCTCTGGGCTTTTGCCCTGCATCCAGCGGAGGCCGCGTACCATGGCGTTCACCAGGCGCTGGGCGGTGTCTGGGTTCCGCTCCAGCCAGGCCCGGGTGGTGTAGAGGACCGCCGCCGGGTACTCCCCGCCCAGGACCTCCCGGGTGCCCTTGGTGGAGCGGGTGTCCGCCAGCACCTTGATGAGGCCCCTTTCCTCCAGGAGGGTGATGGCGGGCTCCACGTTGGAAAGGACGTCCACCTGCCGGTTCTGCACCGCGGCCACCGCCTGGGCCCCCACGGACACCCCGATCACGGAGACATCCGTGGGCCTGAGGCCGTTTTTCACCAGCAGGTAGTTGAGGAAGAAGTGGGTGGAGCTGCCTGGGGCGGTAACCCCCACCCTCCGCCCTTTAAGGTCCGCCACGCTCCTCACCTGGTCCGCCAGATCGGAGCGTACCCCCAGGACGATGGCGGGGTAGCGGCCCACCTGGACGAAGGCCACGATGTCCCGGCCTTGGGCCTGCATCTGGATGGTGTGGTCGTAGAAGCCCATGACCACCTCCACGCTCCCCCCCACCAGGGCCTGGAGGGCCCTCGAGCCCGCCTGGAGGTCCTGGATGACCACGTCCAGCCCCTCGTCCTTGAAGTACCCCAGGCGCTCCACCACGGTGAGGGGCAGGTAGACCACCGCGGTCTTACCCCCCACCCCCAGGACCACGCGCTTTTGCGCCAGGCCGAAGGCCACAAGCAGAACCAAAAGCCACACGCCGATGCGCTTCATGCCTCACCTCCCTCCGCCCGGGGGCGCCAGACGAGAAGCCGCCTCTCCACCTGGCCCACCAGGGCGTCCAAGACCAGCACGAAGACCATGAGGACCACCATCCCGGCGAAAACCCCGGTGGTGTCGAAGACCCCTTCCGCTTGGGCGATGAGGTAGCCCAGGCCCGCGGCGCTCCCCAGGTACTCCCCCACCACCGCCCCGATGACGGCGAAGCCGATGGAGGTGCGCAAGGAGCTGAAGATCCAGCTGGCGGCGGCGGGCAGGTAGACGTGGCGGAGGAGATGCCCCTGCCTTGCCCCAAGGAGCCTGGCGTTTTGCAACACCACGGGGCTCACCTCCTTCACCCCCTGGTAGGTGTTGAAGAAGGCCACGAAGAAGACCAGGGTGATGCCCAGGGCCACCTTGGAAAGGATACCGAGGCCGAACCAAAGGGTGAAGATGGGGGCCAGGACCACCCGGGGGATGGCGTTTAGGGCCTTGATGTAGGGGTCCAGGACCGCCGCCACCGTAGGGGCCAGGGCCAGCCAAAGCCCCAGGACCACCCCAAGAAGGGTGCCGAAGAGGAAGGCCAATAGCATCTCCAGCGTGGTCACATAGAGGTGGGGGTAAACCTCGCCGGTGCTGAACCACCGCCAGATCCTCTGGCCGATGTCCGAGGGCTTGGAGAAGAAGAAGGGGTCGATGCGGCCTGTGCTTGAGGCCCACTCCCACCAGGCGAGGAAGGAGAGGAGGAGGCCCAGTTG
This sequence comes from Thermus tengchongensis, assembly GCF_021462405.1. NCBI lineage: Bacteria > Thermotogati > Deinococcota > Deinococci > Thermales > Thermaceae > Thermus > Thermus tengchongensis. Next base: position 30,881 of record NZ_JAKEDU010000001.1, on the reverse strand, counting down.
CCAAAGCCGTAGCCTAAGCCCCCGCATGGGCCCGCATCACCTCCCCTCGCAAGAGCTCCCAAATTTCCCGGTGAAGCCGCAAGAACTCCGGGGTGAGCCGGATCTCAGCCACATCCCGGGGCCTCGGCAGGGGGATGGGGAAGTCCCCGATGACCCGGGACTGGGGCCCGGCGGACATCACCACCACCCGGTCGGCCAGGGCGATGGCCTCCTCCAGGTCGTGGGTCACGAAGAGTACGGTTTTCCGGTCCTCCTGCCAGAGCCTGAGGAGCTCGTTTTCCATGAGCTGCCGCGTCTGCACGTCCAGGGCGGAAAAGGGTTCGTCCATGAGGAGGAGCCTGGGGTTGGCGATGAGCACCTGGGCCAGGCCCACCCGCTTGCGCATCCCGCCGGAAAGCTGGTGGGGATAGTGGCGGGGAAACCGCCCCAGCCCCACCTTCTCCAGCCAGGCCTGCGCCCTTTCCCGCGCCTCCTTCCAGGGGGTGCCGCGGAAGACCAGGGGCAAGGCCACGTTGTCCAAGGCGGTCTTCCAGGGCAGGATGGCGTCCTGCTGGAAGAGGTAGCCCGCCACGGGGTTGAGCCCCTTGAGGGGTCGCCCTTCCAGGAGCACCTCCCCTTGGCTAGGTGCAAGGAGGCCCGCTGCCACGTTCAAAAGGGTGCTCTTGCCGCAGCCCGTGGGGCCCACCAGGCTCACGAACTCCCCTGGGGCCAGGCGGAGGCTTACCCCCTCCACGGCCACGTAGGCGCCGAAGGCCACGGAGACCTGCTTAAACTCCAGGAAGCTCATGCGTAGTACTCGGGGTTGGGCTTGATGCCCAGGGCGTTGAGCAGGCGGTTGGTGAAGTTGAACATGGCTGCCACCTCCGCCGCCTCGAGGATGGCCTCGTCGGAAAGACCCGCTTCCCTAAGGGGGACGAGGTCCTCCTCGGTCATGGCGTGGTGCTGGTGCGTGACCTTGAGGGCAAACTCCACCAGGGCCCGCATCCTTTGGGGCATCTCCGCCCGGCGGGGGTTGGCGGCCAAAACCTCTGGAAGCACCCCATCCCCGGTGAGGTCCTTAAGGTAGCGCTTGTGGCTGGCCACGCAGTACTCGCAGCGGTTTTCCCCGCTGATGGCCACGGCCATGGCCTCCCGCTCCTCCCGGCTGAGGAGGCCCTCCCCCCGCATGAGGGCGTCGTAGTAGCGGAACCAGAGGAGGAAGCGGGGGCTCAGGGCGAAGGCCCGGGCCACGTTGGGCACGAACCCTGTTTTCTCCCGGAAGCGGGCGAAAAGCTCCCGCACCCCTTCGGGGAGCGCCTCTTCCTCAGGCACCTTCAGCCAGGAGATCACCATACCGCCACCGCCCGCACAGGCCCCCCGGAGGCCCCCCGGTGTTTGGGGGCTCCCACGAAGATGAGGGCCCCAGCAGGAGGCACCTGGGCCAGGTTGGCCAGGTTTTCCAGCCCGTACTTGCCCGCCCCCAGCAGGATGAGGTGGGCCTTGAAGTCCTTGGAGGGGCCAAAGTCCAGGGAGAGGGTGTCCACCCCCACTCCCACGATCTCCCGCTCCCGCACCAAAAACTCCGCCGCCTCCGGGGAGAAGCCGGGGAAGTGCAGGGTACCCGAGGCGTCCTGGTTCAAGAAGGCCTTCGGGTCCTTCCAGCGGGCCTCCCAGCCGGAGTGCATGGCCACGAGGGCTCCCTTGGGCAGGCGGCCGTGCTGACGTTCGTAGGCCAGGAGGTCATCCACGGTCACCTGGGCATCGGGGTTGCGGGCCGCCTTCTCGTGGATGTGGATCACCGCCAAGGGGGCGATGAGGGTTTCCACGGGGAGCTTTTCCGCGGTGAGCCCCCCTTCCGCGAAGTGGGCGGGGGCGTCCATGTGGGTCCCCGAGTGCTCCCAGAGGTCCAGGCGGTTGCCGTAGTAGCCGTTTTGCCGCACCGTGACCAGGGTGGTGATGCGCATGGGCTCCGCCCCGGGGAAGAGGGGGACCTCGGGGGAGAGCTCGTGGGTGAGGTCCACCGCCCGGCTGAAGGCCTTGCCCGGCACCTGGGCCTGGGCCATAGCCCGGCCTGCAAGAAGCCCGAGGCCTGCCCCCAACAAGGCCCTGCGGGAGATCTGCTTGGCCACTGCCTCCATCACCAGAGGGGCGCACATGGTTTCCTCCTCTTGTAGGGGCACGTTATCACGAGCCTGCAAAGGTATGCAAGACCCTAGCGCCGGGGGTCCAGGCGGTCCCGGAGGCCGTCCCCCAGGAGGTTGAAGCCCAGTACAGCCAGGGAGAGGGCCGCACCCGGCACCAGGGCGGGGTAGGGGGAAAGGGGCAGGAAGCTCTGCGCCTCGCGGAGCATCCGGCCGAGGCTGGGCGCCGGGGGTTGGACCCCAAGGCCCAGGTAGGAGAGGGCGGCCTCGGCCAGGAGGGCGGCGGCGAAGGCCAGGCTGGCCTGGACCAGGAGGGGCCCCAGGAGGTTAGGGAAGAGGTGGCGGCGGATGACCCACCCCGGGGTGGCCCCCAGGGCCAGGGCCGCTTCCACAAAGGGGGTGGCCTTCAGGGCCATGGCCCCGGCCCGGGCCACCCGGAAGAAGGCGGGGACCATGGAAAGCCCCACGGCCAGCATGCTGCTCAGGACCCCAGGCCCCATGAGGGCGGCGAAGAGGAGGGCTAGGAGGAGGCCGGGAAGGGCGTAGAGGGCTTCCATGAGGAGGCTTAGGGCCCCGTCCCAGTACCGCCCCAGGTAGCCGGCCACGAGGCCCAGGGTTACGCCCAGGGAGAAGCCCACCCCTACGGCGATGCTCCCTACCGAAAGGGCGTTTCTGGCCCCGTGGAGGAGCCGGGCCAGGAGGTCCCGGCCCAAGGGATCGGTGCCCAAGGGATGGGCGGGGGAAGGGGGGGCGAGGCGGCGGAGGAAGTCGGGGGCGTTGGGGTCCACGGGATAGAGGAAGGAGGCCAGGGCCAGGAGGAGGAAGAGGCCCACCAAGAGGCTTCCCAGGAGGAGGCTTGGGCTACGCATACGCCACCCGCGGGTCCAGGAGGCCGTAGAGGAGGTCCACCAGGAGGTTGAAGAGGACGATGAGGGCGGCCATCACCAGCACCAGGCCCTGGAGAAGAGGGTAGTCGCGGGCCTCGAGGGCCGTGAGGGCCAGGCTTCCCATGCCCGGCAGGGCGAAGACCACCTCCACCACCACCGCCCCGGTGAGGAGGAACCCTCCCTCCAAGCCCAACACGGTGATCAGGGGAAGGCTTGCGGGCTTGAGGGCGTGCTTGACCAGCACCCAAGCCTCGGGGACCCCCTTGGCCCGGGCGGTGCGGATGTAGTCCTGGCCCATCACCTCCAGGAGGCTTCCCCGGGCCATGCGGAAGAGGATGGCCGCCCGGGAAAGGGCCAGGGTGAGGGCGGGGAGGAGGAGGTGGCGGAGGGCCTCCCGTGGTTCCCCAAACCCTGGGAAGCCGCTGGCGGGAAGAAGGGGCAGGTGCACCGCCAAGGCGTAGAGGAGGACCACCCCCAGGAAGAAGGTGGGCACGGATTGCAAGAAGGCCATAAGGCCGCTCAGGGCCAGGTCCCACAGGGGGAACCTAAGGGCTAGAAGGGCCAAGGGTAGGGCGAGAAGAAGGGCGCCGCCGAGCCCCAGGAGGACGAGGCCTAGGGTGAGGGGAAGCCTTTCGCCCAGGAGTTCGCCCACGGGCTTGCCGTAGCGGATGGACTCTCCCAGGTCGAAGCGAAGGATGCGGGTGAGCCAGTCCACGTAGCGTTCCCAGGGGGGCTTGTCCAGGCCGAGGGCGCGCTCCAGGGCCTCTCGGGCAGCGGGCGAGGCCTCGAGGCCCAGGATGGCCTGCACCGGGTCCCCGGGGAGGAGGAGGAGGGCGGCGAAGACCAAGCTAGAGGCCAGCCACAGGGTGGCCAGGGCCAGGAAGAGCCGCCTGAGGAGAAACCCTCGCATCTAGCGGCCCAGGTACACCCGGGTCACGTTGAGGCTGGGGGTGGGCTGGTTGGGCCACCAGCCCATGACCTCCCTGCGCATGGCGGCGATGTAGGGGGCGTTCATCACCCAGACGTTCACCGCCTCCTGGGCCAGGAGGCGTTGCATCTCCTTCATGAGCTCGCAGGCCCGCTTGGGGTCCGGGGTACGGAGGTACTGGGCGTAAAGGGCCCGGAAACGGGGGGAGTCGTAGCGGAAGTAGTAGCCCGGGTTGGCGTAGATGCCGATGTCGTTGGGCTCGGAGTGGCCGATGATGGTCATCTGGTAGTCCGCCCCCCGGAAGACCCTAGAGAGCCAGGTGGCCCACTCCACCACCTCCAGCCGGGCTTGGACCCCGATCTGGGCGAGCTGGGCGGCGATGGCCTCGCCAAGCCGCCTCTCGTAGGGGTAGGGGGCGGCCAGGGTGAAGGTGAAGCGCAAGGGGTTATTGGGTCCGTAGCCGGCCTCTTGCAAAAGGGCCCGGGCCCGGGCAGGGTCGTAGGGGTAGTAGCCGGAGAGATCCTCGTAGCAACTTTCCCCTGGGGAGCGGTGGCTGCCGATAGGGGTGCCGAAGCCCAGCATCACCCCTTCCACCAGGGCCTTTTTGTCCACGGCATGCTGGATGGCCCGCCGCACCCGGAGGTCGTTGAAGGGGGGGCGGCTGTTGTTCATGCCCACGGTGATCTCCGTGGTGGTGAAGCCCGTCACCACCTTGAAGTTGGGGTCGCGCTGCAAGACCAGGGCGTTTTCCGGGCTCACCCCCAGGCCGATCACCTGGATGTCCCCCGCCCGCAAGGCGGCCAGCTGGGCGTTTGCATCCGGCAGGAAGCGGAAGAAGACCCGGTCCAGGTAGGGGAGGCCGGGCTCGTAGTAGCCCTCAAAACGCTCCAGCCGCACCCCCACCCCCCGTTCCCAGGCCACGAAGCGGAAGGGCCCGGTGCCGATGGGTTGGGTCTTTTGCTCCTCTACCCGGCCCTTGGGGCCGATCACCGAGTCGGGGCGGGCCAGGTTGAAGAGGAAGTCCTGGTTGGGCTGGCGCAGGCGGAAGACCACGGTGTAGGGGTCCTTGGCCTCCACGCTTTGGATGTCCTGGTAGTACTCGGGGTGGGTGTGGCCGGACTTGGGATCCCGGGCCCGGTTGAACTTAAAGACCACGTCCTCGGCGGTGAAAGGGGCACCGTTGTGGAAGCGCACCCCCCGGCGCAGGTAAAAGGTCCAGGTGAGGCTGGAAGGGCTTCCCTGCCAGCGCTCCGCCAGGGCGGGGACGATCTCCCCCTTTTCGTTGAACTTCACCAACCCCTGGAGGACGTTGTCGTAGAGCATGCGGGGGATCTCCTGGCTGGTGGAGGCGCTGGGGTCCAGGACCGGGGGCTCGGCCAGGACGGCCACCCTGAGCTCCCCGCCCCGGGTCTGGGCCAGGGCAGGGGCAAAGGCCAAGAGGAGGGTTAGAATCCACCGCTTACCCATGGGAACCTCCTGATCTTCACCATACCAAAACGTCGTCAACCCTTGCGGGTAGACCTCATTCCAGGAAGAGCACCGCCAACGCGGCGTAGACCCGAGCTGCCAGGACCACCTCCCCCAGGTCCACCCACTCGTCCACCTGGTGGGGCAGGGTCTTCTGCCCAGGGCCCAGGACCACCACGGGGAGCCCGGCCCAGGCCCGGAGGAAGGTGCCGTCCGTGGCCCCCGGTACCCCGCCGTGGCGCACCGGAAGGCCTAAAAGCTTCAGGGCCTCCTCCGCCGCCTGCACCAGGGGGTCGTCCCCGGGGGTCTCCACAGGGGGGCGGTCCTCGAGGACCTCCACCTCTGCCCCGGCCAGGGCCTGGACCTCGGCCACCAAGGCCCCGTGGTCCACCCCCGGCACGGTGCGCACGTCCAGGGCTACCTCCGCCTGGGCGGGGATGACGTTCAGCTGGTCCTCCCCGGCGCTGGCCAGGACACGGGTGGGGGTGAGGTGGGGCAGGCCCAGGTAGGGGTGGTTATAGGCTTCCTGTAGCCTCCTCTCCAGCTCCTGGAGCCCCAGCACGAACCGGGCCGCTTTGGGGATGGGGTTGTCCCCCGCGTACGGCATGGCCCCGTGGGCCATCCGTCCCGGGAAGCGGAGGCGGAGCCTCAGGGCTCCCTTCTGCCAGAGGCAGACCTCCATCCCCTCGGGCTCGGCCACCAGGGCGCCCCGGAAGCCCCCGGCTAAGCCCGCCCTCACAAAGGCCTTCACCCCCAGCATCATCCCCTCCTCGTCCGCCAAAGCGGCAAGGCGCAGGGGGCGCTTGAGCCCACCGAAAGCCCGTTTCACCGCCAGGAGGGCTCCTATCAGGGCGGCCAGCCCTCCCTTCATGTCGCAGGCCCCCCGGCCGTAGAGGCGTCCCCCCTCCACCACGGCCCCGTAGGGGGGGTGGGTCCAGAGAGCCTCCTCCCCTGGGGTCACCACATCGGTGTGGCCCTCGAGGATCAGCCCCCCTTCCCCCTCCCCCAGGTCCGCCACCAGGTTGGGCCGCCCGGGGGCTGCCTCCTGGCGGAAGGGGCTTAGGCCCCGCTCCCGCAGGTAGCCCTCCAGGAAGGCTACCACCCCTGCCTCCCCCGGCCCTGGGTAGTGGCTGGGGAGGCGCACCAGAGCCTTGAGGAGGTCCACCACCTCCTTCTCGTCCACCGCTTCCGCCGCCAGGAGGGCCTTTTCCATAGGGATTCCCGGGGCGATTATACCGCGGTATCCTGGCCCATAAGGGAGGAGGTGGGCGGTGGACTACCGGCGGCTTTTGGATCTGGAAGGACAGGTGGCCTTGGTGGTGGGGGCGGCCTCGGGGATTGGCCGGGCCTCCGCCGAGGCCCTGGCGGCCTTCGGGGCCAAGGTGGTGCTGGCAGACCGGGACCAAGAGGGCCTCGAGGCGGCCTTGGCGGCCGTCCGCGCCCAAGGAGGGGAGGCCGAGGCCTACCCCTTGGACCTGGCGGCACGGGGAGAGGCCGAGGCGTTGGTGGAGAGGGTGCACCAGGACCATGGCCGGCTGGACACCCTGGTCTCTACCCCGGCCATCAACCTGCGCAAGCCCCTTCTGGACTACACCGACGAGGAGGTGGACCGGGTGGTGGACCTGAACCTGAAGGGCACCCTCCGCCTCCTCCGGGCCGGAGGACGGGTGATGCGGGAGCAGAGGGGGGGAAGCCTCATCGCCTTTGCCTCCATTCGCGCCCTGGTGGTGGAGCCGGGGCAGGGGGTCTATGCGGCCACCAAGGCGGGGATCCTGCAGATCATGCGCACACTGGCCGCGGAGCTCGGCCCTTTCGGCGTGCGGGCCAACGCCATCGCCCCCGGGCCCATCGAAACCCCCCTTACCGCCCCTATTAAGGCCCATCCGGACTGGTACCGGGCCTACGCGGAGAAGACCGCCCTGGGCCGTTGGGGTCGGCCCGAGGAGGTGGCGATGGCCGTGGTCTTTCTGGCCTCCCCCGCCTCCAGCTACGTGACCGGCACCCTTTTCCTGGTGGATGGGGGCTGGACGGCGGTGGACGGACGGTTCGTCCCGCCCCTTTAAGGCGGGGCTTGACCCGCTGGTGGGGGCTCGCTAGGATTGACCCTAAGGGTCTATAGCCCGGAGGAGGCGCTATGAGGCGAGGGTTGTTGGCATTGGCTATGCTTTTGGGCTTGGCCTGGGCCCAGGACCGGACCCAGGTCCTGGTTTACGGCGGGGACTGGACGGACCTCATCACCTTGGACCCGCAGGTGGTCTACGAGTTCACGGGGGTGATGATCGCGGACAACCTCTACGAAACCCTGGTGCGCTTTGAGGGCAACGACCTCTCCACCCTGCGCCCGGGGCTGGCGGAGAGCTGGAAGGTGGAAAGGGGCACCACCGACTGGATCCTCACCTTCAAGCTCCGCAAGGGGAGCCGGTTTTCCACCGGACGGGAGGTTACGGCCAAGGACGTGGTCTTTAGCTTTGAGCGGGCCCTGGCCCTGAAGGGCCCCGGCTCCTTTCTCTTCACCGAGATCGCCCAGCTCAGGCCCGGGGCCACCAAGGCCCTGGACCCCTACACGGTGGAGGTGCGCATCCCCAAGACCGCTTCCCCCCAGTCCTTCCTTTCCATCCTCACCTTTACCCTCGGCGGGGTGGTGGACTCGGAGGAAGTCCAGAAGAACGCCAAGGGGGGCGACTTCGGCAAGGACTTCCTCACCAACAACTCCGCCGGGTCCGGGCCCTACCGCCTGGTGCGCTGGGACCGGGGGAACCAGGTGATCCTCGAGGCCAACCCCTACGCCCGGGTGAAGCCCAAGGTGCCGCGGGTGGTGCTCCGCTACATCCAGGAGCCCGCGGTGTTGCGCACCGCCTTGGAGTCTGGGGAGATCGACATCGCCGAGGGCCTTACCCCTGAGGGCCTTCGGGCCATCGCCGCCAACCCCCGGTTCAAGGTGGTGCGGGCGGAAACCCTGCGCCTGCAGTACCTGGGCATGAACATGAAGCCGGGAAGCCCCTTCTCCAACCCCAAGGTGCGGGAGGCGGTGCGCTTTGCGGTGAACCAGGACGAGCTCATCCAAGGTCTGCTCCAGGGGAACGCGGCCAAGATCCAGACCTTTATCCCCAAGGGCCTTTTGGGGTACAACCCCGCTACTCCCTACAAGTACGACCCCGCCCGGGCCAAAAAGCTCCTGGCCGAGGCCGGATACCCGCAGGGCCTGGAGTTTGAGCTTCTCACCAGCACCGGCATCTGCGGTGGGGGCGTGCCCTGCCCCGATGTGGCCGCCAAGCTTCAGGCCGACATGGCCAGGGCAGGCCTGAAGGCCAAGATCCGGGCCATCGCCAACGCCGAGGTGCTCGCCACCTACCGGGCCCAGAACCACCAGATGGTCCTGGCGGGCTGGAGCCCGGACTTCCCCGACCCCGACGGCAACGCCACCCCCTGGGCGGACTACGCCGCCCGCTCCTTGGCCTGGCGCAACAGCTACAACGACGAGGTGGCGGCCAAGCTGGCCCGGCAGGCGGCCCTCGAGGCCGACCCGGAAAAGCGCAAGGCCCTCTACAAGGTCCTCACGGAGAAGGTGCTGCGGGAAGGCCCCTACGTGGTCCTCTACCAGCCCGCCCAGCCCATCGGCCTCTCGGCCAAGGTGGAGGGCTTCCTGAAGAACCCCATGATGTCCGTGCCCCTTTGGCAGGTGAGCAAGCAACCCTAGCCCTTAGGGTATAGTGAGGCCCGCGGCCCCAGGCCGCGGGTTTCCCTTATGGGCGCCTATATCCTGAGAAGGCTCTTCATGGTGCTCTTTGTGGGGGTGGGGATTACCTTCATCACCTTCCTCATCGCCCAGGTCATTCCCATAGACCCGGCGGCGGCCGCCCTCGGGGAAAACGCCCGGGAGGAGCAGATCCAGGAGTTCCGGCAGCGCTACGGTCTGGATAAACCCATCCTGGTGCAGTACGCCCTCTACCTGCAAAGGCTCTTGCAGCTGGACTTAGGGCGCTCCCTGCGCACGGGGAGGCCGGTGGCGGAGGACCTGAAGGAGTTTTTCCCCGCCACCCTCGAGCTGGCCCTGGCCGCCTTTGCCGTGGCGGTGCTCCTGGGCTTGCCCGCGGGGGTGTGGGCGGCCCTAAGGCACAACCGCCTCCCCGACCTCCTGGTACGGCTGATGGCCCTCCTCCTGGGCTCCACCCCCGTCTTCTTCCTGGCCATCCTGCTTCTGGACCTCCTCCACCGTCGTTTGGGGCTTCTGCCGGGCCCCGGGCGGCTGGACCCTTTCCTCATCCCCCCGCCTCCTGTCACCGGCCTCACCACCTTAGATGCCCTTCTGGCCCGGGACTGGGGGGCTTTCCAGGACGCGCTTGCCCACCTCCTCCTCCCCGCCTTCGTCCTGGGCTCTGCCTCCGCCGCCCTTCTGGCCCGCATGACCCGGGCGGCCATGCTGGAGGTGCTCTCCCAGGACTACGTGCGCACCGCCTGGGCCAAGGGGCTTTCCGAGCGCCAGGTGGTCCTGCGCCACGCCCTGAAGAACGCCGCCCTCCCCGTCCTCACCCTTCTGGGGAGCCTGATGGGGGGGCTCTTGTCCGGAGCCGTGCTGACGGAAACCATCTTTTCTTGGCCGGGGCTTGGCCGCTACGTGACCCAGTCCGCCACCAGCCTGGACTTCCCTGCGGTCATGGGGGTTACCCTGCTGGTGGGTTTGGTGTACTCCCTCCTCAACCTCTTGGTGGACCTCCTCTATGCCCTTCTGGACCCGAGGATCCGCTATGCCTAAGCTCGTGCGGCGTTTCCTGCGCAACCCCGGGGCCGTGCTGGGCCTCGTCCTGCTCTTTGCCCTCGGGCTTCTTGCCCTGTTGGGACCGCTTTTTGCCAAGGACCCTTTGGAACAAGACCTGCTCCAGCGCTTGCAGCCTCCTTCCCCTGAGCACCCCCTGGGCACGGACCAGCTGGGGCGGGACGTCTGGTCGCGGGTGGTCCATGGGGCCCGGATCAGCCTTGCGGTGGGCTTCGGGGTGGTTTTCCTGGCCAGCTTCCTGGGTACGGCTGTGGGCCTCTTGGCGGGAGGGCTGGGCGGGGCGTGGGACAACCTCCTCATGCGCCTCACCGACGTCTTTTTCGCCTTTCCCTCCCTCATCCTGGCCATGGCCATCGCCGCCGCCTTGGGGCCCAACCTGACCAACACCGTGCTGGCGGTGGCCCTGGTCACCTGGCCGGTCTACGCCAGGTTGGTGCGGGCCCAGGTGCTGGCCCTGAGGGAGCGGGAGTTTGTGGAGGCGGCCAGGGCCTTGGGGGCGGGGCAGGGAAGGATCCTCCTCCGCCATCTCCTGCCCAACGCCCTCACCCCGGTTCTGGTGCAGGCCAGCTACGAGGTGGGGGCGGCCATCCTCACCGCCGCGGGGCTTTCCTTTATCGGCTTTGGCGCTCAGCCCCCCACCCCGGAGTGGGGGGCCATGGTGGCGGAGACCCGCAACTACATGGCCGAGGCCCCCTGGGCGGCCACGGCGCCGGCGGTGGGCATCCTGCTCACGGTGTTGGCCTTTAACCTCCTGGGGGATGGGCTCCGGGACGTGCTGGACCCTAGGGGCCGCTAGACCCGCTTCCCTCCCAGGAACACCGCCTGGACCCTGAGCTCCCCGTCCAGGACCACCAGGTCGGCCCGCTTGCCTGGGGCGATCTCCCCCCGGTCCCCTAGGCCAAGGTATCGGGCAGGAAGGGTGGAAAGCCGCCTCGCGGCCTCCTCCAGGGGCATGCCCCAGGCCACCAGGTTCCGGAGGGCCTGGTCCATGGTGAGGGTGCTTCCCGCCAAAGAGCCCCTGTGCCAGACCCCGTTGCCCCGCTTTTCCACCCGGTGGGCGCCCAAGGGGTACTCCCCGTCCGGCATCCCCGCCGCCGCCACCGCGTCGGTGACGAAGTAGAGGCCGGGGATGCTCTTCAGGGCCAGCTTGAGGGCGGCGGGGTGCACGTGGAGCCCGTCGGGGATGATTTCCGCCCACGTGCCCCGTTCCAGGGCCAGGCCCACCACGCCGGGTTCGCGGTGGTGGAGGCCGGTCATGGCGTTGTAGAGGTGGGTGAAGCCGGAGGCACCGGCCTCCAGCGCGGCTTCCGCCTCGGCATAGGAGGCGGCGGTGTGGCCCAGTTGGACGCGCACCCTGCGCTCGGCCAGGAAGCGGAGGAAGTCCAGGGCCCCGGGGAGCTCGGGGGCCAGGGTGAGGACCTTCACCGGGGCCAAGGAGAGGAGCCATTGGGCGGTTTCCAGGTCGGGGAGGAGGGGGAAGGGGGGCTGGGCCCCGAGGCGGTTTGGGCTGATGAAGGGGCCCTCCAGGTGGACGCCGAGGAGGGCTTCCCCCAAAGGTCCTGCCATGGCCTCCTGGATGCCCAGGAGGGCCCGTTCCAGCTGGGGAAGTGGGGCGGTGACGGTGGTGGCCAAAAGGCCGGTGGTGCCGTGCTGGAGGTGGAAGCGGAGGGTGGCTTCCACCCCCTCCCTCCCTCCCATCACTTCCAGGCCGCCGCCGCCGTGGACGTGGAGGTCCAGGAAGCCGGGGAGGATGTAGGGGCCCTCCACGGGGGCTTCCTCTATGGCCTCAATCTGCTCGGAGAAGTGGAGCCTGCCCCGGACGAAACCGCTTGGGGTAAGGATGGTGCCTTCCAGCATCTGCGCCTCCTAAGGTTCCACCACCTGCCCCGCGCGGAGGTCCCGGCCCCCCGTGGCCCGGCCCAGGACGTTGACCTCGCCGATGCGGTGGAGGTAGCCCAAAAGGGCAAAGGCCAAGGGCTCGCGCACCTTGGGGTTTTCCATGACCGCCACGGGCAGGTGCTGGGCCAAAAGCCCCACCAAAACCCGGTTCCGGGCCCCGCCCCCGGCCAGCAGGACCCGGTCCACGTCTCCCACGAAGCGCCGGTAGGCTAGGAGGACGCTCCTGGCGGTGAGCTCCAAGAGGGTGCGGAGCAGGGTGGCGGGGTCCTGGGGGAGGGGCTTAAGGGCGGTAAGGCGCCAGATCTCCCGGCCCGTGGTCTTGGGCGGGGGGAGGTGGAAATAGGGGTGGGCAAGCCAGAGGCGAAGGGCCTCCTCCTCGGGCAGTGCGCCTTCCGCCAGGGCCACGGCTTCCTCCAGGGAAAGGCCTAGGGCCTCCACCGCCTCGTCAAAGAGGCAGACCCCAGGGCCGGTGTCGAAGGCCAGGAGGGTTTGGGGGTCCTGGTCCTGGAAGAAGGTGAGGTTGGAGATGCCTCCCAGGTTGTGCACCGCCACCCGCTTGCCCGCCTCCCCGAAGAGGAGGAGGTCGGGGTAAGCCACCAAAGGAGCCCCCTGGCCCCCGGCCGCCAGGTCCACCGCCCGGAAGCCATGGACCACGGGAACGCCCAGGCCCAGGGCCAGGTGGCTGGGCTCCCCCAGCTGGAAGGTGGCCCGGGGAGGCTCGTGCCACACGGTCTGCCCGGAAAGGGCCACCAGCTCCGCCTTGCCCCGGAAGGGCAGGGCGGCTTCCAGGTAGAAGCGCCCCAGGTCATGGTGCAAGAGGGCGATCTCGCGGGTGTCCGCCCCGCGCATGGCGGCCAGGACCCGTTTCCGCAATCCCTCCGGGTAGGGGACCTCGAGGTGCTCCAGCACCCGGTGGACCACCCGTGGCGGCCTTCCCCTAAACTCCGCCAGCACCAGGTCCACCCCGTCGGCGCTGGTGCCGGACATGAGGCCCAGGACCCTCATGCCAGCTCCACCAGAAGCTCGTACCGGTCGGCCCGGTACCAGCTCTTCACGAACTCCACCGGCCTCCCGTCAGGGAGATAGCTCACCCGTTCCAGGTGGAGGAGGGGGCTTCCGGGCTCCACCCCTAAGGGCCTGGCCTCCTCCCGGGCGGCCACAGCCCGGAGGCGCTGCAGGGCCCGCACCGGGCGGAGGCCCTTGGCCTCGAGGGCCTGGTACAAGGAGCCTTGCGGCGCCTCAGCCAACGCCCAAAGGGGCAGGGCCGCCCGCTCCAGGGCCATGGGCTCCCCGTCCGCCAGCCGGAGGCGGAGGAGGCGCAAGACGCCCTCCCCTGGGGAAAGCGCCAGGGCCATGGCCTCCTCGGGGGTGGGGGGGCCTTTTTCCACTAGCAACACCCGGGTTTCCGGCTGGAGCCCCAGGGCCCGCATCTCCTCGCTGAAGCCGAGAAGCCGGGTGCGGAAGGTGGCCCGCTTGGCCACGAAGGTGCCGCTTCCCTGTCTGCGGACCACCAAGCCCTCCTCCTCCAGGAGGTCCAAGGCCTTGCGCAGGCTGTCCCGGGAAACGCCCAAGGTTTCCGCCAAGGCCCGCTCTGGGGGCAGGGCCTCCCCGTACACCCCGTGAAAGATGGCCTCCCTCAGCTTCCTCGCCACCTCCAGGTACTTGGGACCTAAGGCCGCCACAGGATCACCTCCGTCCTTTCCGGGCGGACGAAGCCGGGAAGCTCCCCCGCCACTTGGAAGCCGAAGCGCCCGTAGAAGGCTAGGGCCTTGGTGTTTTCCTTTTCCGCCAGGACAAAGCGCAGGCCCCGCGGGAGGAGGAAACCCATCAGGGCTGTGCCCAAGCCCTGCCCCTGCGCCCCTTCGGCCACGGCCAGAAGCCGCAGGTAGCCCTGGCCAAAGCCCCCCTTGGGGCAGTACCAGGCCAGGGCCTTGAGGGGCTCGCCCGCCCCGTAGACCTCGCCTTCCCTCAGGGCCCTTTCCAGAAGGCGCCTTGCGCTTTCCGGGGTGAGGCAGTAGGCGCGGAAGTAGGGTTGGTCCAAGACAGCCACCATCCAGGGGAGGTCCTTTAGGGTCGCCGGGCGCACCACGGGGCTTAGCATACCACTTGCCTGCCAATCCCCGGCCGTTGTAGACTCTGGGCCATGCGGGTTAAGGCCCTCTTGGAGGAGGCGGTGGAGAAGGGCGTGGTCCCGGGGGTGGCCTTCGGCGTGGTCTTCGCTGACGGCCGCCGGGAGGCCTTCCACCTGGGCCTGGCCCAGCGGGAACCCGAGCCCGTGCCCCTCGAGGCGGGCTTCTACTTTGACCTGGCGAGCCTCACCAAGCCCCTGTTCACCCTGAAGGAGGTGCTGAAGGCGGTGGAGGAAGGGCTTCTGGACCTGGACGACCCGCTGGCCCAGCACCTTCCGGAGATGCTCTGGCTTAAGGACCACCCCCTGAAGGGGGTGAGCGTGCGCGCCCTTTTGGCCCACACCGCGGGCCTGCCCCCCTGGGAGGCCCTCTACACCTGGGGGCAGGGGGAGGCCCTCAAGGCCCGCCTCCTGCAGCACCCCTGGCCTTTGGGCGAGCCCGCTTACTCGGATATCGGGTACATGCTCCTGGGCCTCCTCCTGGAGCGGGTGCGGGGGCGGCCCTTAAGGGACTTCCCCTTGCCCGCGGGGTTAACCTTCGCCCCTCCCCAGGAGCGGAGCGTGGCCACGGAGCGCTGCCCCTGGCGGGGGCGGGTGCTCCGGGGGGAGGTCCACGACGAGAACGCCTTTGCCCTGGGGGGAGCGGCGGGGCACGCGGGGCTCTTCGGCACCTTGGAAGGGGTCTTGGGGGAGCTTGGGGCCATCCTCCAGGGCACCTGGCTTTCCCGGGCGGCCTTGGAGGAGATGCAAAGGCCCCACGGGGAAAGGCTCCTTGCCTGGGAGCGGAAGCGCCCGGGGTGGCATGGGGGAAGTCTGGTTTCCGAGAGGGCCTTTGGCCATACCGGCTTCACCGGGGTGGGGGTGTGGGTGGACCCCGAGCGGGGCTACGCCTGGGCCCTTCTCACCAACGCCGTGCACCCCACCCGCCACCGGCCCTCCCTGGCGCCCTTGCGCCGGGCGGTGGGGAACGCCCTGGCCGCGGAGGTGGCATGACGGAAGACGTGGCCCAGCGCTACCGGGACCTGGACCTTTGGCCCCCGGAGGAGGTGCTCATGGCCCTCCTCGAGGCCCAGCTCCGGGCCGTGGCCGCCCTCTGGCCTGCCCTGCCGGCCTTGAAGAAGGCGGCGGTGGAGGCCGCCAGCCGCCTGCGGCAAGGGGGGTACTTGGTCTACGCCGGGGCGGGCACCAGCGGCCGGCTGGCGGTGCTGGACGGGGTGGAGCTTTGGCCCACCTTTGGCTTCAGCCGGGTGCGCTACCTCCTGGCCGGCGGGGAAAAGGCCCTGGTGGAGGCGGCGGAGGGGGCCGAGGACGACCTGGAAGGGGGCTTAGCCTTAGGCCAGACCCTGGGGGAGAAGGACGTGCTCTTGGCGGTGGCGGCCAGCGGCGCCACCCCCTTCACCCTGGGGGTCTTGAGGGGGGCCAAGGCGCGGGGGGCCCTCACCGTGGCCCTGGCCAACAACCCTGGGGCCCCCCTGCTGGCGGAGGCCCACCACCCGGTCCTCCTCCTCACGGGCCCCGAGCCCATCGCCGGGAGCACCCGCCTGGGGGCGGGCACCGCCCAGAAGGTGGCCCTGAACCTCTTCTCCACCCTGGTGATGGTCCTTTTGGGCCGGGTCTACGGCAACCGCATGGCCCGCATGCGGGCGCAAAACGCCAAGCTTAGGGCCCGGGGGGCGGCCCTGGTGCGGGAGCTTTCGGGGGTCAGCCAGGAGGAGGCCTTGGCGCTCCTCGAGGTCTACCCCGAGCCCGCCTTGGCCGCCCTGGTGGCCCTGGGCCTGGAACCAGGGGAGGCCTTGGCCCTCCTGGAGGCGAAGGGCGTGCGGGGGGCCTTGGCGGAGGTGGGGAGGTGAGGCTCTTGGCGCTGCTTGCGGGGATGGGCATGGCGGCGGCCCAGGCGGGGGCCTTCATGGTGGTGAGCTTTAGGGGGGAGGAGGTGCCGGAAAGGCTCCTGCGCGAGGTGCGGCCTGCGGGGGTCATCCTCTACCCCTCCAACCTGCGCCGCGACCCCCAAGGGGTGGTGCGGCGGCTTCGGGCCCTGGACCCAAATCTCCTCCTCCTGGTGGACCAGGAGGGGGGGCCCTTCACCTCCTACCGGGAAGGGGTGGTGCGCTTCCCCTCGGCCATGGCCCTTTCCGCCAGCGGGGACGAGGGCCTGGTGGAGCGGGTGGGCTGGGCCCTGGGGTGCCAGGTGCGCCGCCTGGGGGCGGACGTGAACCTGGCCCCGGTCCTGGACGTGAACGTCAACCCGGACAACCCCATCATCGGCCTGCGCTCCTTCGGCGCCGACCCCGAGCGGGTGGCCCGCATGGGCCTGGCCTTTGCCAAGGGGGTCTTGCGCTCGGGGGCTAGACCTGTGGGCAAGCACTTCCCGGGGCACGGGGACACGGGGGTGGACTCCCACCTGGACCTGCCCCGGGTGGACAAGCCTAAAGAAGCCCTGGAGCGGGTGGAGCTCCTGCCCTTCCGCCGCTACGTGGCCGCGGGGATGCCCGCCCTCATGACCGCCCACATCGTGTTCTCCGCCCTGGACCCCAGGTACCCGGCCACCCTCTCCCCGGCCATCCTCACCGGCCTCCTCCGGAAGGAGATGGGTTTCCAGGGGGCCCTCCTCACCGACGACATGGCCATGGGGGCCATCAAGCGCCACTTTGGGGCGGGGGAGGCGGCGGTGCAGGCGGTGCGGGCGGGGGCTGACCTCCTCCTCCTGGAGCCGGAGGAGGGGACCATCCGCGAGGTCCACGCCCGCCTGCAGAAGGCCCTGGGGAAGGAGATCCCCCTCGCCCGGGTGGAGGAGGCGAGGCGGCGGGCCGCCCTCCTGCGGGCGGGGAAGGGGGAGTGCCCCTTCACCCCCAAGGAGGAGGAGGCTTTGGCCCTCGAGGCCGCCCGCCGGGGGGTGGTTCACCGCTTCGGCCCCCTTCCCATCCCCGGCCGGGGCACCTTGGTCCTGGGCCTGAGGCTCTCCGAGCGCTACGGGGCCGAGCCCAGCCTGGCCGACCTGGCGCCCCGGTACCTTCCGGGAAGCTTTGGCCTGAACCTCTCCGAGGACCCCTCCCCTCAGGAGGTGGCCAAGGCGGTGGAGGAGGCCAAGAAGGCGGAGCGGGTGGTGGTCTCCACCCACCGCTGGCTGGGCCCCCTCAAGGAGGGGCAGAAGGCCTTGGTGCAGGCCCTTTTCGCCTTGGGCAAGCCCCTGTACGTGGTGGCCCTGGGCAACCCCGACGACCTGCGCTTCCTGCCCAGGCCCACCGGGTACCTCGCCACCCACGGCTACCGCGCGGTCCAGGTGCGGGCCGCGTTGGAGGCCCTCGCGGGGGTGTACGCCCCCTCGGGGCAATGGGTTTTTGGAGGTGAACCATGAGAAGGTGGCTGGTTGGTGTTTTGGCGCTCCTTTTGGGCCTGGCCTCCGCTCAGAAGCTGGTCTTGGCCAGCTGGGGGAGCCAGGAGGAGATCAAGGCCTACCAGGAGGTCCTGAAGGTCTTCCAGGAGAAAAACCCCGGCATCCAGGTGGAGTACATCAACATCCCCTCCGCCGAGTACCTGGCCAAGATCACCGCCATGATGGCCGCGGGCACGCCCCCGGACGTCTTCTTCCTCAACAACATCGACTTCCCGGGGATGGCCTCGAGGGGTGTCCTCGCCCCCCTGGACGCCTTCATCCAGCGGGATAAGTACCCCACCGCCGACATCTTCCCCGGCATCCTCAAGGCCTTCCAGTGGGAGGGGAAGCAGTACGGCCTGCCCCGGGACGTGTCCAACCTGGTGGTGTTCTACAACCGCGACCTTCTCAAGAAGGCGGGCCTCCCCGACCCCAAGCCCGACTGGACCTGGGAGGACTTCCTCCGCTACGCCAAGGCCCTCACCGTGGAGAGGGACGGCAAGCGGGTGCAGTGGGGGGTTTCCTTCCAGACCTTCTATCTCTTTTGGCAGCCCTGGGTCTGGTCCGCGGGCGGCCGCTTCTACAGCCCCGACCACACCCGCTTCCTCCTGAATAGCCCGGCTTCCCTGGAGGGCCTCCAGTTCTACCTGGACCTCCGCTACAGGCACCGGGTGGCCCCCACCCCGGAGGAGGCCCAGGACCGGGGGGCCTTCACCATGTTCCTGAACGGGCAGACGGGGATGATCGTGGACGGGCGCTGGCGGGTGCCCACCCTGAAGGCCCGGGCCAAGTTCGACTTCGACGTGGTGCCCTTCCCCCGGGGCAAGGCGGGGAGCATCGTGGATATTGACGGCTCCGGCTGGGTCATGGCCGCGGGCACCAGGAACCCCGAGGCCGCTTGGAAGCTCCTCTCCTTCCTGGCGGGCCCGGAGGCCAGCCGCATCTTCACCAGGACCGGCCTCATCATCCCGGCCCGGGGCGTGGACGTGAAGAACGTGGAAAAGAGCATCCAAAACCTCAAGGACTTCTTCGTACCGCCCCCGCCCAAGAACCAGCAGTACTTCCTCACGGTGAACCGCACCGCCCGTCCCACGGAGACCTTTGAGCGCTGGAACGAGGCCCTGCAGCTGATCAACAAGGCGTTGGAGCCCGTCTGGCAGGGCAAGGCTGACCTGAAGGCCGCCCTGGACGGGGTGGCGCCCCAGGTGCAGAAGATCCTGGACGAGGTCCAGGCGGAAAGGAAGCGGCGCTAGCCCAAAAGGCCAGGAGGCCCCCGTGCGCGCCTACTACCGCTTTCCCCTCCTCTTCCTCCTGCCCTCATTGGCGGGCTTCCTGGCCTTCAACCTGGGGCCCATTCTGGCCAGCCTTTTCCTCTCCTTCATCCAGTACGACGGCCTCCGCCCCCTCACCTGGCGTACCTTTCAGGAGAACTGGGTGGGTCTGGAGAACTACCGCCGCCTCCTGGAAGATCCCGTCTTCCACAAGGCCTTCTTCAACACCCTCTTCTACGTGGCGGTGGCGGTGCCCCTGGAGATCGTCCTGGCCCTCCTCCTGGCCTTGGGGCTGAACCGGCCCTGGCCGGGGGTGCGCCTCCTGCGCACCCTCTACCTCCTGCCCACGGTGACCAGCGTGGTGGCGGTGGGCCTCCTCTGGCGCTGGGTCTTGAACCCCACCGTGGGGCCGGTGAACCTCTTCCTGCGCTGGGTAGGGGAGAGGCTGGTTGGTCTTTTCACCCTCTTGGGCCTCGAGGCCCCCGGCTGGGCGGTGTGGCTGGCCCAGGAGGGGCCGGGGTGGCTTTCCGACCCCGCCTGGGCCATGTGGGGGGTGATCCTGGCCTCCGTCTGGGCGGGGGTGGGCCTCCGCATGCTCATCTTCCTCGCGGGGCTTCAGAACATCAACAAGGAGTACCTGGAGGCCGCCAGCCTGGACGGGGCCAACACCTTCCAGCGCTTTTTCTACGTGGTCCTGCCCCTCCTCACCCCCACGGTCTTCCTCAACACCCTTCTCGCTATGATCGGGGGCTTCCAGGTCTTCGGCCTGGTCTACACCATGACCGGGGGCGGCCCGGTGGACGCCACCAACGTCCTCATGCTCTACCTGTACCGCAAGGCCTTCGGCACCTTCCCCTTTGAGATGGGCTACGCCTCGGCCATCGCCTGGGTGCTCTTCCTGGTCCTCTTTGCCCTCACCTACCTGCAGTGGACCCTGAGGCGGCGCTGGGTGGTGGAGGAAGCATGAAGCTTTTGGGTAAGCTCTGGGACACTTTGGTCTACCTGCTCCTCCTCGCGGGGGGCCTCACCATGCTGGTCCCCTTCTTCTGGATGGTGTCCACCAGCCTCAAGGCCCCGGGGGCGGTCTTTGACCTGCCGGTGGAGGTCTGGCCCAAGGAGCTCCACCTGGAGAACTACCAAAAGGTGCTCACCAGCGTGCCCTTTGGCCGCTGGTATCTGAACTCCCTGGTGGTGGCCTTGGGCCTCACCTTCTTGAACCTGACCAGCGGGGCCATGGGGGGGTACGCCTTCGCCCGCTTCCGCTTCCGGGGGCAGGGGGCGCTTTTCCTCCTCTTCCTGGCCACCCTCATGATTCCGGTACACGTCCTCATCATCCCCCTCTTCATCCTCATGCGGAACCTGGGCTGGGTGGACACCTACTACGCCCTGATCCTGCCCGGGCTCTTCGACGCCTTCGCCATCTTCCTCATGCGCCAGCACTTCCTGCACCTGCCCAAGGAGCTGGAGGAGGCGGCCATCGTGGACGGGGCAAGCCCTTGGCAGGTGTACTGGAAGGTGGCCCTGCCCCTAGCGGCCCCCGCCCTGGCCACCTTGGGCACCTTCACCTTCTTGGCGGGCTGGAACAGCTTCCTCTGGCCCCTCATCGTCACCAACTCCTTGGAGATGCGCACCCTCACCGTGGGCCTGGCGGTCTTCCAGGGGCAGTTTTCCACGGAGTGGACGGTGCTCATGGCTGGGCTTACCCTGGGCACCATCCCGCCCATCCTGGTCTTCCTCCTGGCCCAGCGCTACTTCATCCAGGGCCTCACCCTGGGGAGCCTGAAGGGGTAGGCCGTGCTGGATGCCCTCTTCCGCCAAGCTCTCCAGGAGGCCCTAGGGCGCTACCCCACCCCCTTCTACGCCTACGATTGGGGCCGGGTGGCGGTCCAGGTGGCCCGCTTGCGGGAAGCCTTCCCCTTCGCCCGGCTCTTCTACGCCCTCAAGGCCAACCCCCGCTTGGGGCTTCTCCGACGGCTTCGGGCCCTGGGCCTGGGGGCGGAGGTGGTTTCCCTGGGGGAGGTGCTCAGGGCCTACCGGGCGGGGTTTTCCCCAGAGACGGTGGTCTGGAACGGCCCGGTGAAGACGGAAGCGGCCCTTGCCGCCGTGCGGGAACAGGCCCCTGTGGTGGTCCTGGACTCGGAAGGGGATCTAAAGCGGGTCGCCCGCCACCTCCCAGGGGCCAGGGTCCTCCTCCGGGTGAACCCGGACCTGCCCGTGCGCACCCACGGGCACCTGGCCACGGGCAGGGGGGAGAGCCAGTTCGGGGTGCTTCCCGAGGCGGTGCCCCGCCTGGTGCGCCTGGCCCGGGAGAAGGGCCTTCGGTTTCTCGGCCTCCACCTCCACTTGGGCTCGGCCCTCGAGGGGGTGGAGGACTTCCTCCAGGGCTACCGGGTGCTGGAGGCCCTTTACCCGCAGGTGGGGCCGGTGGCGGTTCTGGACCTGGGGGGTGGGTTCGGCCTCCGCCTGGACCTGAAGGCTTTGGCCGGGCCCATGGAGGCGCTGGCCCGCCTCTACGGGGCCGAGGTCTGGCTGGAGCCCGGGCGCTACCTGGTGGCGGAGGCCGGGGTCCTGGTGGTGCGGGTGGTGGGGGTGAAGGCCACCAGGCGGCGCTACCTCCTTCTGGACGGGGGGATGACGAGCCTCCTGCGGCCTGCCCTTTACGGGGCCCGGCACCCGGTCCTGCCCCTTTATCCCCAGGAGGGCCGTGAGGCGGGGGTGTTTGACCTGGCGGGCCCGGCTTGCGAGGCGGGGGACGTCCTGGCCCGGGACGTGCCCCTGCCCATGCCGGAGGAGGGGGAGGCCTTGGCCTTCCTGGAGGCCGGGGCGTACGGGGCCAGCATGGCCCTCACCTACCTGGACACCCCGAGGCCCCTGGAGCTCCTCTGGACGGGGGAGGGGTGGGAGGTCTTGAGGGAAAGGGAGCCCCTGGAAGGGCTTTGGGAGGGGGAGTAGTTTCTCTCTGGTCAGTCGCCCAGGCGCTCAAGGCCCTTCACCTTGCTACCCGTCAGCCGGACCAGCCACCAGCCTTCTATCGGCGGCTTCCCGAGGGGGAGGCCCTTGGGAACGCCAAGCCAAACCCCGTGCTCAAAGCGGGCCACCACCAGGGTTTCCTGGCCGTCGCCCGGCCAGACCCGCCACAGGACTCCCTCCTTCCACCAGGCCCTCACGGGGCCCCGCCCCAGGCCCAGGGCCTCCCCTGGGCCTTGGTAGTAGGCCCAGTTCCCAGGGCTCACCACGGTCACGCTCGGTCCCTTAACCTGAACCACCATGCCCGGGACCAGGTAGGGCAGAAGCGGTGATTCCACCCTAAGGGCGCGGCCGGCCACCCAAAGGGTGGTGCCCTGCACCGCTTCCACCTGGCCGTAGAACACCGGGTCCTCCTTCCCCTCGGAAGCCCCTGGTGAGGTCTTCTCCTCCCCCTTGCGTTTCTTCTCCCCTTCTTCCCGCTTCTTCCCCTCCTTTCCTTCCTGGGAGTCGGCTAGAGCCGCGCCGGAAAGGAGGGAGAGGAGGAGCCCCAAGACCTCACGCCGCCGCATCTTCCCTCCGCGGAAGCCGTACCCGGACCCGCAGGCCCGGGTGGGCGTTGGCGAACTCCAAGGTGCCGCCGAGCCTTCGGACCACCTGCTCCACCAGGGCCAGGCCCAGGCCCAGCCCCTCGGGGCCGCCCGGGCCGCGGAAGAAGGGGCGGGTGAGGCGCTCCTTGTCCTCCTCGCGGACCCCTTTGCCGTGGTCCCGCACCTCCAGCACCACACTGTCCCCGTTGGGGAAGAGGCGGACCTCCACCGGCGGGGCGCCGTGGCGGAAGGCGTTGGCCAGAAGGTTGTCCACGAGTCGGTCCACCAGCAAAGGGTGGGCCAGAACCCAGGCCGGGCCCTGCAGAAGCAGGCGGACCCCCTTATCTTTCAAGGACGCCTCCAGGTACTCCGCCAGCTCCATGGGGGCCAGGTTGCCCTCCTCGGGTCGGGCCAGGGCTAGGAGGCCTTGGAGCACCGCTTCCATCCTGCGCAAAGCCCCCTCCATGTGGGGCAGGGCTTCCTCCCAAGGGATCAGGCCCTGCCTGGCTGCATCCAGCTGGGCGCGGAAGACCGCCAGGGGGCTCCGGAGCTCGTGGGAGGCGTAGCGGGTAAAGAGCCGCTCCCGTTCCAGGGCACTGCGCACCGCTTCCACCAGGCGGTTGAAACCCCGGGTGAGGCGGGCAAGCTCCCGGTCACGCTCCAAGGGGAGGGGCTCGGGAAAACGTAGGGCCGAGAGGCTCTCCACCGCTTGCGAAAGCCTCTCCAGGGGCCGGGTAATGAACCCGGCCGTGGCGTAGCCCAAAAGGGCCGCGAGGAACAAAAGGGGCAAGAGGAGGCTTAGGCCGGCCCGCAGAAAAGCGCTCAGGGCCCGCTGGTACTCCTCCACCCGCAGGCTCACCTCTAGGTTGTAGCCCTGCCAAGAGGTGGACAGGGTCCGCCAGGTCCCGCTTGCCTCGGGGGCAAATCCCCCCTCCAGCACGGGCCTCTCCCCCTGCAGGAGCCGGAACCCGAAGACATAATGGGTGCCGAGGAAGATGTCCCCCTCGGCCAGGCGCGGCCCTTCCTGGGTGAGGACGAGGGTGCGGGCCACACGCCCGGAAAGCTCCGCCAGGTCCTGGGCGATGTCCCGCTCCACCAGGTTGCGAAAGACCAAGTAGCCCCCCGCCAGGGAAAGGAGCCCGCTGGCGAAGGTGAGGAGGAAGAAGGTGTAGGCCAGGCGGATGCGTAGGCTCATGGCTTCCCCAGGCGGTAACCCCCGGGCACCCGCTCCACCACCCAGGGGGCGAGTTTTTGCCGAAGCTTTTACACGTACACCCGCAACACTGCCTCGCTCTCTGCCCCAGGAAAAAGCCTTTCCAAGAGCTCTTCCCGGCTAAAGACTTTTTTCTGGGTTCAGAGCCAGGAGTTCCAGGAGGGCAAAGGCCTTAGGGGAAAGGGCCACTTCCCGGCCCTCCCAGTAGACCTGCCGGGCGGCCAGGTCCACGGCCAGGGGGCCCCGCTCCAGCCTGCGCCCCTTGAAGTCGGCGCTGCGGCGGGCCAGGGCCCGCACCCGGGCCAGGAGCTCCTCCAGGTGGAAGGGCTTGACCAAGTAGTCGTCCCCGCCCAGCTCCAAGCCCTGCACCCGGTCTTCCAAGGCATCCCGGGCAGTGAGGAAGAGGATGGCCCCCCGGTAGCCCGACTGCCGGAGATCCTCGGCGAAGCGGAAGCCGGCGTCCTCTCCTTCGGGAAGCATGACGTCCAAAACGATGACGTCGGGCTCTCCCTCGGCCAGGAGATGGATAGCTTCCTCCAGGCTTTCGACGCCCAAGGCCTCGTAGCGCTCCCGCCGCAGAAGGGCAACCACCGGCTCGCGGATCCCGGCCTCGTCCTCCACCACCAAGACCCTCATGGCCGCTTCACATACAGGGCCAAAGCCCCAAGGAGCCCCAGGCCCGAGAGGCTGAGGGGGGCCAGGGGCGGAGGGTTCCCCTCAGGTTCCTCCCCGGCCTGCCCACCCTCCGCCTCTTGCGGGTACCCGGGGTACGCGTAGCCCTCCTCGTCCACCGTCTGCACCCAGCCCATGCCTGCTCCTTCCAAGGACTCCTCCAGGTGCACCACCAGGCCTACCAGGCCGCTGGCGCCCACGAGAAGGAGGGCGGCTAGGGAGGGTAGGTGGAGCCGCGGTACCAGAAGCCCTAGGGCCGTGAGGCCTGCCCCCACTCCTGCGGCTACGGGGGCCAGCACCTGCAGCCCTTCCGTGTGCCCGGTGGGGAGGAGCTCGGCCAAAAGGGTCATGAAGCCCAGGGCTACCAGGAGGGCCACCAGGTCGGGGAAGCGCTTTTCCAAGAGTTCTCCCATGGCTTCGCCTTTAGTCTTTCCCGCCCCAGGCCTCCCTGTCCAGCCCGTGGCAGTAGGCGCAGAAGTTGGCAGGGAGGACCGCATTAAAGGCCTTTTCGTCCTCGGGGTTGTGGATCAGGGCCAGTTGCGCCCTTTGGAAGGCTTGGACCAGGGTACGCTCCTGAGCGGTGAGGCCCGAAGCTCCCCGGTGGCAGGTGGCGCACTGCCTCGATCCCCCGTCTTCTGCTAGCTCTCCGTGACCAGAGGTGAAGTCCTGCCCGTGATCTTTGGGGGCATGGCAGTGGGCGCAGGAGGCTTCCCCCTTGCGGCCGAAGGCGGTGAAGATGGGGGTGCTGAGGGGGCTCTGGTTTCCTGGCACGGAGGTGGGCCGGGTCTTACCGTCGTGGCAGGTGGCGCAGAAGCGGCCTAGGGAGGTGGCCCCGTGGGACTCGAGGGCCGGGGTAGGGGCTAGGCTCTTCCACGCTTTGTTTGCGTCCAAGGCGGTATGGCAGCTCTCGCAAGTACTTCCCTTTGCCCCTAGAGCGGCGAAATGGCGCTCGTGGCTAAAGACCACCCGGCTGACCTCCCGGGGGGTATACACCCGCACCAGGTCCTGCGGGGGTTGCCATTGCCGCTTGGGTTTAAGCCGCCCCTTTTCCAGCTCCACGTACTGTCCCGGGATGAGGGGCACCCCTGGCGGCAGCGGCGCGCCGTTGGAAAGGAGGGCTTGGCCCTTCTCCGCATCCCAGCGCACGTAGAGGTAGCGCTCGCCTTCGCCGGCCAGGGCCAGCCCCACCAGAAGAAGCCATCCGAGGCGCCTCACTGGGCCACCCCCTGCCCCTTGACCCGCACCATGACCCGGTCTTGCACCCGCATCCCCATGAAGGTGGGGGCCTTCAGCCCGTAGTCGCTCAGAAGGAGCTCGAACTCCCCTTCAAAGCTGACCCGCTTGCCCCCCTCCGCGAGGGTGTAGCGAAGGGGCCAGGCCACCTTTTTCTCTACCCCGTGCAGGCTGAGCGTGCCCTGCACCAGACCCTTTTGCGCGTCGTAGCCGGCCACGGTGAGGCAGGCTTGGGGATAGCGGTCCACCTGGAACATGTCGCGGGTATGGCGGTCCCTAAGGGGTTCCTTGGAGTCCCAGGCGGCGAGATCCAGGCACACCCTTCCTTGGAGCTGGCCCTTGGTGAGGTCAAAGACCACCTGCCCCTTCAGGGTAGGGTTGACCCCCTGGAAAGCCCC
The DNA here is from genome assembly GCF_021462405.1 of Thermus tengchongensis. Classification (NCBI taxonomy): domain Bacteria; kingdom Thermotogati; phylum Deinococcota; class Deinococci; order Thermales; family Thermaceae; genus Thermus; species Thermus tengchongensis. The sequence goes on along the minus strand of NZ_JAKEDU010000001.1, from coordinate 4,964 downwards.
CAGGGGCGCCCGAGCTTCGTACACGGCTTCCCCTTGCACCTGGTACCCGGTGGCCAAGGCCCATCCCAGTGTGAGAAGAAGCGTCATCCAGCGCATCTTCATCCACCTCCTCGCCTTTAGGCTAGAGCGTCTCCGTAAATCTTCCGTAAGCGAAGGGCGGGGCCAGTAGCCCCGCCCCCGAAAGGTTTCCTCTAGCGCCCTTTCAGCTCCACCTTGCTGGCCTGGATGGTGGTTCCGGAGAGGGTGCCCTTGACCTCCACCCGGTCGCCCTCCCGCAGGAGGGTAAAGAAGTCTTCCCGGGTCAGGTGCTGGTCGCGGGCCTCAAACTGGGTGCTGGGGGTGGTGGTCAAGGTAGCCCAAGTGAGGTTAGCCCCAGCGGTGTCCAGAACCTTGCCCATCAGGGTTGGCCGCTCCGGCGTGCCCCCCAACACCCCCAAGGCCTGGAACCCCTCTCCGCTTTGCGGCGCCAGCTGGCAGGCGGCCAGGAGGACCAAACCGCTCCAGAAGATGGCGGGCTTTCTACTCATCCTCCACCTCCATCCACGAGGCTAGGCTTCAGTGGTAAACGGAGCGTAAACGCCCCCGGCCTGGGGGAGCCAGAGGGCGAACCAGGCTCTTCCCTCGGGGTGGTTGCCCGCCCGCACGCGGCCGCCCATGGCCTCCACCAGGCTCTTGGCGATGGCTAGACCCAGCCCGCTACCCCCACGGCTGCGGGCGGGGTCGCCCCGGTAGAAGCGTTGGAAGACCCGCTCTTCCTCTCCTGGTTTCAGGCCGGGCCCCGTGTCCCGCACCGCCAGGCGTACCTCGCCTCCCTGCGTCTCCAAGGACACCTCCACCCGCCCCCCGGGAGGGGTATAGCGGAGGGCGTTGTCCAGGAGGTTGTGCAGGACGCGCTTTAGGGCCTCCCGGTCCGCAAGGAGGGGAGGGGCGCTTCCCAGGACCTGGAGGGCCACCCCCTTGGCTGCCGCCTGGCCGGCGTAGCCCTCCAGGACCCCGCGCACCAGATCCTGGGGGTCCAGGGGCTCAGGCGTAAGCCGCAGGCCCCCGCTTTCCGCCAGGGTGAGGAGGCAGGGCGCCCGCCTGCACCGCCTGGTCAATGGCGGAGTTGCGGGCTTCCACCAGCTCTGCCTCCAGCTTGGCGGGGTCCATCCCCAGCTCCTGGGCGATCTGCGCCAGGGTCTTGCCCTGCTGGTGCAGGGCCACCAGCTCCTCCGGGGTGAGGCCCAGGAGGGAAGCCGCTTCGTCGTGGAGGGTGCCCGCCAGGCCCGCTACCACCCCTGCTTGGGGCGTGCCCACGCCGAAGCCAGCCCGAGGTCCATACGCCACCGCCAGCCCCGCCGCCACCAGTCCTGCCAGAACCAACCAAGCGTTGCCTTTCATGGCCTTCTCCTTTCTGACCCTTCCCAGGGTCGCCCCTAGGGTAGGGGGGAGGAGGTGAAGGGAGAAGGCCTCCCGTGTGAACGTGTGGTGAACGACTACCCCTTCAGGAGGCCAAAAAGGCCCCAGTGCTCCTGGAGGAGCTCGGGGTGCCACTGCACCCCCAGGAAGAGGGGATGCCCCTCCAGGGCCACGGCTTCCACCAGCCCGTCCGGGGCCACCGCCAGGGGCTTCAGCCCTCTTCCCAGAGCCTTCAGGCCCTGGTGGTGGTAGGAGTTCACGCGGAAAGTTTCGGGGAAGAGCCGGGAGAGCGGGCCTGACGCCACCTGGCGGACGAGGTGGCCCAGGGCGGGCGCGGGGCTTTTCTGGTGGTGCTGCACCTCGGTAAAGCCCTGGGCCTCGAGGTCCTGGTAGAGCGTTCCCCCCAAGGCCACGTTCATCACCTGGATGCCCCGGCATACGCCCAGGGCCGGGAGGCCCTTCTCCGCGGCGTAGCGGGCCAGGAAGAGCTCGTGGGCGTCCCTCTCCGGGCTCACCTCCCCCAGGCGGGGGTGAGGCTCCTCCCCGTAGCGGGCCGGGTCCACGTCCCCGCCTCCGGGGAGGAGAAGCCCGTCCAGATGCGGCAGGATGCGCTCCAAAGCCTCCGGTGCCTGCGGCGGCAGGAGGACATGGGCCAGGCCCTGGGAGGCAAGGGCCTCCAGGTAGAACTCCAGGAGGCCCCAGAACCTCTGGTTCATGAGGCCCTCGTTCTGGCGATACTGAGTGGCAACGCCGATAAGGCGCATACGTCCATGGTACCTTCGTTATCCTTACCAAGGGCCGAGGCATTCCTCAGGGGGACGGAATCCGTAGGTGGGTGAGGGATTTGCGGCCCGGCTCCCTCTGGGGTTGCGCAAAAGGGTAATGGGAGTGTGATGGAAGCGCTTCTATGGGGTGAGAAAAGGAGGGAGCATGGGGAGGATCCTGGCGGTGTGGGTATGGCTTAGCCTGCCCTTGGCGGTCCCGGTAGCCTTCCGCTACACCCCTCCTTCGGGCCTCGAGGTGCACTCGGTAAGCCTAAGGGGTTCCTTCAACGGCTGGGGGGAAACCCCCATGCAGAAGGAGGACGGATCCTGGGCGGTCACCGTGGACCTGGATCCAGGGGAGCACCAGTACAAGTTCTTCATCAACGGCCAGTGGCCCAGGGACATGTGCCACGATCCCACCTTCGGCACGCCCATGGTGGACCCGAAGGCGGCAGGGTGTGTGGACGATGGCTTCGGGGGGCGAAATGCCGTCATCGTGGTCCAGGCCCCGGTAGCCCCCACCCCTCCCGTGGAGCCCGTGGCCCTGGGCTTCGCCCATGATCCCTTGGACGCCCAGTATGTGTCCTATGCCGACAACCAGCTTTCCGTGCGCTTCCGGGCGGGGGAGGGGGCGGTGGCGGCCGCCTGGGTGGAGGTGGAAGGAAAGAGGCTCCCCATGCACCTTCAGCTGAATTTTCCGGGAACCGAGGTTTGGCGTGGCACCCTGCCTAAGGACGTAGGGGCTTACCGCATCTGGGTGCGCGCTCAGGACGGGAAAGAGGAGGCCTTCGGCCCCTTTACCCCTCCCAGCAACCCCTTTGCCGAGGTGGCCTGGGTGGGGGAGGGGGTGGGGTACCAGGTCTTCCCCGAGCGCTTCTACAACGGGGATTCCAGCAACGACGCCCTGGCCCTGGAAACCGACGAGTACCGCTTTAACCAGGTGTGGCAGCGCTCCTCTGGGGCCAGGCCCCATCTTTCCCGCTGGGGCGATCCCCCTTCGCCCTTGCACTGTTGCCACCAATACTTCGGTGGGGATCTTGCCGGCGTGCTAGCGAAGCTTCCCTATCTGGAAGCCCTGGGGGTGACCGTGATCTACTTGAACCCGATCTTTGATTCCGGCTCAGCCCATGGCTACGACACCCATGACTACCTCAAGGTCTCGCCCAAGTTCGGCGACAAAGCCCTTTTGCGCAGGGTTTTGGACGAGGCCCACCGCCGGGGCATGCGGGTGGTTTTCGACTTCGTTCCCAACCACACCGGTTTGGGCTTCTGGGCTTTCCAGGATGTGGTGAAAAGGGGTCCCCGTTCCCCTTACTGGAACTGGTACTTCATCAAGCGGTGGCCCTTTGTGCCGGGTGACGGATCGGCCTACGAGGGATGGTGGGGGTTAGGGAGCCTGCCCAAGCTGAACACCGCAAACCCCGGGGTGAAGCGCTATCTGATTGAGGTGGCCAAATATTGGGTACGCTTTGGCTTTGACGGGGTGCGGGTGGACGTGCCCGGGGATGTGCTGAACCCCCATGCCTTTTTCAAGGAGATGCGGGCCGCGCTGAAGGCCATCAGGCCAGATGTCTACCTGGTGGCGGAGATCTGGCAGAGGGATCCGAGCTGGCTTCAAGGGGACGAGTTTGACTCGCTGATGAACTACGCCATCGGCAGGGATATCCTGCTCCGCTTTGCCAGGGGAGGGAACCTGGCCCTCTATAACGCCCGCCGGGCCTTGGCTGATCTCGCCCGGGTCTATGCCCTCTACCCCGAAGCTGTGGCGGGCATGGGTTTCAACTTGATCACCTCCCACGACACCGCCCGCCTGCTCACGGAGCTGGGGGGTGACGGCTTGAAGGACATCCCCAGCCCGGAGGCCCGTGCCCGGCAACGCTTGGCGGCGGCCATGCTCTATGCCCTTCCAGGCCTCCCCGTAACCTTCCAGGGGGATGAGTGCGGCTTCACCGGGGAAAGGCCGGCGGATCCCCCACTGGAGCTCAACCGGTACCCCTTCCAGTGGGGGAGGTGCCAGGGGGAAACCCTGGCCTTCTACCGGGAGCTGGCAAGGTGGCGGCGGGAGCTTCCGGCCCTTCGAAGCGCCGTGTTCCGGACCTACTACGGTGAGGGCTACCTTCTGGCCTTTTTCCGGGGGGAACCGGGAGAAGGGGAGGTGCTGGCGGCGTTCAACAGCGGCCTCGAGGCCGCCTCCTTACCCTTACCGCCGGGTGGGTGGCGGGATCCCATAGAAGGCCGGACGTACCGGAAGGAGGTCAGCGTGCCCCCCCTTAGCTTCCGGTACCTGCTCCACCTGGGGCAGTAGGAGCTCAGGTGGCTAAGTGCCCCTCCGTTACAGTTGCCCCATGCCAGCCCCTCTGCGCATCCACCTGAGTCCTGAGGAAAACGCCCAGCTGCGGGAACTGGAGACCAACCCCGTGGTGCCTCACAAGGTGCGCCGCCGCGCCCAGGCCGTCCGCCTGGCGGCCCAAGGATGGACCGCCCCCCGCATCGCCCGCCACCTGGGCCTGGACCGGGCCACAGCCCGGCGGGACCTCAGGCGGTGGCTGCGCCAGGGCCTCGACGGCCTGGCCGACGGCAAGGCCCCCGGGGCCAAGCCCCGGTGGACGGAGGCCATGACCGCGTACCTGCAGGAACTCCTCTCTGGGGACAGGGCCTGGACCGCGCCCCTGCTGGCGGAAGCCTTGGAGGGGCGGTTCTTCACCCGCTTCCATCCGGGGACGGTGCGGCGGAGGCTCCTGGCCCTGGGGTACCGATGGGGGCGAACGCGGTACGTGTCGGTGGAGACGGTGTGGCGGCGGG